>JAEZIX010000113.1 GCA_023415935.1 Cyanobacteria bacterium OH_CDB_20 | reverse complement strand
TGAGTTACAAAAATGATAGTTATTTGGTCATTTCAAATAAATTTGGAAGCGCAAGCTCTGATGCTAAAGCCCAGTTATTTGAAACTTATGACAGATTAAGAGATATCACTGTGAGCGGTTCTGCTCTTGACGGTGCGGGTTTTGGTACAGCAGGAAGTTTCTTGTGGCAGCTTGCAAGACTTATAGCCCCAAGCTCATTTATGAGTTCTATGGGCGGGTCAACAAGTTTAAATGTTCCGGGTACTTCCTACTGGTCACCTATGTCAGGTGGAACTTCAACCGTTGATGGCGGAAGCTCTGCATTTGGTATTGGCTCTTTAGGTAGTTTTTCAGGCTTCCCAAGTGGTGCAGCTCCTATTTCTTGGAGTTTTGGCGGAGGCTCCTCAGGTGTTGCAACAGGTGGAGCATCAGCTTTAACCGCTGTTTCTGATATAGCCGGCATGGCAGGCGTTAATGCTGCTGCATACGGCGCAGGTACTGTTGCGGGATTTGGCATGGGTAACAACTGGGTACTTCCTACTGCTGGTGTTATCTCAGGATGGGGCGGTATTTTGCAGGCTATGTCACCTTATATGGGTACGTTTGGACTTGCTTCTACTGTTGCAGGTAACTTGCTTCAAGGTACAAGTAGTGCTGCATTAGCTGCGTACCAAAAGGTAACAAGTAATATCCAGTCAAATGCTGACGTTATTTTGACAAATAAAGTTAAAAATATTGAAACTGTTGTTAAGATGCTTGATACACAGAGCGACATCGTTAAGAAGATGCTTAAAGAATCTGTTGAAGGCGATAGCAAAGCAATACAAGATATAACATAATAATTTTAATAATTAATAAAAAGCCGCTTTTATCTTTGAAGGCGGCTTTTATTTTATTAGATTAACAATTTCTTTTGTTGAATAGATATCATTTATTATTGTTATTTTGCAATTAAGTTCTTTCTCAATATCAGAAACGGTTACTCCGTCTAAAAACTCTTCTGTATAAGGCCTTATCATAACTGTAGGAAGTACAAGGTTTTTAATATCTTTTCCCTTAAGTTGTTTTATAATATCAGAGCCTGTTATAAGCCCTGCAACGCTTACGTGTTTCCCCCAGAAGTCACTTTTGATTTCAACAATATCAATATTAAAATTTTTAATTTTATTTAATTCTTTTTGGATTTCTTTTAAGCAATCAAAAGAAGCCTGAGAAGCAAGTAATGTGTAAGATTTTTTGTTTTTAATTTCTTTTGGGAGTTTTTTCTTTCTCTTATTGAAATCGTCTAATAAAAGTCTTATTGCGCCGACTCCGTCTTCTATTTGAGAGAAATCAGAATAATACTTTTTATCAGGAATAGGAAGTTCTGCTTTTATAAAAAACTCATCTGAAGCTGATGCTATATTTTTTCGTGCTTTTTTATTAAATTTCTCAATTCTTGCAATTGTATCGAGTGCAATTTCTTTATTTATTGTATTTAGTTTTTCTTTTCGGAATTTAGTAATTCCCACAGGAACTATTGCAATCGAATTTACAATGTTTTTGAATTTATAAAGATCATTTAGCGTTCTGTCGAGCTCTTCTTTGTCATTTAACCCTGGGCAGAGCACAATCTGTGTGTGTATTGGGATATCAATCTTTTTTAACCATTTTAAATTTTCAATAATGTTTGCTGCTTTCGGGTTTTTAAGCATTTTTACCCTCAGGTCGGGATTTGTTGTATGAACAGAAACGTACAAAGGCCCAAGGTGCTGTGTTTCAATTCTTTTTTTGTCTTGTTCTGTAAGGTTTGTAAGCGTTACATAGGTGCCTTGAAGGTAAGAAAGCCTGTAGTCATCATCTTTTATATATAAAGAATCTCGCAAGCCCTTTGGTTGCTGGTCAACAAAGCAGAAAATGCATTTGTTCAGGCATGGTTTTATTTTGTCGAAAATGGCAGATTCAAAGACAATTCCAAGGTCATCTTCATAATCTTTTTCGATTTCAATAATTTCAATTTCGCCGTTTTTGCGCTTTATTTCAATCTCAATTTCTTCTGAATTTAAAAGGTATTTATACTCAATATAATCTTTTGGGATAATCCCATTAATTTTTAGCAGAACGTCGCCTTTTTCAAGCTCCAATTCTTCTGCTATTGAGTCATTTATGACGTTACTTACTATTGCACTCATTATATTTTGCTCAGTTTCTTTGCAAACTCTTTCAGGTTTTTTGCCTCACTAATTGTATAAGCAAGCAACTCTTTTTGATTTTTGTCAAAATCTATATATTTATCCTGCATTTTATTTTCCATATCAAATATATAAATATCTATAGATTTTTGTATTTGTTCTAAGAATGCAGATTTGTCATGTTGAGAAAGAAGACCTACAGTTGCGAGTTTTGATTGAAGCTGGGAGAAAAATAACGAAGGATTTTCACTGCAATCTTCAAAGAAAAGCTCTCTGAAATATTTTTTACCTGAGTCTGTAATTGAGTAATAACTTGATTTTTTCCCACCTTCAGACATTCTTTCATTTAGTGAAAGGAATTTTTTCTCAAGCATACGTTTCAATGCTGGATAAATTGTTCCCGCACTTGGCTTTGTAAAATTACCAAACAATTCAATTATGTCTTTTCGCACTGAATATATGGTTTTTTCTCTTTTGTATAAGACGTATAAAATTAAAATTTCAATCATATTACTAAGGATATCATATTTTCCAAAAAAAAATATTTTCTTAATTTTTATTAATTTGATAGCCTAGAAACACCGTAAAATCAGCCTTCACGATTTTTAAAATAATTGTGATATTTTGAACGAATTTTAAAAAATTCCTTGTTATCTAATCTTACTTGTGTAAGAATTAAATCAAGGAGTGTTAATAATGAACGAGAACAACCTAGTTTACGAATTGGATAATAAAGTTTATATAAACTTAACTAATGCTTGTTCGAATAACTGTGTCTTCTGTATCCGCTCTATAAAAGAAGATGTAGTTGGCACAAATTTGTTTCTTACATCTGAAAACGTTGAGGCAGAAGATGTTATTGCACAACTTGAAGAATTTAAAGATAAATTGGGTGAAGAAGTAGTATTTTGCGGTTACGGTGAACCTTTAATTAAACTTAGAACGCTCGAAACCGTTGCAAAATATATAAAGAAAAAATACCCAAAAGTTAAAATCAGAGTTAATACTAACGGCCAAGCTAGT
Organism: Cyanobacteria bacterium OH_CDB_20; assembly: GCA_023415935.1. Taxonomy (GTDB): domain Bacteria; phylum Cyanobacteriota; class Vampirovibrionia; order Gastranaerophilales; family Gastranaerophilaceae; genus JAEZIX01. The sequence continues at coordinate 51,938 of JAEZIX010000113.1, read as the reverse complement.
CTTATACTTAAAAAAGACGTGCCGAAAGAATTAGCAAATTATGTTGATAAAGTTTCTGTCAGCTTAAATGCTGAAAATGAAAATATGTACAATACTCTCGCACAGCCTGCTTATGAAAACTCATATGCTGCTGTTAAAAAATTTATTGCAGATTGCGTAAAATACGGTATAGATACCACCGCAACTGTGGTAACAGGATATAAAAATTATAAAATTGACGTTGATAAATGCAAAGAAATTGCAGAAAGTCTTGGCGCTAAATTTAGAGAACGCCCTTGGCTTGACAGTGGATATTAATTTTTAATTAAGCAAATAAAAATGAATAGAAAGGTACAAAAATGCTAAAAGAACAATTAGACAAAATTATGAAGCCTAAATCTATTGCGGTTGTTGGAGCTTCTACGAAAGAAAAAACAATTGGCTCAGACATTATGAAAAGACTTCAAGAGTACAAATTTACAGGAACTATTTACCCTGTTAACCCAAAAGGCGGAATAATTGAAGGGTTGCAAGCTTATACGAGTGTAAGCGAAATTCCTGGAGATGTTGATTTAGCAATACTTGTTATAAATTCAAAATTTGTTTTACCAACAATTGATGAATGTAATAAAAAAGGAATAAAAGGACTTTGCATAATCACTGCTGGTTTCAAAGAAACTGGTAAAGAAGGTGTAGAACTTGAAGCACAATTAGTTGCCAAATTAAAAGAATACGGTATGAGATGCGTAGGTCCAAACTGCTTAGGCGTTGTAAATACATTACCTTCAGTAAGAATGGACGGATGTTTCGCTGAAACTCTTCCTGAACGTGGACACATCGGTTTTGTTTCTCAATCAGGCGCTTTAGGCGGCGGTATTTTGAACATATTAAAAGACTTAAACTTAGGTTTTGCTCAATTTATCTCAATCGGTAACCAAGCTGATATCAACGCTGAAACAGCTATGGAATACTGGGAAGATGATGAAGACGTTGAACAAATGCTTCTTTATATGGAATCAATCCAAAACCCTGCAAACTTTAGAAAACTTGCTACAAGAATTTCTAAGAAAAAACCTATTTTGGCTCTTAAAGCAGGACGTTCAGCAGCAGGAGCTTCAGCTGCATCATCACACACAGGCTCTTTAGCAGGTGCTGACAAAGCTGCAAACGCTCTACTTGCTCAATCAGGCGTAATTAGAGAATATTCATTAAAGAATTTATTCTCTTCTGCAAAAGTATTTGCAAACTGCCCTATTCCAAAAGGAAACAGAGTTGCAATCATTACAAATTCAGGTGGTCCTGGTATTATGGCAACTGACGCTGTTTGCGAAAATGGTATGGAAATGGCTCCAATCTCAGACGCTACAAAAGACAAATTAAGAAGTTTCTTGCCTGCAGCTGCATCAGTTAAAAACCCTATCGATATGATTGCTTCTGCTCCAATCGACCATTACAAACAAACACTTGAAACAGTTATTGCTGACGAAAATGTTGATATGATTATGGTAATTTACTTACCGTTCTTAGGTTTAAAAGATATTGATGTAGCAAAAGCTGTTATGGAAATAAAAGCTCAACATCCTGAAAAACCAGTTATTGGTGTATTTATGACAAAGAGTGATTTCTTCACAGCGCTTTCAGAAATGGAAGTTAATATGCCGTTCTTTATGTACGCAGAAGAAGCCGTTGATGGATTTGTAAGACTTGATCAACAAAGAAGATGGATTGCAAGACCTGAAGGTAAAATTCCTTGCTATACAGTAGATAAAGCAAAAGCTGAAATGATTATCAAACAATCATTAGCAGAAGGTCGTGACCAACTTACTACAAGAGAAAGTATTGATGTACTTGAAGCATATGGCATCAGAGTTTGTAAATCAGGCTTTGCTACTAATGAAGAAGAAGTTGTTACAGTTGGAAATTCAATCGGATATCCTGTTGTAATGAAAATGACTTCTAAAAAGACTTCACACAAAACTGATGTTGGTGGTGTAAGAGTTAATATCCAATCTGAAGAACAATTGAGAGCTGAATATCAAGACTTAATCGCTAAATTAACTGAAAAAGGTTTGATTGATGGTCTTGAAGGCGTAATCATTCAAGAAATGGTTAAAGGCAACAGAGAAATGGTTTGTGGTATCGCAACAGACCCTCAATACGGTCCTATGATGATGTTCGGTTTGGGCGGTGTATTTATCGAAGTTATGAAAGACGTAACTTTTAGAATGGCTCCATTAACAGATGTTGATGCTGAAGAGATGATTAAATCTGTAAAAGCATACAAACTTCTTGAAGGTGCTAGAGGTACAACTCCAGCTCAAATGAACCAAATCCAAGAAACATTATTGAGACTTTCTCAACTTGTTTCTGACTTCAAATTCATTGATGAATTAGATATCAATCCTTTACTTATAAGTGAAAAAACAGGTGAAGGAATCGCAGTAGATGGCAGAATCAAAGTAAGACTTGAAGAAGCAAATAATGCATTAAAATGCAATTGCTCTTGTTGTTCTTGCTAGTAGCTGATATTTACTTAATCTTGGTAGACTTAGGCGGGGCTTTTTTAAAAAGCCCCGCCTTTTATAATATTTCCCGATACAGAATCTTTATTTTATAAATCTGGGGTTAAATGGAATTAAATCTTTTAGTGTCATATTGCCGCGTTCAGTTTTATCAGTTTGCGGAGTTCTTTCTGTATCCGGATTATAGTAATTGTTTACTTTTTCTTTTTCAATTTTGTTAATTACGGCCTTTTGATCGTTTAAGTCTTTAAGAGGGCAAGCATAGCCTGTTGTACAAGCCCCAAAAGACATGTTCTGGGCAAACGCCAAACTAATTAAAATATACACAAATTTCTTCATCATAATATACCTTCCAACCAGACTATTAGAGTGATAATTATATTGTGAATATTTTTTTACTATAAAACATTGGATAAAAGCATTATCTTTTTTAAGAATTAAAATAGGTATAGCTAGTATTTCAGCTATATTTTAGTCGAGTTTTTTAAATCTTGATTAAATGGTATGAATCTTACATTTATAGAGCTATTGTGAATCTTGTAACGAAATATAAAAAGTTGTTGTTTCTAAAATGTTATGCGGTAAAATACATTTAACATTTGTAATATTACTAGCAATTTTAAAAATTAGAAGATTTAAATAATGTATGCTATCACTCATTGAAAAAGAATACGACATTAATAACAAAATCTCAAAGCCTGATTTTTCAACAAAGACAGGAAGAGAATTTCTTGCGTTTTATCTTCAGACAAAGTTTAAACAAATCCTTGCATATGACAAGAAAAGCGAAAGACCTATATTCAAGTCAATCAAGCCTGATTTTATAGCAAAATTTACTAAAAGAATTATAAATAACCCTGATAAAAGAATATTAATTGGTATTTGCGGCGAATCTGCTTCAGGAAAGACCACAATATGTAAGCGAATAAGAAAATCGATAGCCAAGTTCAACATGCCAGTATCAATAATAAGTGCAGATAACTATTTTAAAGACATTTCTGATTTGATAAAGCATTACGGTTCTTTTGATAAGCTGATGGAAGCTGGTTATGACCTAGATTCTCCTAAAAATTTCAATTTGGAGCAATTAAAAGAGGATTTACTGGTTTTGGCTCAAGGACAGGATACATTGCTTCCAAATTATGTCCCGGATGGTACAGGGGTTAGTATTCCCAAGTCTGTACCTGCTAAATCCCAAAAGATAATTGTTGTTGAGGGAATGGCATCGATGTATGGGGATGTACCTGAGGTCTTTGATGTAAATGTATTTGTTGATATTGATGACGAAACCCAAAAGAGCTGGTACCTCGGAAGAGCAACAGAACGAAATCAGACAGAAGAAAACGCTTTAAAGCAGTTTGAATATATCAAAAAAGTAGCTCAAGTCTATATACAGCCTAAAAAGTCACAAGCTGATGTAATCATTAACGCAACATCTTCCCTTGATTATTTTGAACAAATTCTAGAATATATGCACGCGATAACTAATAATTTTCAGTCTGAATAAAGTTTTTAACCAGATTTTTCGCATTTTTTATAAGTTCTTCGCAGGATAATTTATCAATATAAAGCCAATTTGCGGATTTATTTGCTCTAAACCAAGTAAGCTGTCTTTTAGCATATCTTCTTGTGTTTTGCTTGATGTCTGAAATAGCTTCTTCAAGTGGGATATCACCATTAAAATAGGATTTAAACTCTTGATATCCTATTGTTTGCTCGATTAGAGGAAGATCTTTATATTTTTCTATTATACTTTTCGCCTCTTCTAGAAGTCCTTGCTCAAGCATTATATCGACTCTTTTATTTATTCTATTGTATAAATAATCTCTGTTGTCAGCGTTTAGCCCAATCCACAGAACGTCAAATTCAGGCTCTTTTTTCTTTTGGGCTTTTGACATAGGGGTATTTAATTCTTCGCAAACTTCAAGCGCCCTTATTATTTTTACCTTGTTATTTTTGTGTATTTTTTCGGCTAACTCAGGGTCTTTTTCTTGAAGTAGAGAATAAAGCTCATCTGTCGATTTTTGTTCTAGTTCAGCTCTATATTTTTCATTTGGTGCAACTCTAGGGATATCAAAATCTTCAAGCAAAATCCTGAAATAAAGTCCGGTACCACCTGCTACTATTGGCAATTTGCCTCTTTTTACAATGTCTTTTATGATTTTTTTGGCTTCGTCAGCAAAATCAGCTGCTGAAAAATCATCTGTTGGCGTAATGTTGCCTACAAAATGATGTTTGATGCCCTGCATTTCTTCTTCTGTAGGCTTTGCAGTTGCTATATCAAAGTCTTTGTATATAATTCTTGAATCACAGGAAATAATCTCGCCGTTGAACTCTTTTGCTATCTCAACAGCTAATGCGGATTTTCCCGACGCACTAGGCCCTATAATCGATATTATTTTCGTTTTTTTCGTCATAATATAAGAACGCTATAATCACGTAATATGATAAATACATAATAGTTACGAATATTGAAATTACAGATAAAATAACATTTGTTGAAGTTGTAATGTTGATAACAAATACAGTCAGGTTCAAAGATAATAAAAGAGTTGTTATTATTATGGTTTCAATAAAATTTCTGAATATGAATTTTACATTTTCTACTAAAATTTTCAAAGGATTTTGCGTTTTAAAAAATGCTATAGCACCCATAAACATTGTAATTGCAGCCAAGACAAAGTTGGAGCATAGAAGAAATACAACCCATTCTTTAAGTTGATTTTTTAAATCGGCCGTAAAAGCAGGTGATAACAAGAAGTTATAAACATCTTTTTCAGTGCCTGAAAGTGCCTTTACCATTTCCTTTGGCATATCAATGTGACCAATGAAATGAACTCCTACCTTATAGACAAGAAATGAAAAAGCAGCAAACAAAAGGACATATAAGAATACATTTAGTATCATTGGAACAATGTATTCACCTACTCCTACGAAAAAGCTTTTTAGTAGCTCAATTTGAGCAATGCCGACTTCCTCAGGAGTATTATATTCTTTGTTTCTATCTCTAACAACTAGCTTTATCATATAAAACCAGCCGGAGATAAATGTAGTAACAATTAAATATAATAGAATTCCATTTATTGCCATTTGCATTATGTTGCCACCAGAGAGGGAAAGCGGTTGAGCAAGAATTCCAAATATAATCATGAAGATTAATAGCGGTTGTATAATTATTAGATTATTTTTAAGTATATTAAAAGATGTTTTAATTGTTCTAATCATAGCGAATTGATTATAGCACGTGAGATTGATAAGTACAATTGATTAACATATTTAAACCAAAAGAAACAAAAAGAAATGAAAGTATTGTATATTTTTCGATATTTACAGTTTTTTTGGTAAAATGTAATTTGAGATAGTTTCATCAGGGATTAGGGGATGAAGGAACGAATAGTACTAACAACAATAATAACCTGCCTTTGGGTATTTTTATTTGTGTTCCAAAATTACATGGATACATATTGGGCGATTATTACCCTTATGCTTTTTATGGTGCTTTATACAATATATATGCAGATTGCATTTAAGCATCAGATGAGGAAAATGAGAAAAAATCCTCCTCAAATAAACCATGAGTATAAGCCTTTTGTTTCAATAATGGTTCCTGCTCACAATGAAGGTGCTGTTATTCATGAAACGGTTGAAAATATACTAGCACTTGATTATGAAAACTTTGAACTCATTGTGATTGACGATAGAAGTGATGATAATACGGCAGAGATTATAAAAAGTCTTGAGAATAAATATGAAAAGGTAAAAGCATTTGTTAGAGAAAAAGATGCTTTCCCAGGGAAATCAGCTGTTTTAAATGATGTATTGCCTCATGCAAAAGGTGAAGCAATTTTGGTTTTTGACGCTGATGCGAGAGTTAACCCAGACTTTTTAACCCGTTTGGTTCATGCAATAGAGCCTGAAGATGTAGGCGCAGTGCAGGCAAGAAAAGTTATCAGCAACCGCTCTTGCAATTTCTTAACAAGATGCCAGGATAACGAAATGGCTCTTGACACTCACTTTCAAGTGGGAAGAGATGCTGTTAAAGGTGCAGTTGAGCTAAGAGGCAACGGCGAATTAATTAAAAGAACTGCGTTAAACGACATTGGCGGTTGGAATAATTATACAATTACAGATGACCTTGATATGTCTACAAGACTTCATATAAAAGGGTGGGACGTTCGATTTTGCCCAGATGTTTGTGTTTATGAAGAGGGTGTTCTTTCTTATGTACCTCTTGTTAGACAAAGAAGAAGATGGATTGAAGGAAGTATCAGAAGATATCTTGAACATTTTACAAGTGTACTTTCATCAAAAGATGTATCTTTACGTGTAGGGCTTGATATGACAGCATATATTGCTGAATTTATTTTGCCATTCTGGCTTATGTCAGAGGTTGCTTTTCAGTGTTTCAGATATTTTAAAGGATATTCGAATCAAGTTCTATCTTCTATAACACTTGTTGTAGTAATGTGTTTTTTCTTTACCAGCGCGTTTATGTACGCACTTAGAAAATATAATAAAGTAAAACCGATTGAAAATTTTATACAATCTGTGCAAACATGTGTATATCTGATAGTACTTTGGTTTCCAATAGTTATTTTTATTATTTTAAAAATTATTTTTGCGAAGAAAACAATGGACTGGGGAAAAACGGAACACGGAGTATCAGCTTCAAGTGATGAAGCAGCAATTTCGAAAGAATTAATAACAAACTAGCAATTAGAGAGGGAATATATAGTGGACTTTACAGCAATAACAGTTAGTATTTTAAAAGCATTAAGTATATATGGTGGATATGGAGTAGGGATTATCTTACTTACAGTTATCGTAAGACTTGCATTATGGCCTTTGAACGTTCAACAACAGCGTTCAATGAAAGATATGCAGCTTGTACAACCAAAATTAAAAATGCTTCAGGAACGTTATAAAAACGATCCTCAAACAATGCAAAGAAAAATGATGGAAATTTATAAAGAGCATAATATCAACCCAATGGGCGGATGCCTTCCTCTTTTATTGCAAATGCCAATATTTATCTTGTTATATTCGGCATTAATGAGCCCTCAATTTATCCAGCTTGCAGGGGATGCAAACTTCTTATTTGTAAACAGACTTGATGCAACTTTAAAAGGTAATGCAGGAGTTTCATATAACGGTGCTTTCAATGCAGGTAAGGCTGACTTTTTTGTTCTTCAAACAAAAGATGTAAAAGTATTTTTGGATAATGGACAAAATCTTGAAGAAGTTAAAATTATTGATGGAAGAAAAGCTCTTAAGGTACAAGGCGATATTAAACCTGGTGAACCTATTGATTTTAAAGTAAGTTTAGATGAACTTGATTTAAAATTCAGCCAATTAGAAAAAGTTAAATCAGCTGAATTTGTTATTATTGATAAATCTACAAGAGAAAATGAACGTATAAAATTCGAAAGAAAAGGTGACATTTTAACAGCAAGTGTTCCTACCGAAAAGGTTAAAGAAACATTTAATGTGGATGTTCTAGTGCTTATTTTATTATTTGCTGCAACAATGTATTTATCACAAAAAGTTATGATGCAGGCTAATAAAACACAAGTTTCTGACCCAAATCAAGAAGCTATACAAAAGACTATGGGAACAATGATGCCGATTATGATTACTGCAACATTTATATTTATTCCTATTCCAGCGGGTGTTCTACTCTATCTGATTGCAAGTAACGTAATTCAAGTTGTACAAACTTTTGTTATTAATAAACAAATAGATAAAGAACACGAAATAAAACGAAATGGCAGAAAAATAGATATTGATAATGCAAAACCTGCTTCTGTTAAAGAAGTAAAGACTATCGAAGATAAAGCGGACGAAAAAGAAAAGAAATAATGCTGCTTTTAAATGATTTTGATTATGATTTGCCAAAAGAATTAATAGCTCAAGTACCATCTCAAAAGCGTGATTGCTCAAGGATGATGGTACTTGATAAAGCTTTAAAATCAATTGATGATAGGCATTTTTTTGATATCGTTGATTATTTAGATGAAAATGATCTTCTTGTAATGAATAATACTAAGGTAATTCCTGCAAGAATTTTTGCGATAAAAGAAACAGGCGCTCATATTGAGATTTTTCTTGTAAAAGAAACAGAGCCAAAAGTATGGGATGCGCTCATTAAGCCTTCTAAAAGAGTAAAAGAAGGCCTTGTTTTGTATGTTTCTGACGAACTTTCTGTTGAAGTTCTAAAAAAACAAGATGATAGCTGGAAAATAAGGCTTTTATATAGTGGTAATATCTACGAAATCCTTGAAAGAGTTGGTAACCTGCCGCTTCCTCCTTATATTGAAAGAAAACTCACGACAGATGAGATAAAAAAACTTGATACAGACAGATATCAGACTGTATATGCCAAGAATGAGGGCTCAGTTGCCGCGCCAACTGCGGGCTTGCATTTTACTAAAGATATATTGAAAAGGCTTGACCAAAAAGGTGTTGAGCATTGCTTTGTCGATTTGTCAGTTGGTTTAGGTACTTTTAAACCTGTGAAGTGCGAAAATATTTTAGAGCATAAAATGCACTCAGAAGCCTTTGAAATAACGCAAGAGTCAGCAAATATTATTAATGAAGCAAAAGCTAAAGGCAAAAATATTGTGGCAGTTGGAACAACAAGCGTGAGAACCTTAGAAACTGCAATGAAAAAACACGGCGAAATAAAAGCTGTAAAAGATGCCTCAGAACTTTTTATTTACCCAGGGTATGAGTTTAAAATTGTTGATAAAATTCTGACAAATTTTCATCTGCCAAAATCGACTCTTTTAATGCTAGTTTCAGCTTTTGCAGGAAAAGAATATATTTTTGATGCTTATAATCATGCCGTAGAAGACCAATACCGCTTCTTTAGCTACGGCGATTGTATGCTAATCAAGTAATTATTTTTTCATTAATTTCATAAAAAGCATATGAAATTTATTGTCTTTAGTGTATCCGGCGCCTTTTTTAGCAACTCCATCAGCGCAACTTGCTACTACTAACTCTACTCCATCTCTGTGTGGCTTTCCGTGATCAAAGAATGTGGATCTGCGTATTAAAGATGAAGGGATATTAAAGCCTATTGGAATTGGATTTTCACCTTTTCTGAAGAGAACTAAATCGACAAATTCACCAGGAAAATCTTTTGATTCGTGAGGAAATAGTTTAACTTTTCCTCCGATACCTCTGGTGATTTCTTTAAATGCATTTTGGAAATCTTTGTATTCTCTTCTGACATCAAGTGGCTCATCGCCAAAAGTATCTTTGCGTACTGATTCAATACATCCATTATAAAAATCTGTTAAGGTGTTTTTAATAACTCTTTGAGCACCTTTTCCTTTGACTAATCTTGCCTGAAAAGATGGGGTGGACTTGGAATTTATTCTTTGTGAAATTATCATTTTTCTTTCTCTAATCTGCAAATATATAAATTATGAAAAGAAAAAAATTTGCTAGTAAAGAATCTTTTTTGTATATTTTATTCTTCAAGCATTTTATGAGTAAAAGACTTGGCACCTGTTGCAAAATCTGCAACTATATCACCGTTTCCGACTAAATCATATTTATAAATTGTTAAGCCTTCTAAGCCCACAGGTCCTCTTGCGTGAGTTTTGTTTGTCGAGATACCTACTTCAGCCCCGAACCCGTAGCGAAAGCCGTCAGAAAACCTTGTAGAAGCGTTGCAGAACACGCCTGCTGAGTCCACTTGTGACCTAAAAACTCCCGCGCTGTCTTTGTTTTCTGTTATTATAGAATCTGTGTGACCTGAACCATATTTATTTATATGGCTAATTGCCTCGTAGACATCGTTTACAGTTTTGATAGAAACTATCTTCTCGCCATACTCTGTTTCCCAGTCTTTTTCTGTTGCTAAAGCTATTGTTTCAGAGTATTTTTGTACTGTTTCATCTCCTATGATTTTTACTTCGTTTTTTTGAAGTTCAGAAATAAGAGATGGTAATATTCTATCTAGTTCATTTTGATTTATTAATATAGTTTCAACTGCGTTACAAGCGCTTGGATATTGGCATTTTGAGTCAATTACAATAGGTAAGACCTTATCAATGTCTGCTGATTCGTCTATGTATATATGGCAAATACCGTCAGCGTGGCCTAGAACAGGTATCTTGGTGTTTGATTGAATGAATTTCACAAGAGAATTGCCCCCTCTTGGGATGATAAGGTTGATATATTCTTCCATATCAAGCATTTTAGCTACGTCTTCTCTTGTATAAAGAAGATTTATAGCATTTTTAGGGAATTTTTCAATCCCGTTTAGTGTATTTTCTATTATGTTAAAAATCTCTGTATTTGTGTGTTGAGCTTCTTTTCCGCCTTTTAAAAGTACGGCATTAGCTGATTTTATTGCTAATGATGATATTTGCGCAATAACATCAGGGCGGGCTTCAAATATGACGCCTATTACACCGATTGGACAGGCTATTTTTGTTAAAATTAAGTCTTTCGCAAGTTCTTTTTTCCATAGAATTTTATTTACAGGGTCTTCAAGCGTAATCATATCGCGTATTCCCTGAATCATGTCTCTGATTTTATTTTTATCAAGTTTTAATCTGTTGTAGACTGCAGTTGTTAGAGTGCCTTCTTTTAGCATTTCTTGTGCTTCTTCAAGGTCTTTTTCGTTTGCTTTAAAAATGGCTTCAGAATTTGATTCAAGGGCATCAGCTACTTTTTTAAGCGCTTCATTTTTAGTTTCTGAATCAAGCGTACTTAGCTTTATCGCTGCTTCTTTTGCATTTTTTGCCATTTCTATAAGATTTGTCATTTTTTCTCCTAAAGTAAAACGATGTTATCCCTTGTAATTATTGCATCGTAGTTCTTGTAGCCTAGAATTTCGGCTATTTTATCAGAGTGTTCACCCATAATAGACCTGCAATCCTTGCAGTTGTAGTTTACCACACCTCTTGCGATTTCATTTTCTTCTTCATCAAGAATACTCACAACGTCACCTTTTAAGAAGTCGCCTTTTATGTCTACAACACCTATTGCTAGAAGACTTGAGTCTTTTTTTGTAAGAGCTTTTTTTGCTCCGCTGTTTACAACTATTTGTCCTGTGATATTTGTTGCATAAGCTATCCAGCGGCGTTTTTCTGAAAGCTCTTCTGTTGGTAAAAATAGTGTACCGACCGATTCATCTTCAAAAATCTGTCTGATTATTTGAGGAGTTTTTCCGTTTGCAATTACAACAAAGCCGCCTGAACGCGTCACTACTTTTGCCGCTTCAAGTTTGGTTTTCATTCCGCCTCTTCCGCCTTGAGTAGCCTCGTGGCCCATTTTTTCGATATCTTCAGTCACTTCTTTTACGACGTGAATAATTTTTGCATTTGGATTTGTTTTCGGATTATCGTCAAAAAGCCCCTCAATATCTGATAAAATAACAAGAACATCAGCATCGAGCTTACTTGCAACAAGAGCAGAAAGTTTATCATTATCTGAAAAATTTACTTCTATTGCACTGTGGATAAGTTCTTCAAGCTCTTCTGTTGAAACGGTATCATTCTGATTGATTATAGGAATTACTTTTAAGTTTAATATTTCATTAAGAACACTGCTTAAATTTAGATATTTTATTCTTTGCCCGAAATCGTCAGCTGTAAGCAATATTTGAGCCGTATTAATGTCATATTTGCTAAAACCGTGCTCATATATTGACATCAATTGCCCTTGACCTATTGCAGCGCAGGCTTGTTTTACTATGATGTCATCAGTTGATGCAACTCCGACTTTTTTTGCGCCTAAACCCACAGCACCAGAGGTTACAATTATTATTTCTTTCCCCTGTTTGTGTAGCTTTGCAATATCTTCGATAAAAGAATAAATACGCGAAAGCGAAATGTCTTTTTCTTCATTTCTTAAAACATTTGTGCCGAATTTAAATACTATTCTCTTTGCGTCTTTGATTTCTTTCATAAGTTGATTATAACTTAAAAAACAAAAATTCTATACTTCTTTTGGCGCAACTTCAAAGGCAGGTTTTCTATTTATTTCGCTAAATGCAATTGCTGGTTTTGCAATTTTTTCGTAGCTGCTAATCGTTTTATAGAAGTCTTTTACTAGAACTGCGTTGTTTTGGATATGTTTAAAACCTTGATTTCTCATAAAATCTGCATTCGTTTTTGCAGTGTTCATATAGTTTTTATTCCAAACAAACATGTTGAAATCTTTCCGTCTTCTAATTATTTGATTGACGGCAAAACCAAGTACTGTAGGATAATACTCCTCGTAAGGCTGCGGTAATACTATTTCAACAAAGTAGTTTTTGTTGTCGTTTGTTTGTATTTCTACATATGAAAGGATTTTTTTGTCAAAACCATCAGTCATAACATACTTGAACTGTGAAATTGAGCTAAATCCTTGAAATAATCTGTCTTTAAACTCGCCTGGAGATTTTGCAAGCGAATATCTGAAATGAGGAAAAATGGCATCATTATAAATTTCGCAAACTTCTTTTGCATCAGAATTTTTAAACGGTCTAAAGATGTTGTCTGATTCTTTGTATTCTAGCTTTACTTCTGACATTTTCCAAAGGTTTTCGTGTGAACAAAGTCTAAAACCGCAACCTTTTGAAAAAAGGTCAAGAAGTTCTTCATAACTGTTGTTGAAAATAACGCTGAATGTGTTTGCACCGTACGCTCCGAATTTTGACAGGATGTAATCGACAAGCTGTCTTCCTGCAATATATGAGTTTGGCGTTAGATAAAGTTTCATAATATGCCATTTGTAGGCATTTCCGTGCGCTGCTTTAAGCATAACCATTCCGTTTATTTCATCATCTTCAATCGAAACATAGGCTTCAGGTAATTTTTTAAAATTAATAGGGAGTATACTCTGTAAGTGAATGAAAGGTGAGATAACCATCATCTTTACAAGAGACGGCAAATCTCTTGATTCTAGTACACTCGTTAGTTTTTTTATTTTTATTGCGTCAAAAATACTTAATTTTTTTATTTTTGCCATAAAACACCTTATTTATATAATAACTTTTTTTGAGCTTTTCCGCAATCTGAATAGTTAAAAAAAAATTAATAAAAGTTGAGTATAAACTTTGATATTCTATAATGTATTTAGCGAACAATTATATATGGAGTTAAATCATGCATAGACATAAACACGGCGATAAAAATAATAATCCTTTTGCAGAAGAACAAAAAGTAAAAGATGAACAAAATAAAAAAGATGCAGAAGATAGAGTTGAATCTGAACAACCTGAGCAAAAAGTTGAAAAATCTTCAGAGGAAAATCAAAAACTAAAAGAAGATTATGAAAAACTTAATAACCAATATATTAGGCTTGCAGCTGATTTTGACAATTTTAGAAAACGCTCTGAACAAGAACGTGAAAATCTTTTAAAATACGGTACAGAAGAAGCCCTTAAAAAAATTATCGAGGTTCTTGATAATTTTGAAAGAGCTCAAAAATCTATTGATTCAGTTGAAGATTGCTCTACTTTAAAAGAAACTTTTTCAATCTTACATAAGCAAACTGTAGATTCTCTTCAAAAAATGGGACTTGAAGAAATTGTTACACAAGGAGAAAAATTTGACCCTAATTTCCATGAGGCTGTAATGCAAACCCAAACCGAAGATTACCCGGAAGAAACTATTATAAAAGAACTTCAAAAAGGTTACAAATTTGGTGATAAAGTTCTAAGGCCTGCACTTGTCGATGTAGCTGTGCAATAATATTATTGTAAAATTTTAATTGTAATTACAGACGAGGGATATTGAGAGAGATATATGAGTGATTTTTACGATATATTGGGGGTAGACAAAAATGCTTCAAAAGATGAGATAAAAGCGTCTTTTAGAAGAAAAGCAAGAGAGCTTCACCCGGATGTTAATAAAGCAGCTGATGCTGAAGAAAAATTTAAAGAATTAGGAAAAGCATACGAAACATTAATGGATGATGATAAGCGCGCAACCTACGACAGATATGGTGAAGACGGGCTTAAAAATGCAGGCTTTAATACCCAAGGACCTTTTGATTTTGGTTTCGGTGATATCAATGACATATTTGAAAGTTTTTTTGGTGGAGGTTTTGGCGGGTTTAATTCGCGCCAATCTAATCCAAATGCACCCCAACAAGGCTCTGATTTAAGACTTGATTTGCAGCTTGAATTTGAAGAAGCTGTATTTGGTGTTGAGAAAGAAATTAAAATTTCACACCTTGAACTTTGTGATGAGTGTAATGGAACTGGGGCTGAAAAAGGTTCTACTCCTAAGGCTTGTGATACTTGTGGCGGTACAGGTAGAATTCAGCAAGTTACGCAAACAATTTTAGGTCAGTTTAGCCAAATTACAACTTGTCCAAAATGTAACGGCAAAGGGACTATAATTACAAATCCTTGTAAAAAATGTAAAGGCAAAGGCAGAATTGAAGCTGATAAAACATTGAAAGTTAAAATACCTGCAGGTGTTGATGATCATTCAAAAATCAGAATGGCAGGAGAAGGTGACGCTGGTAAAAACGGTGGACCTTCCGGTGATTTATACATTGTTTTATTTGTTAAAGAACATAGCGAATTTAGAAGAAAAGGTTTTGATATCTTTTCTACAGTTGAGGTTTCATTCCCTCAGGCGGCACTTGGTGATGAAATAAAAATTAATACTCTTGATGGTGAAAAAACATTTACTATCCCTCAAGGCGTTGAACATGATAAAATATTGACTATGAAATCTTTAGGTGTACCTTATTTGGGAAATAAAAACAAAAGAGGTGACCACCACCTTGTTGTAAAACTTGTTACTCCAAAACAACTTGGTGACGAAGAGAAAAAACTTTATCAGAAACTTTTTGATTTATCCAAAAATAAAAAGGCCAATGAAAGTATTATGGACAAAGTTAAGAATGTACTGCATAATTAATTAGACGAGGATTTATGAGTTTTAAAAAGATTTTTTATAGTTTGGCATTGCTTGTAATCACTGCATCATGTGCGGTTGCTACCGCGTTGCCTCCTCAGGTTAAAGACTTTATTCTTAAAGAAAATCCTAAAGCGAGTATTAGATTTGACGGACTTATTACCTATGAAGACGGCACAACTTATTTGCCTGTGATACCTTCTTACCTTGATAAAGTCGATAGTCTTAAAATTAGCTATACTTATCCGGATAAAAAATCTTTCAGCCAGTCGCCTGAAGTTGTTGTATTCAACAATAACTATGCACTTTTAAAAGTTTTTAAAAACCCGAAAGGGATATTAACTGTTACACAGTCGCAATCTCTTCCTGTTGCAGTAAAAACAGGCACTTTGCCTCAAGATTTATTGGTTCCGAAAGGGCTTGTATTACCTGAAAATTTAAAAGGTATATTAGGAAATGTTGAAATACCCGTATTAAATGCAAATGTTGTTAAAGAAAAAACATCATTTAAGCCTGCACCATTACCTAATAAAAATGATAATTCTAAGACTTATTCTGCAATTAATTCTAAACTTAAAAATAAAATGTTTTTTGTCACAAATTACGACTCACAATATTTAAAAGTGTTTAGTTCAGGGCTGCCTGAGCCTTTATACAGTCTTAAAATTGACGGAGTTCCTAAAGACATAAAATCAGTTTGCAATGACAAATATCTTCTTGTTATTACTAATACTGAAAAATGCCTCAGTGTTGTTGATATCAGGTTTGAATATATTGCAAAACAAATTGACTTAGGTGTTTTGCCTGATGAAATTGTTGTTAATAATAAGGTTAATAAAGCCTATGTTTCAAGTATTGATGACAAATCAATTTTTATTATTGATTTAAATGATATGAAAGTTGAACAAAAAATCAAAATCATCGGCGTACCTCAAAGACTTACAATATCTGATGACGGCAGCCAGCTTGCTTATGTTGATCGTTCAAGTTCAAACGTTTATATCCTTGCTCTTGACGGTACATATGAGAATAAACTTGTTGCAAATCAGTCTAATATTTCAAAAATTTTGATTAATAATAGCAAGCTATACATTATTGATAGAGCTAAAAATTCTCTTAACGTTATTGATTATGTTATTGCTTCACAAGATCAGCCTAAGACAGATGTGGCAGTGAGTGAAAAACATTCTGTAAAAGAAGGATTTATGTCAGGTTTCAAAAATGCTGAATTTGAGAATGCCTCACCTTCCAAAAAAGCAGATATGGAAAAGGAATTGATTCTTGCACCTAAAACTTATGCAACATCACAAGCAAGTTTTACTGTTGGAGTGAAACCTGTTGATATGCTTTTGTATAAAGATAAGCTATTTGTTGTTTGCGCAGATCAAAATGAAGTTGCAGTATTTGATATTGATTCTCAAAAAATTGTGAAAACCATTAAACTTCCTGTTACCGGATTTTCTAAGAGAATCACTCAAATTGAAAACTCTAATATCGCTGTTATAACAAATGTTTTGGCGAAAAAATATGCTGTTATTGATTTAGATAAAGCTAATGTTTTGCAATCAATTGGATTAAATATGCCTGTTAACTCAATAACAATAGTAAACAAGCCTGTCGATTAATGGTGAATTGATATGATTAATCCACCTGAACTTCTTGAAGAAATGGAAAAAACTCAAAAAGAATTTTGGAATATTTCTAGAGAAACAGGAAATTTTATTAATCTTTTTTTAAAGGCATCAAAAGCCAAAACTGCCCTTGAAATAGGAACTTCAAACGGTTATTCGAGCATTTGGATAGCTGAGGCTCTTAAGGAAACAGGCGGCCATCTTTATACTATTGAAAGATGGGATGAGCGCGCTGATATTGCTTTTGAGAATTTTAAAAATGCCCAAGTATCTGAGATTATTACTCTTTATAAAGGTGATGCTTGTGAGTTGATTAAAGATAAGATTACTTTCAGTCTTGATTTTGTTTTCATAGATGCTCAGAAACGCCAGTATATTGACTATTTCAATCTTGTACATCCTTTTATAAATAAAGGTGGTGTTATTATTGCAGATAATGTGCTTTCACATGCAGAAAAAGTAAAAGAATTTGTAGACGCAATAAAAGTTCATCCTGATTATCAAGTAGAGGTATTAAATCTTTCTTCAGGTTTGCTTATTGCATATAAAGTCAAATAAAAAAGCGGTTATTTAGACCGCTTTTTATATATTGTTTTATTTGTTCAAATTTATGCTTCTGGTGTTTGTGCTGCTTTAGCTGCAAGTTTTGCTTGTTTTGCTTCGAATTTTGCCATTTTCTTAAGTTCATATCTTTGTTGGATCTTATCTTTTGCTTTGATACCTGATTTAAGAGCAATTGCGCTTCCAATAGCAGCTAGGGTATAAGAAGCTAGCCCAAGTGCGTTTCCAACTTTAACTTTTTTCAATAGTTTTGGCGCATCAGCTAATAGATTTTTAGCAAGGCCATTACCTTTTATTGTTGCCATAGCTTCTTCAATTACCATTGGTGCAAATGCAAGTAATGTTAGCTGTCCTGCATTTCTCTTAATGAAATCAAGTCCATTATTGATTTTTCTATCTTTTGGTTTGTCTTCAACTCTTCGTTTAGTTGTTAATGCAAGTAAAGAGATGATTGGTACTGCAACAAGTGCAACCGGACGCATTTTTTGAAGAACTTTACCAATTTTTGAGAAGTTATTATTAAGTGCGTGACCAATTTCGTGGAATACGCTTGTAGATAATGTTTGTTCTGATACAAGAATTTTATTTGCTTTAGGGAAGTATGCTGAGTTCATTCCTAATTTAAATTGCATAAACTGAGCTCTTTTTCCTATTTCTTCCATCATTTTTGTCATTTGTTCAGAATTTTCAGCTTTGCTTAAAATTCTTTTTAGATAGTTGTCGAAGAATTTGGATATTCTACCTGATTTTGATTTTTCCATTTCTTCTGCAATTACAGCAAGTGCTTGTTGGTCTTTCTTTTTATTGGTTATTCCAAAGATTTTATCAAATATTCCCATTAAAGATTTGGTAAAATCACCGGATTCAACATCAGCATCTTTCATTGCTGATTCAATAGCTGATGCAGCGTGTTTTTTTATTCCTTCTGGAGTCAAAGGGATATTAACTTTATCCACATATCTGACTTTTAAGCCAGTGTCTTTTAAACCGCTTTGAGTTACAGCTTTAGCTGCAGCTTTTTTAATTGTAATGATGTCTTCTTTGCCGAGCTTAGAATTCTTTATCATTGCTGATACAATTCCTAAAGATGCAAAAGAAAAAGGCACAGCAGCTATTTGCTTTGATATTGAACCTCTAATAAACCCTTTATTTCTAAAGTGTGGTTCTTTTTGAGCTTCTTCTTTTTTTCCAAAACTCACTTGTTGTGATTTAATAGCAGAAATGTTCATATTGATGTCTTCTTTCAACTTTACAGTTTACATTAATAGCGACCCAAAGTCAAAAGGTTTGTGAATATTTTTTCTTGTTATTTACATATTTAATTATTACAAAAGTTAATAATTACAATCTTGAAATTTAGTGTATAATTTTTTTATGGAAAATCCGATTATAAAATCGTTTAGAGGTGATGAGGTTTCTCTTGAAAAAGTAGGTATTATTTATAATGCCGACAATTGTACTGCCTTTAAGACAGTGGAAGATGTTCAAAAGTCGCTTTCTAATATTGATGTCAAATCAAAGGTTATGACAATTGATAGACTGGATAAAAATATTACATTTGCAATTGTCGTAGGTGGAGATGGTACTCTTTTAAGGTCTGCAAGATTTTATAGTCCGATTGGTGTTCCTGTCTTTGGTGTAAACCTTGGAAGACTTGGCTTTTTAGCGCAGGCAAAACCTGATAATATTGAATTTGCACTTGAAAAAATTGTATCAGGTCAATTTAAAATTGAAGAGAGGATGATGCTTTCTTCTATTGGCGGCAAGCTCACAGCACTCAATGATATTGTAATTAAAGGGGATAGTTTCTCTAGAACTTCAAGACTTTATGTTCATATCAACGACAAAATAGTATGTGATTATTTGGCTGACGGGATTATTATTTCAACTCCGACAGGTTCAACAGCCTATACATTATCAGCGGGTGGTCCTATTCTTGTTCCAAGCCTAAATGCGATGGTTATTGTGCCGATTTGTCCACATACAATGAATGCTAGACCCCTTGTTATACCTGCTTCAGAGAAGATTGAAGTTACAACTTCTCAGGCAAGGACTAAACTTAAAATAGCTGCTGACGGTCAACAAGTTATGAGTCTTGGGATTTCAGACAAAATAATTATCGAAGAAAATAAATACAAGGCAAAACTGCTTCTTTTAGAAAATGAGAATAACGGTTTTTACAGTATTTTGAGAGAAAAACTTCACTGGGGAATTTCTTGGAGAGGTTAATATGATTAAAAATATTTTTATCAAAAATTTTATATTAATCGATGAAATCTCTTTGGATTTAGAAGAAGGTTTCAATGTTTTTACAGGGGAAACTGGCGCAGGGAAAAGTATTATCATCAATGCAATAGATATTGCTTTAGGGTCTAGAGTTTCTTGTGACACGATAAAACAAGGTGCTGAAAGAGCGGTTATCGAGCTTACAATTTCTGTTGATGACAGTTTTGATAAAACAAAATTATCAGACAATGGAATTGATGTTCTTTCAAATGAGATTATTGTATCAAGAGAGATATTGCCTACAACAACTCGCTCAAGGGTTAATGGTGTCCTTGTTACTCAGGATTTTGTCAAAGACTTGAGAGAATCTTTAATTGATGTTCATACTCAACACCAGAATTATAACTATATTCAGCCTAAAACACATATCAAACTTCTTGATAGTTTTGGAAACTATGAACATAAGAATTTGCTTTGTTCTTATTTGACTTCATATAACAACCTCAAAGAAATAGAAAATGCTTTTAATAATGCACTTTCCGCTTCAAATGCGACTGAGCAGCAAATTGACTTTCTGAAATTTCAAATAAAAGAAATTGAAGATGCGAATGTTGAAGATGTTGAAGAGGCTGATAAATTATCTGCCGAACTTGAGATTTTGTTAAACGCTGAAAAACTCAAGGAATATTCATATTCAGCATATTACGCGCTTTATGATTCAGAGCAAAATATCGTTAACTCATTAGGTTCAGTTAGAACTGCGCTTTCAAAACTGTCATCACTTGATAATAATGCTTCGCCTTTTGAAGAAGAGCTCGTAAATTCTATTGAAAACTTGAAAGAAATCGCTTATTCTTTGAGAAGTTATTCTGAAAAACAAGAACTCGATGAGGAAAAAATATATTATATTCAGGAAAGAATTGATGTTTTAGATAAAATTAAACGCAAATACGGGAACAGTTTACAAGATGTTTTAGATACTTATTATAAACTCTCCCAAGAGCTTGAATCAATTTCTTTCTCACAAGATGAAGTAATAAGGCTCCAAAATGAAAAAGAGATTGCCTTGTCTCAAGCAAGTGAGATTGCAAAAAGTCTTTCTGAATCAAGATATCTGCTTGCTGAAACACTATCTTCACTTGTTACTCAAGAGCTTGAAAAACTTGAGCTTCCAAAAGTTCAGTTTAAAGTTTCAATAGAGCCTCAAGATCTTTCTGAAAACGGAATTGATAATGTTGAGTTTCTCATTTCTACTAATATTTCAGAGCCATTAAAACCTCTTGCAAAAGTCGCTTCAGGCGGTGAAATCGCAAGAGTGATGCTCGCAATAAAAACTATTTTTGCAACTGCTGATAATACAAATACAGTCATATTTGATGAAATAGATACAGGTATTTCAGGTAAAGCCTCTCAATCTGTTGCAGATTCTATTTCTAACCTTGCAAAAAATCACCAGATTTTACTTATTACTCACCAGCCAATAATAGCAGCTAGGGCAAATTCTCATATTTATATAACAAAAACTCAAGATGAAAAAACTGAGATTAAAGTTTATAATCTAAAAGGAGAAAATGTCGTAAAAGCAATAGCTATGCTTGCAAGCGGTGATATAAATGAAGAGTCTTTGAATTTTGCAAGAGGCCTGATTAATCAGACAGTTAGTGTTTAGTTAGTTTATAAATATTTGTTAAATTGGCATTTAATTTAAACAATTTGAAACCTTTAGCACTTTTTGTAATGGTGTTCTTTCCCCAAAAAGGTAAATTTGTATGCTCAGTGTTACAAGTGTTTCAAAAGTCGAACAAAGAATAGCAAGGCGTATTCGAGATAATAATGCGTTAATTTCTGCTGAGAAGATACTTAGAGAAGCTCAAAATAAATACGGGAGAACAAATTCTGCAACGTATCTTGAATTGAAAGCTGCAAAACACAAAGGTAATCCTTTATATGCAGATGTTTCTGAAAAATTAAGACGAAAAGCCGGAGAATATAGAGAAAATTTGATGTATCAAATATATAGGTCTATTGCTTACGTTCAAAAGAAACCTGAGACTGAAGCATTGCTAGGTGATTGCGGTGAATGCGCTCAAGCTATTCAAAAAGAGTTTTATGTAAGACAGGGAACTCCGACCGTAAATGTTGTAATGGAAGTATTTGATAAAAATTTAGTGGGGCAAGTCCCAAAGAGAAATCATGCTTTTAACCTTTCAAATATCAACCCCGGTGTACAAATAGAAAATCCAAGAACTTGGGGCAGTGGGGCTGTAATTACTGATTTATGGAGTGGTATAGTTAAAAAGCGTGATGATGCAATTGACTATTTAAAAACTCTCTTTAATGTAAATCCAGAAACAGATGATTT
Organism: Cyanobacteria bacterium OH_CDB_20; assembly: GCA_023415935.1. Lineage (GTDB taxonomy): Bacteria > Cyanobacteriota > Vampirovibrionia > Gastranaerophilales > Gastranaerophilaceae > JAEZIX01. The sequence continues at coordinate 29,779 of JAEZIX010000113.1, read as the reverse complement.
GGTTTTCAAAGCTATGCCTGATAGCGACATTTCTTTGCAAAAAGCTGTTTTACGCCATTTGAATATTGATGATAAAAAGATGGATTATCTTACGTAAACTCTTGCAAGACGTACTTTTAACCTACACATAAGCTCGTAATTTATTGTGCCTAAAATATTTGCCCATTCATTTATTGAAATAGTCTCATCCCCATCAGAGCCTAGAAGCGTTATTATATCGCCTTCTTTTGCATCTATTCCTGTAATATCAAACATCATTTGATCCATTGTAATAGTTCCTATTTGCTTGATTTTTTTGCCGTTTAGAAGCCCGTATATTTTGTTTGAAAGTTGCCTGTCAATGCCATCAGCATATCCGATAGGGATTGTAGCAATCTTGGTTATTTTATCTGTAATGTATGTGTGGCAATAACTTACGCCTTCGCCTTTTTGTGCTTGGTGAATGTTTGTTATTCTACCTTTGACTCCCATTGCAGGATAAAGTTTAGGTACTTTTTTAGCGTCAGGAATAAGGTCTGGAATAAGACCGTAGATTCCGATTCCAGCTCTTGCCATATTGTATTCAACGTCAGGAAAGTCAATGAGGGCGGATGTGTTTTCAGGGTGGATTAAAAGCCCTTCTGTATCAATTTTTGATATTATATTGTTCCATATTTTTAGTTGTTCTTTTGTTTTTGCTTTATCTTCAGCATTTGCAAAATGGGTAAAGATACCTTCTAAATCTATAAAATCAGACTCCTGAACTTTTTTTATAAGTTCAACTGCTCTCTCAGGTCTTACGCCAATCCTATTCATACCGGTATCTACTTTTACGTGGACTTTTACTTTGTGTCCCGTCTTGTCATAGGTAAGTTTAGCAGCATCAATGTGCTCTTCGTTGAATAAAGAAAGAGATATATTATTTTCTGCGGCAAAATCAAAAGCCCACACGGGAGCTGCACCCAAAACAAGAATAGGAACTTTAATATCAGCTTCTCTTAGCTGCATCCCTTCGTCAATAGAAGCTACTCCAAACATATCAACGCCAGATGCTAAAAGAGTTGGCGCAATCATAACGCTTCCATGCCCGTATGCGTCAGCCTTTACAACTGCAAGAAATTTTGCACCTGAACGAGCGAAGGTTTTTAATTCCCTTACATTTTTCTCTATTGCATCAAGATTTATCTCGACCCAGGCATCTCTTTTTGTATTTACGTATGAAGCTCTATTAAATTTCATAAGATTATAATAGAGCAAAAACTAGGCCGTGAAAAGTTTTTTTCGCTTTAGAACAATTATGCTTGAAGGTCGAGTACATTTCCTATTTTTTTTGCGATATCTTCAGGATTTGCTGTATTTTCAACTCTACCAAGACATCTTCCGCTTGGGTCTTTTAAAACTATTCCACCTTGAAGTGTTTCCATTGTTGAAATATCATCAACTCTAACAGCTATAGGCTGTTTATTGACATTGTTTGTTGCCATAACAAATGTTGGTTGTGTTGTAGAAATAGCGTTTGTCATTTTTCATTCCTCATCTTGGTTAAATTATTTTTTATAATATTTATAACGACCATAAAAAATAAATTTTAAAATGGTTAATAATTATTAACAAGTTTTTAAAACGATTGTTTATTGAAGGGCAAAAAGTCTTTTAATATGCTAAAATTATTGTAAAATAGTTGTGAAAAGGTGGTATATGGACGATAATCAAAAACTAAAAATAATCCAAGAAATGCAAGAAGTCTGCAAACAAATGGTGCTTGATGATATTGAAGAAAACCCTGATAACGAGTTTGATTTGTTTGATTGTGCTTGTTGCGGTGCAACAAAACCATACGCAGGGTCAATAGAATATGGCACAAACAGGCTTTGCAATGATTGTGTTTTGCTTGCTGAAACCGGTTTTGCTCTTGGAAAATTTAAAAATATTAAAGAACTTATTGATGCAATGGAAGATACTCGTTTAGAAGAGATTTGTGCGTATATAAAGCAGGAAGAAGCAAGGGCAAATAACTAGTTATGCAAAAAGTAACATACCTTCAGCATAGTTTGAATAAAGGTGTTTTGATAAGGTGGCCTGATCACTGTTTTCCTTTGAAAATTTTTATTGCACCTTTTAAATGGTATGCCTCTAAAGGTGACGATTATAAATATCGCCAAATGGTTCTTGATGCTTTAAATCTCTGGCAATCATCGACCTCTGGCATAGTTTCATTTGAAATTGTAAACACTCTCCACGAGTCTAATATAAATCTTGATTGGAGAAGAGTTGATAGAAAATCATTGGGACATTGTAATTACCACTTTGATAATCAGGGCAGGCTTTATTCTGCCGAGGTTCAAATAGGACTCTCTGATGGCATTTTACATTCAAAATATATGGATGGAAATGAAGTTATGCACACAATTATCCACGAGATTGGGCACGCATTGGGGTTAGGACACAGCCCAAATAAAGCTGATATTATGTATACTCCTCATCAGTATGGAGTTACCTCTATCTCGCAGGCTGATGTTCTTTCTTTGGCCTGGTTATATAGACTTCCTTGGGGGACTCCTCCAAACGAAATAGCTGCAAAATACGGCATAGCTTCTTCTGATATTGATGATGTTATCGCTAAGCTCACTCAGGAAAAGCATAAATCTGAGTTTGAAAAAGTTAAAGACAGTATAAAAATTGAAGAAAAAAATCTGCTTGAAGAACAAACAAGAATTGCAGAGCTGAAGAAATATACGGTTCTTGCTTTACAAGATGTTAAACTTCCAAAAGATGTCTATAACTACATTAAAAAGCCGCCTTTAAAATAAGTGTTTAAAAATAATATCAACTATGTAATAATGTTCTTTGAAAAAGCAGTCGGATAATCGCGCATAACTTGTTTATGTGAGGAAAGTCCGGGCACCTCAGGGCAAATCGCCGGATAACATCCGGTACGGGCAACCGTCAGACTAGTGCCACAGAAAAGTAAACAACCTTGTTCTCAAGGTTCAGGTGCAACGGTAGTGTAAAAGACTACCAGCGATATTGAGAAATATCGGCTCGGTAAACTCCGATTGGGTGCAAGTTCAGCTAAAAGATTAAGGTGACCCGCCGTCTTTTGACAGAACGCTTGAGCTGAAAGGCAACTTTCAGCCTAGACAGATGATTATCTATTACAGAACCCGGCTTATAGACTGCTTTTTCTTTTTATTGTTTTTTTATGGAAAGAATCCGGTAATCCAAGTTGGGTCAGGGCCAGGCTCTTCGTCATGGTGTATGTTTTTACGACAGTAAGTATCAAATTCATCAAGCGCTGCTTTAATTCTCTTGCTGGTCTCGCTACGATATGGATAATAGTCTGCTACAAGCATTTGGTTAATTGCTTTTTTATCTAAATTAGGATGTTCTCTCTCGCATTTTTTTCTTGCTTGTTCAACTTCTCTTACCTTTTCACATGCTTGTTCAACTTCTTTTGGTAAGCCATTGAGAATGTAATCACTAGAATATGCATACATTATTGATGATCTATCTACTGTAAATCCAATAGGAAGGTTAGATGTTTTAGGAGTTTTAGATAACCAACCTCTTTTTTGGTAGTCTTCTTCAAGTTCAAAACTGAATGTTAGATGGTAATAGTCACTTGATTCTACGTGCATTGCAATATCAGGTGATTTATCCGCTGTTTCTTGCATATTTACTTTAAATTTAGACACAAAATAATCGTGATTCAGCAATTTTTCATCATTATCTCTGATGACAAATATTTCATTCATAAACTTATTTAGGTTATAGTAATACACCTTTTTAAAATTTGGAGAGTAGTTTTTTGTTTTCATTGAGCTTATTCTTGGTGTGACTGCAGAAACCTTCATTATAAAACTCCTTTATTTTTACAATTGTAATACAAAAAGCGAATTTAATGTCAAATATATTAATTTTGTAAAGGTTTGCACATATTTTGTTATATTTTAGCAACAATTTTTTTTGAGGAGGTTTATAAATTTGCTAAGAAAGTTTTACACTATGGGAATGAAGATTAAACCTTATATAGATTTGTCATCAAATGTTGCAGGAAAAATCGTTGATGTTGCAGGGACTGCGATAAGATCACCACAACAGCGTTTGATATTAGGTTCTACGGCATTAATATCAATGCCGATTATTGAAGCTACAAATCCAAATGCAAATGAAGATCAAAAAACACTTGCGATAAGTAAAACTTTTGCAAAAATCTTGGCTGGAACGGCTAGCGGCTTTACTATCAGAAAAGCCTGTAATGATATAATTGCATCAAGAATGAGGAGTGCTAAATCGATCTTAAATCCAGATAATTTAATGAAATCAGCTGTTAAAGAAATTTCTGAACATAAGACTGCAGTATTCGGGAATACAGTCGGTACTTTTGTTGCAAGTTTTGTTATGGTTTTAACAAATTATCTTTGGGATGCACCTGTAACTAAGCATTTAACCAACTTATTCTATAAACATGCTACTCATAGAAAGGAGAGAAACTAATGTTCTCCAAACTATTGAGCGGATTATATAAAAGAAGTAATTCTAATAATGCACCATTGATTGTTCTAGGAGCTTTTGGTTGGTTTGTAAGTATGCTTGCTCAGCTTGCAGGCATCAAAAGTAATAAAAAACTTACTCCTGATAAGAAAAAATTTCTTTATGCACAAGAAAAAAATGAAGGCATTTGTAATATCGGTTTGTACGTATTATTCACATCATCCCTTTCTGCAATTACAGAATCACTTTATAAGAAAGGCAAAATTCTTACTAAAGAAACAAAGCCTATTATAGAAAATTTTGCTAAAGAAAATCACTTCAGCTCAATCGACGATTTATATGCTAAAGCTAAGAGCCTTGGAAAAAATGTTGTTGGCTATATGAAAGAAGTAAAACCTGATATCAATTTAGAACCTTTCTTTAAAAAACCAGGTGTAGCAACTGCTGCTACAATTCTTGCTTCAATAATTTCTTGCAATATTGTAACTCCAATTTTGAAAAATAAAATGGCCTATAAAGCACTCCAAAAACAAGAAAAATTAGCTCATAAGGAGACTTTCCCTTCAAATCCAAAATTGTTTGCAAATCCTCAAGTTTTCCAAAACAGTAAAGCATTTTCAGGTATTATCAAAATTTAATAAATTGCAATATGTGTAAAATAATTTTATAATGTAAATATAAAACTATTACTAGAGGGAGCGTTTGGTTTGGAAACACGTAGATGGTACGATAAAAATACAAAAACTAATCTTGCGATGAAGCTGATTAAAGATCTTGATGAAAATTCAAGGTTAGCTATATCAAAAGATATTATTAATATTGCAAACTCTATAAAGACAATAAAAAAAGAACAAGAGTCTTTGCCTCTAAGTATAGGTGTACAACGTGCTTTGGGACTTTACCAGTCTGAAAATTCTCGCAGATGGTATGATAAAAATACTGATTTAGGTATGGCTCTTAAAATAGTTTCTACTTTGCCAGATGAAGATTACAAAAATATCATGGAAGGAATTTGTGTTTCCTTAAATTCCTAATTTGCGCTCGTAGCTTAGATGGATAGAGCAAAGATCTCCGAAGTCTTTAGACGTGGGTTCGACTCCCATCGAGCGTATTTTGTCATGATTATAATTTTGGGTCTCCTGTTCCTTTTTATTATAAATTTGGGTTTAGAAGCACGAGAAAAAACTATAATGAGATGATTGAAAATTCAATTACAAATGGCAGCAAATTGCCTGAAGAGTGTGAATCTACAACAATGTTTTTGCTGGAAGACAGAATTAAAGAAATTTTGAGTGAAAAGTTTGACTTGAACTCTTTGTCAGCAATGTTAACTGATTTGCTAAACGTTAAATCTAAAATGCATTAGATCTCCGTCTTGAACAACGTAGTCTTTGCCTTCAAGTCTAGTTAAGCCTTTTTCTTTTGCAACTGTATAAGAGCCGCATTTTATAAAATCTTCATAGCCCGTTACTTCTGCACGAATAAAGCCTTTTTCAAAGTCTGTGTGGATAACGCCGGCTGCTTGAGGTGCTTTCATTCCAGCTGTAATAGTCCAGGCTCTTACTTCTTTTTCACCTGCTGTTATATAAGTTCTTAGGTTTAAAAGTTTATAAACTGATTTTATCATTTTTTCGATGCCGGAGTCTGTTACTCCAAAGCCTTCTAAGAATTCTTTTGCTTCTTCTTTTGTAAGCTCAGCTAGTTCTTCTTCAATCTTTGCAGATATTACAACGACTTCAGCGCCGTGAGTTTTAGCGTATTCTCTTACTCTTTCAACATATTCGTTGCCTGTTGCGATGTCATTTTCTGAAACATTTGCAGCATAGATGACAGGTTTTATGCTCATAAAGTGTGATTTTTTAACAACTTCAAGCTCATCACCTTCAAAATGTTCATTAATATTAATAAAAGTACCTGCTTCAAGAAGGTTCATTATTTTTGTAAGAACTGCGTTTTCTAAAATAGCTTCTTTATCACCGCTTTTTACTTGTTTAAGTAATTTTGCGGTTCTTTTTTCAATTGAAGCCATATCTGCAAGAGCTAGTTCGGTATTGATTGTTTCGATATCACTTACCGGATCAACTTTTCCCGATACGTGAACTGTGTTTTCATCGTCAAAACACCTTACAACCTGAATTATTGCGTCAACTTCTCTTATGTTATGTAAGAATTGATTTCCTAGGCCTTCACCTTGGCTTGCGCCTTTTACAAGACCAGCGATGTCAACAAATTCAATTGCTGTAGGGATAACGGTTTGTGTTTTTACAAGGTCTTGAAGTATGTGGAGCCTTTCATCAGGGACCATTACAACTCCAACGTTTGGCTCGATTGTACAGAAAGGATAATTTGCACTTTGAGCATTTTTTGATGATGTGAGGGCGTTAAAAAGTGTTGATTTCCCTACATTCGGTAATCCTACAATACCTGCTCTTAGCATAATTAATTCCTCTCTTTTGACTCGTTACATAATTAAAAGAGTAATACAAATAAGCGTTTCAATCAAGTTACTCGGTTATGAGCAAGAATGATTTTAGTCTTCTTCCTGTATCATTTTTGTCAGAGATGATGTGTAAATCGTCCGTATCTATTGATGTTGAGCCGCCACCATCAAATGCCATTAGTTTTTCAAGTTCCATGCATTCTCCGAATTTAGCTACATCTTCAAGTGTTGCAGGGTGTTCAGTTGTAAATATTAGTATATAAATATTATCATTTTTTATTCCGATTGCAGTTCTTGCATATGGTTTTAGGGCAGATGCTGATTCGCTTACAATTTTTCCGTCTTTTTTAAGGATAAAGAATTCTTCTTCAAGTTTAGCTGAAGGTAAAAGCATTGGGCCTGCTTGAATTGAGTGTTTTATATGATATCCGCATTCAGGTTTGTCATTGTGTTGAGCTATATCATATTTTATTTCGCCATTTTTTTCTAATACTCTAAATTCTGAACGATTTAATATTTTAGGTAAGTATGGTTTTAGAGCCTCATTTTGCATTAAGTTGTTATTTCTGTGAGGGTCAAGGCATTCTGCGTAGTCTTTTGTTACGTATGAAACGGTTTGTTCATTGCTCGGGTCGAAGAAACCGGCGTTTACAACAAGTAAAGCCTTTGTTGAGTCATAGATTTCTCTATTTGTTTTCAAGTGGACTTCATAATAAGGTAAAACTTGACCTTTTAACTTTTTTGTGTCAATTTTAAAAACATAAATTCCTTTAACAGGTGTCATAACTGAAATAGCTGAATAGTCTCTTAGAGCTTTAGTTTCTGGCTTGGTTGGCTGCTCTATTTTTTGTTCAGTTTTAACTTCTGTTTTTGAATCATCTACAGCTTTATTTTCTGCTGCAAATGTTATACCAGTGCATAAAAAGGCTGTAAGTATTAATAAAAATATTTTTTTCATCTTATAAATCCTTCTGTTTCTTTAACCATATTATAGCTGCAATTATTGCAACCGGTTGAACAAATGATGTTATAATCGGGCTTGCAAGACCTTTTTCTGCAAGCATATCAAAAAATGGCATTGTTATATAATATAAAAATATTGTGGCAACAGCTACTGTAAAGCCGATAAGTCTTTGTTCTCTCGGCTGAGAAAAACCAAGTAGGCAACCAAAAATTGCAAATAAAACACACATAATTGCATGAGAATATCTTTGTAGATACTTATTCATCATAAATCTGAATTCATCGTCCATTGATTCTTTTTTTAATAGAGTTATGTAGTCAAACATCTTTGCATTTGTAAGTTCTCTGTCTCTTTTAACTGAATACATCATCAATTTATATGCTCTATCGGCTCTATCACCTTTTAGAATAGGTATTTGATGGAAGGTATCTATTTCTTTAAATACGCCTTGTTTACTTATGCCGTAGTTTACAGTTTCATTTAATACCCATTGTCCATCTTTATAAGTTGCATAATCTGAGCGGTAGATGCTTCTTAAAACGCTTTCTCCTGGCGCGTCAGAGGCAAAGAAATTTAGTACTATTACATCTTTTATTTTTGTATTGTCAAAGTTTGATACTATTATTATTTTTTGCATTTTTCCGTTGTCATCTTTTACAGGGAAAACGAAATGCGATTCAGGGTTTTCGTGTTTTATGCCGTTAAGTTTTGATGATGTTACAGGAATCATTGTGTCGTGTATTATGAATGAAAAAATACCTGTTAGCATTCCAAGAATTATTATTGGAGAAATAATTCTCCAAAATGACATCCCTATGCCTCTAAAAACAGTGAGTTCAAAGTCTTTGCTTAGTTTGTCAAAAGTGAATAACGAGCCTAAAAGCATGCCGACAGGAAGCGCGTTGCCAAGTATTTTAGGTATTTCGCAGACTATTATGTCAAAGCCGGTTCTTACTGTGTATTGGCCGCTTAGGACTCTCTGTACGGTTCTAAGTAATAGTTCAGGCGCAATCCAAACTATCATGAATAAAATTACGCAGGTAAGACCTGCAAATAATACTTGTTTGAATAAATATCTGTCTACCAATTTCACTTGCATTATAAGGTGAAATCCTTTCCTAAGTAGAATTCTTTAGCAACTTCATTGATTGCAATTTCTTCGCTTTTGCCTTGGATTTTTATTTTACCTTCAAATATTACATAAGCTCTATCTGTGATTGAAAGCGTTGCTTTAGGGTTGTGGTCTGTGATAAGTACACCTAAGCCTTTTTCGTTTGAAAGTTTCCTTATAGTTTCTTTGATTTCGCCGATTGCAATAGGGTCAATACCTGTAAAAGGTTCATCAAGCAAGATAAACTCAGGGCTTGCTGCTAATGCTCTTGCGAGTTCGCATCTTCTTCTTTCTCCACCAGAGAGTGAAACAGCTGCTTCTTTTCTGAGTTTTTCTATTCCGAACTCAACTAAAAGCTCTTCTAATTTTGCTTCTTTTTCTTCTGCTGTGAGTTTTTCATTTACTTCAAGTACAAGTTTAATATTATCTTCAACGCTCAATTTTCTAAATATAGAAGGCTCTTGCGGAAGATATCCAAGACCATGCCTTGCTCTTACATCCATTGTAAGATTTGTAAGTTCTATATCATCAAGAAAAATTCTGCCTGAATTTGGTTTAACGAGGCCTACAACCATATAGAATGTTGTGGTTTTACCCGCACCATTTGGACCTAAAAGCCCTACTACTTCGCCTTTATTAACTTCTATTGATACATTATTTACAACTGTTCTGTCGTTATATATTTTTATTAGATTCTCTGCTTTTATCTTCATATTTTCCCCTAATGTTGTTTCAATTATACCAAATAATAAAAAAAACTGTGTATAATGTTCTTATGGAAAATCTAACTGTTAAAAAGTATGTTCTAAAAAAGCAGAATACACAAGTTTCGTATAAGATTGATTATGAAAAAGAGCTTAATCCTGCTCAGTTTGAAGCTGTAATTCAGAAAGAAGGACCTATTCTTGTCATAGCTGGCGCCGGTTCAGGGAAGACTAAGACTCTTACATATAGGGTTGCAAGGCTAATTGAAGACGGAGTAAAGCCTGAAAATATTTTGCTTTTAACTTTTACAAAAAAAGCATCTGACGAAATGCTTTCAAGAGCTTCTCTTGTACTTGATTCTAGGTGTGAGAAAGTTCACGGTGGAACATTCCATTCATTCTCTAATATGATTTTGAGGAAGTATTCTAGCCTTTTAGAGCTTCAAAGTAACTTTACAATCCTTGATAGGTCTGATGCTGAAGATATTATAAGCCACATTAGGGGTAAGGTTATTGAGAAACAAGAAAAGCGCTTTCCTAAAAAACATACTATTTTAGATATTTATTCAAAAGCAATTAACAAAGACTTGAATACTCAGACTATTATTGAAACTGAGTATAAACAGTTTGAGCATTGTTTGGATAAAATCAATCAAATTTCAATTGAATATACCGCATATAAACGCAAAAATTCGCTTCTCGATTATGATGATCTGCTTTTGTATTTGAAGCTCCTTTTGCAATCAAATGAAGGCGTTAGAAAAAAACTTTCAAATCAATATAAATACATTCTTGTTGACGAGTATCAGGATACAAATAAAATTCAGGCTGAGATAATTGAACTTTTAGCTTCTGAGCACAATAACGTTATGGCTGTTGGGGATGATTCCCAAAGCATTTATTCTTTTAGAGGGGCAAATTTTAAGAACATCCTTGATTTCCCTCACATATTTGCAAATACAAAAATTATTAAACTCGAACAAAATTACAGAAGTTCTCAAAATATTCTCGCTTTATCAAACAAAGTTATTGATAAAGCAAAAGAAAAATATTCGAAAACATTGTTTTCAACTATCGAAAACCCTATAAAACCTGCACTTATCTCATCAACTGACGCTCAAACTGAGGCTGAATTCATAACTCAAAGAATTTTAGAGCTTTATGAAGAAGAAAATGTTTCTTTAAATGACATTGCAGTTTTAGCAAGAAGCGCAAGAATGACATATAGTCTTGAAATTGAGCTTGCAAAAAAGAATATCCCATACAAGAAATTTGGTGGGCTAAAATTTGTTGAAACCGCACACGTAAAAGACATAATCGCTCACTTAAGAGTCATTTTAAATCCTTCAGACATAATAAGCTACAACAGAATTTTGCTTTTAATTGATGGAGTCGGCGCGCAGACTGTTAATAAACTAGTTCCACTTTTGACAGACAAGAGTTTTAACCCTGAAAAAGACAAAGTTCCTACAAAGAATTCAGATGCTGTAATCAGGCTTACAAAACTTGTTAGAGAAGCTAAGCAAGATGTTTTTAATCCGGCTAAGCTAGTTCAGCAAGTTTTAGCTTACTATGAGCCGATTTTAATTGATAAATATGATGATTACACAAAACGCCAAAAAGACCTTGAGCACTTTGAATATCTTGCGTCAAGATATTCTAGTCTTGAAGACTTTTTATCAGACTTAGCGCTTGAGCCTCCTGATAGTTCTGTAACTGATGTTGAAGAAGGTGCACAAAAAGATGAATTCTTAACTATATCAACAATTCATAGCGCAAAAGGACTTGAATATAAAGCGGTGTTTATAATTGGAGCTGTTGATGGGCGCTTCCCTTCAACATATTCTTTTAACTCAGAAGAAGAGCTTGATGAAGAATTAAGACTTATGTATGTTGCAATTACACGCGCTAAAACCTTTCTCTATATCACATATCCAATAGATATGTTTGACTACGCTTCAGGCATGGTTTTATCTAAGCCATCAAGGTTTTTAGATGGCATTGATGAAGAAATTATTGAACGCTGGATTATTGCAACAGAATAAGGTTTAATCTTCTTTCTCAGGTTCTTTACTTGGTGTAAAAGTGTCCCCCGTTGGTTCGCCTATAACAGGTGGTTTTATCACACCTGCAATAAATAATCTTTGGGTTTCAGCAAGTTTGTCTACCAAAATCCCAAATGCCTCTTTTAATTTTTCAGGGTCAAAATTCTTTGTAAATTGGAAACCAACATCTATTCTTGGAGGTTCCGGCATGCACATAATATCTCTGAATGTTGTGTCAACATTCTTCCAAAATGCTTCTGCTTCTTCGGGTGGTGTTTCTCCCGATTGTATTTTTAATAAATTTTCTAAATAAAAAACATCATCAAGAAAATCGAGGTCATCATCACTTTCATCTTCGTTGTCGTCTAATTCTTCCAAAAACTCATCAGACATTGACTCTATGGGTTCAGCAATGATTTCTATTGCAGCCATTAGATTTCTGGTTTTAACATCGTTATCGAGTGTTTGTGTTAGTCGATAATATGCTGCGAAGAATGCATCTGCTTTTTGGTAATCTTCATCTAATGCTTTTGCAACAGCTTTTGCTGGCTCTCCAGTTTTGAGGATTCTTATTAATTCTTTTGCAGCGTCTTCAGGCGTAATTTTATACTCATCTTTTTCTTGCATTAGGTCACTTAATAAATTAAATTGAGATGAATAAAAAATAGCATCAGTGGGATCGTTAACAGCAGGATCAGTCAGTCTGAAGTATTCTACTCCAGGCGAGATCCCTTCTGGCATTTGTATGTTTTTTGAATAACCGACATCAGAAATAGAGCCGGCGATTCTTGCTTCAGTAGGAGTTGTTTTTGTAAAAGAATCACCTTGTCTTTCAGGTTTTGTAGGTTTTGCAGTTGGTGCTTGTTCTTTTTGCCTTCTAGCAGTTTCAAAATCTACTACTTTATTTCCAAAATTTATTTGTCTAATTCTCATATTATCCTCTTATATCCTTTACTCTTCTTGTTCTGGCGGTTCTTCAGGAATGTAGTTTTCAGGGTTGCAAGGGTATTCTTGTCTTACTTTGCTTACTATTTCAAAGAATTTGCTCATCGTTCTTGTCCATATTTCAGGGTTTAACCCAGGTGTTGAGGGCACGCTGAAAGTAAAGGTTGGGAATTCATCAGTTTGGTGTGCCTCTTTAATTACATTTTCAATTGTTTCCCAGTGATCTGCTTTTTCTTCTTCTGTACCTTCTGCTTCTATTCTTACCATATTTTCTAATATGAAATAGCCAACTTTATCTTCGAACAATTCTTCATCTTCGTCAGGTATCATAATAGCTTGAGAATCAATTTCGTCAGCAATTGAATGGATTGGAGCAGAAAGTGATTTTATAGCAACATATGTATTTTCACTTAATTTTGAATCATCAAGCTCCATATCAAGAGCTTCAAAAGCGTTTAGAAAAGAGCCGACTTCCTTATATTGTTTTTTGTCATAAGCTGCATAAAGCGCTTTTATTGCAGTTCCTTCTTTTAAAATTTGTATGACTTCTTTTGCAGCGTCTTCAGGTGTAATCCTATATTCTTTACTGTTTATGGTTAAGAGTTTATTTATTCTGTCAAATATTCTTGTGTAGTAAATAGGATTATCTTCTGTTATTGTTCTTTGAGTAGAAGATTCTTGAGGAGTTGCTTGAACTGCAGTATTTGCGGCAGTTGCACTTTTAGTAAAGGTATCTTGACTTGTTTGAGTTTTCGTTTGAGGTGCTTGCTTTTGACGATTATTTCTCGCTTTTGAAAAGTCAATCACATCTCCTCTAAAACTTACTCTTCCAATTTGCATTAAAAAACCTCAACTGTTCTCTCTTTTTTGTTTTAAAAATCAAAAACGTAATTTGTGCTAGTTGAGGTTTAGTTTTTTTACATATATTAATAGTTATAGATATTTAAATAGTTCCAATAACTTCTATATACTTTCTTTATGTAGTTTTGAGTTTCAGGGTAAGGAATTTTTTCTACAAATTCATCTAAGTCTTTATATTGTATTTTCTTTGACCAATGTAAAACAGCATTCGGACCGCCGTTATATGCTGCAATTAGCATAACACTGTTTCTATGGATTACTGCATCGATGTAACTTAAATAAGCACAGCCATATTGAATGTTTGTTTCTGGGTCTAAGAGTTCATAAGATGCAACTTTATCAAGACTGTATTTGTCAGAAATAAACGCTGCTGTTGGCGGTATCATTTGCATTAAACCGATTGCACCGACTGCGCTTTTGACATTTTCATTAAAGTAGCTTTCTTCTCTGATAAGAGCAATAACTAAATAAGGATCTAGTTCATATTTTAGGCTGTTTATATTTATGTCCGCAGCCCAATGAATAGGATAAGCAAGTTTATAAGCATCATCATTAAATGGAGGTTTTACATCTAATTCTTGAAGCCCTTCTCTAGCTAGAAGCGCAGAGTGAGCTTTGTTTCCTTTTTTGTATTCAAACCAGCTTTCAACAATTTTGTTATTGGCATTTATTTCATTCCAAATTTCTTTATCACCTAATGAAAATATTGTATTGATTAACTTTAAATCTTTTATGTCTATTGTCGAATAGTTTATTGGGAATTCAAGATACACATTTTCTTCGTCAAGTTTGTGTAAAGATTTAGTTCTCCATTCAGTAGGTTTTCCTTTTAATATTGCATTTGCTCTAAAAGCATAGTAATCATCAGGATATTTAGTTATTATTTTGTTTAAATAACCATTTGATTCTACTGTTTTGTTTTGGGCGATACAAAGTTTACCTAGCCAGAATAACATTTTAGGATTTAATTTTGAGTCAGGATATTTTTTTATGTGTTCTAATCCTAACTTCTTGGCTGCTTTTAGATTTCCATTTTGATACTCAAACCAAAAAGCATTCCAGAGACATTCAGGCGCATATTTGCTATTAGGGTATTTATTATATATTTTTATATTTAATTTTATAGAATCTTCGACATCTAGTTCTTTTGATAATCTGTATAGAACATAGTCTTCGCCAGCTGTCTTGTTTTCTTGTACGAATTTTGAAAGATAGAAAAGAGAGTTTTTTGCTTCATTATTTTTTATTTTGACAAAGTTATCAATTGAATCTTCAAGAATATTTTGTTTTACGCTGTGTGAATATTTTTTCATTCCATTTTCAAAAACAGCTTTTGCTTTTGGATAAAGCCCTTGTCTTGTGTATAAAATTGAAAGGTAAGGCCAAGAACGGTTTATATCAGCACCTTCAAATATTTCGCGGGCTTCTTTATATTTTTCATGTTCATAATAAGTACGCGCTATGAAGAACTTCTCATATGTAGTTGTAAGTTCGTCTAAGAATAAAAGTTCATTAGCTGCATAAAGTGAATAAGTCCCGTGAGGTGAGTTTGCAAGGTATTTTAAGAAATGAATTTTTGCTGCATTTTTGTCTGTTTCTTTTAAAATTAGCCCCAGGTAGTAATCAGCAGCTATTACATAGTTTTCGACTAATCCGTGTTTTTGTATATATTCAAATTCTTTTTCTGCAGATTTATAATCCTTTAAATAATAATAATCTTTTGCCAGATTATATCTTGCTTTTGGGGTGAATATTGATTTAGGAAATTTATCAATAAGTTTTTTATTGCACTTCATTGCGCTTTTATAGTCTAGTAGTCTTTCAGCACAGAGCGCTTGTTTAAATAGTGCTGCGCTATACAAAGGACTGATACGTTTTACTTTTCCAAAGTTGTAATAAGCATTTGAGTAATCTTGTTCCTGATACTGTTGTGCTGCAGTTTTATAATATTTTGGGTTGTTAAAGGAAATCATATCGTTGTAAATAAGTGCAAATATTACGCAAGCAAATAATATAACTCCGCCCGTAATTATCATTAGTTTCAATTTTGTCATGTTTTTTTAGTTCTCTTAATCAATATATGTATAAGTATCTACAATAATATACAAAAGACTAAGGAAGAAATCAAATTATAAATGAATATTGCTATTATACAGTTTTGTTTATCACGAGGGGAATTTGTTTGTATGCTTTTAAAGTTGAATGTTAGAGCGAGAAAAAAAAGTGTTCTAAAAAGTAAAGTTAAAAGAAATAGAAAAAATGTTATAAAGAATTACGCATATATTCCTATTACTTATGAGGTGTTTAATTAGCTACTTTTATTAAGGCATCTTCAGTTAATTTTATTTCAAAATAAGTTCCTTCTGAAAGGGTAATAGGGTGACCTGTTGCAAATACCGCTAGAATTGGAGATACGCATGCATTCGCTGTAAAAACTACTGCTCCGCCGATTATAGGAATTGGCGATAGTAAAATTTCAGGACCGTCAGTTAGTGTTTTTGCTGTTTTGCACATTCTGCCCATAAACTGCCTGCTTGGCCTCATCAATTTTTTTACCTGAGTTGCATAAGCTCTTTTGCCTTTTATATTATTTAAAAATATCCTTTTATAATTCGCTTTGCTTACTTTTGACTCAATTTGATATGATTCACCCTGAAATGAAACAGTATCAATTTTTAGTTCTATTAGGCCTCCATTACCGAAAAATTGAGGATTATGTGAATTTGTAACTTCTCCTATAAAAGTTGTTCCCCTTGGAACTGTTATGTATCTAGAAGATTCTGGATATATGGAATAAAATTTTGTTTTTGTTCCTATTGGTGTTGAATCTGAGATTACTCTGTAACTTTTAATCTTGAAAACAGTTCCCTTTTTGATTTTAACTTCTTTGTAAGTTTTATTATAATTTTCCGTTTTTAAAGTGTTATATAAATTTTCTTTATTTCCATCTGGTGAAATTGCAGGAAGTTTTGGCAATAAATCATTTTCTATTGCATTGGTCTTGTATTGTTGTCTTATGGTATTGTCAATAGACTCGTCTACGGTATAAGCAAATCCTTCCGCCGACAAAAAAACTACCAGTATAAATGTTAGCCAAAATCTTTTCATAAATAATATTGTATATAAAAATTTTAATAGATGCTATTTTTTTACATTTTGGCTTTCGTTGAAGAATAATGGATTTTTTCTGTATGCTTCAATTGCCATTTTAGTAAAGGATCTTTTCTCAGAGTACTCTTTATATGTTTTATCTAAAAATTTACCTAGTTCGTTTAATGCAAAACCTGTCACAATACCTATTACAAGGTTTTTACTTGCTGTAAACATTTTAGCAGTACCGATTAGCATTGTTGCTAATGAACCTACAAGAGGAATGCCTGTTGTGAGTGTTTTTGATATTTTCTCGTCTTTTGTTTTTGCTGATGCGACAGCAGCACCTGCAACACCAAGAGGGAATAACAACGAAAGTACATCAAGAGGAACTGAACCTACTTTAAATTCAGCAAATTTGTCATAGAGTTCATCTGCTTCCATTGTTGTTGCTTTGGTTATACTTTTTGTAATTGATTTTGATTGATTTAATAATGTACTTTCTGTTGCTTCATCTATAATGCCATTATTTCTTAAACCTCTAATTATAGTTACGGCTTCTTCAAGTTCACCTTTTTTAGATTGTTTAAGAATATCTCCGCTAAGATACTGAACTTGTTTTGATATGAATGTTTTTGCACTTTCATCATAATCAGGTGAAGCAGTAATTCTAGATTCTAGTTCTCCAAAAAGATCTGATATTTCATCAACAATTTTTATTCTTTGTTTGTCTTCAAGTTCGCCGCCTAGCTCCTTGTAGACTTCCATCTTTCCGTTAATTTTTCTCAGAATTGTGCTTGATTCTTCATCTCCTATCAATAAAGTTCTTCTGATGTCAGAAATTCCTGATTTTGCGGCTGCATAATTATGTTCAATATTGTTTGTTAATTCTTTTCTTAGAGTAATAATATTATTTTTGATTTTAATTTTACCTTCTTGAGAAAGAGATTCTGTAATATAACTTTTAAACTTTTTACCATTTTTTCTTAAATTAAATATGCCATCATTTTTATCCCAAATTGCATCTTGCACTTTTTTATCAAGACCTTCAAGCGCATCAGCTCTTTCTTGGGCTCTAATATTTCTTGCAGTTTTTGAGAACCCTTTACTAAATCTTGTAAATATATTTGTCTGATGTGTATCAAGTTCTTCAAGCCAAACTCTTAGAGGTTTTGATACTTCTTTTATTGTTACCATTTTTTCTAAATCGACTGATTTGTCAGCTTTAATTCTGGTTAAAAATCTTGATATATCAGGACAAAATCCTTCTTGAATACTGAGTAAAACCTTGTGATAAGCTTCATCTACTGCTTTTGTAGATATATTTCTGAAAAAGTCTGTTAATTTATCCAGTGGCTTTCTCATAAACTTAAATTTTCGTGCAACCATATTAAATCCGCTATCTTTTATTGCGGAGAAGTTTGCGCTTGTTTTTAGTAAATCAAGCCCGTTTCTTACTCCTTTTAAAAGGAAGATGCTTGCTTTATCTACCATATTTTTGGATTTTTTGCTTAAAGCACTTTTTTCGATTGCATCATTTAATTTATCGACAATTTTGTTTATCTTGTTGTAACTTGTATAGCTGAAACCTTTGTTTAAAAGAAACACTGCAGCGCCAGCAGCAAGAATACTGCTTCCCATTGTAGCTGTTATGATACTCCATATTTTTCTTTTCTTTTTTGGGTTTTCGGCTTCAGAAACTTTGATGCTAGGTATTGCTGAATTTTGCACATTATTTACGCCAGGAAGAGCATTTGTTGAAAAATGCTCTGGCATATTTTTAAATGTATTATTTGTATTTATGTTTATGTTATTCAGCATAGCTGCCCTTTTGTGTTGTCTTTATTATAATAGTTTCAATGTTTTAGTTAAATACCTGCTCCATCGGTAAAAGTGTCTCCAGCTTCGCTGGTAATTGTCTTAGGAGCCATTAAACGAAGTTGTTCATTTGATCCCAAGTGTATTACCCTTGGTGCTGGCGGGTTGTTCGCAATGTCATCCACGTTTCTTATTAATGTATCTCCAGCTTCGCTTGTTACTGTTGAAGGTGCCGGTAATCTAAGTACTTCAGCTGGTGCCGGTAGGCGTTTTAATGGTTCTACTTTTATTGCTGTTGAAGCTGCTGTTGATGCAGTTGATGCTGCTGTCGTTGCTGCTCTTGTTGCAGCTGTTGTTGTAGCGTCTTCAACTGTACCAGTTAAAACTTCTGCTGCTTTAGGTGCTTTTGAGAATAAACCTTTTATTTTTCCTGGTATTCCTTTTATCCATTGTACTGCTTTAGAATTTTGGCAAAAGTTTGAAACCGCATCACCAAATTTTGTAGTTTTTAATTTGCTTATAATTGCTCTTCCAGCTTTTGTTTTGCCGCCCAAAAATAACAGTGCAGCACCTGTTAATATTGATGCAATTGTGATATTTCTATTTTTCTTTTGTTGTCTTTCATATGCTTTAGTATTTGGTGTTCCTGTTTGATTTACTCCTCGATTAGGACCATAAATAAAACTCCTAGGAGTCATCCTATAGCTTGGCAATGCGTAAAGTGTCATAATTATCCCCTTTTTTTAACCCTTGATAAATATATAAAGTATTTTTTATTTTAAAAATTGCTATTTTTTATAAAAAAATCTCCATCATTTTTACGATTTTTTTCTAATTTATTAAATATTTTTAATAAAATAGACGAAAATAAATCTGGGAGCGACACACACATTTTATGCGAGGAACTAAATGGTAAATCAAATGGATTCAAGCCGGGTCTACGATAAGAATGACATAGACGTAAATGCCATACTCGAGCTTGCAAGAAAATCTCATGAACAGTATTTAATTAAGTTTCAAAGAGAATACCTCGATGAAGCTATTGATTATTATATTTCTGCTATAAAAATGAACCCTAATTTGTCTGAAACATATTACAGACTTGCAACTTTGCTTTGGGATAATGGTCAAATTTCACTTTCTGCTGCTATAGAACAGTGTCAGTCTGCAGTTTCTATTTCTCCCGAAAATCCTAATGCAAGAATTTATACAGCATATTTTCTTAATATGGCAGGAAAGTATGATGAAGCAGAAAAAGAATTTAAAAAAGCAATTGAATTGAATCCTTTAAAATCTGCAAGACCGAGATTGAGCCTTGCAATGATGCTTTTAAATAAAATGAAAACTGACAAAATCAGTTTCCGTGAGTTTTCAAAATCTTTGTATTACTTGCTCTCAGGAAGTATGACTCTACCACTTGATAAACCTTCGCTTAAAATGATATACAAAAACTGTGGGGAACTTTGTGCCATAAAAACTTTTGAAGCCTATGGCAAAATACTTGAAAAATTTCACAAATATCCTGATGCAATAAGAACTTATGATATTGCAGCGGAAAAAACCGGACGTGAAGAATTATTCTTCAGTAAAATAGGCGATATCAGTATTCAAAATGAAGCTCCTGAAATTGCACTTGATTCTTATCTTAGAGCTCTAGATGCTAATCCTAATAATTGCGAGCTTTTGGCTAAGATTGCAACTGTTATTCAAACTTATTTTGATGAAAAAATTGATACTGCTATTGACTGCTACACAAGAATTCTTGAAATCGCAGGACAAGATGAGAGAGTTTATTACGAATTAGGTCATCTTTATTTGAAAAAAGATGACAGTATTAATGCTGTTAACGCTTTTAAACTTGCTCTTTCTCTTGCGCTAGACAATCCTTTTTATCACAATTCTCTTGGTTATGCTCTTGTTCAAATGGAACAGTATGACGAAGCAATTGAACATTATCAAATTGCTATTAATTTGAACCCTGATAATGAATGGACTTCTATTGTATGTCAGGCTTTAGCTACCATACAGCATAAAGTAAAAGAAAATTCTGAGGCTGCTGTTGCTCTTTACCAAATGGCGCTTGTATTAAATCCTGCTTGTGAAGACTCTTATATTTCAATTGGTGATATTCATTTTGAAAATAACGAAACTGAACTTGCAATAAAAGCATATTGTGATGCTATTTCTGCAAATCCTGAAAATCCTAAAGCATATAGTAAATGTGGTATGGCTCTATGGGAAGCTGATTATGTAGATGAGGCAATTGTTGCCTACAACAAAGCAATTGCTCTTGACCCTGAGTACGACGTTGCTCTAAATAACTTAGGTGTTGTATATCTTGATGGAATCGGAAACATTAATGAATCAATCTTCTTGTTCCAAGATGCTGTTGCTCTAAACCCTGATTATACCCTCGCATATTTTAATCTTGGAAGAGCTTATCAAGCAATCGGAGATAAAATTAGAGCTGCTGAAAACTATCAAATTGCAGCTGATTTAAACGAAGTTACTTCAGATGTTGATGCTGATGATCTTCAAAGAAGAATATATTCGCTATTTGAAACTGATTAGTAATTCTTAGCTTTTATGCTATAAATTTTCTATGGCAATTTTTTACGACTATAAAATTTTAACAGGTATGCAAAATATGCAAGAAGATTCAAATCTTCTTGATTTTGCTATAGAAAATTCTCTAGGGGAGCCGATTTTCAGGCTTTATGGTTGGAGTCCTGCTTGTGTTTCTTTAGGTAGAAATCAAAGTGATGAGAATGTTAATGTCGAATATTGCAGACAAAATAATATTGATATTGTAAAACGTTTAACAGGTGGACGGGCGCTTTTACATGATAATGAAGTTACATACGCTATCATTTTGCCTGCTTCGTTTTTAAATAACGGTGAAACGGTCATAAATTCTTACAAGGAAATATCTAATATTTTAATAAATGCTTTTAAATACCTTGGAATAGAGGTTGATTTTCCTCAAAATAAAAAAGTAAGTTCAAAATTTGATTATTGCATGTCTATTTCAACAGGGGCTGATTTGAGTTATGAGGGCAAAAAGGTTGTAGGTTCTGCACAGTACAGAAAACAAGGCTATATACTCCAACACGGCTCTATCCTTATTGATTTTGATGAGGAAAAAATAGAAACAATATTTAATGAAAAAATTGCGCCTGATTCAATTACAACTTTGAAAACTATAAACCCTAATATATCAATTGAAATGCTTACAGAAGCCTTGCAACGCGGATATGATGATTTTATAAAATCTTATAGTTCTTCAAATTAAGTTGATTAATATGAAATTTTTCAATAATTTTAACTTCTGTTTATGATTTGATGTTTTGTTGTTTATAATCGCTTAATAATTGGATTATTTCAAAATATTTGATACAATTAAGCAAAGATTATTATAAGGTTATGTATTAATGGAAAAAATTACCAAGACCACAGTTGAATACCCTTTTCTGCAAAAGCCTGTGGTGATATACGAAAGAGAGAATGGTCATAAGATTGTCTGCGCTTATAAAGAAGGCGGACTCGTTAATATAAGTACTTGGGTTAAAACAGGTTCAATTAATGAAAATGATGAAAATACAGGTATATCGCACTTCTTAGAGCATTTGATGTTTAAAGGTACTCATAAGCATGCAGCAGGTGAGTTTGATAAAACATTAGAGGCAAAAGGTGCAATTGTTAATGCTGCAACCTGGAAAGACTATACATTTTATTATGTAACTCTCCCAAAAGGTCCTCAAGATGAGTATTTTCACTTAGCTTTAGATTTACATGCTGATATGATGCTTGATCCTGTTATTCCTGAAGATGAAGTCGGAGAACCTTTTGATATTAATAATCCTGTCATAAAACAAAAAAGAGAGCGCCATGTAGTAATTGAAGAAATAAGGATGCGCGAAGATCAGCCATGGACTAAGACTTATAATGCATTAAACCATGGAATGTACAGTTCTCACCCTTATAAACGTGATGTAATTGGTACAGCTGACATTATTTCTGGTGTCTCAAGAGATACAATTATGGAGTATTATCATACTCACTATGCCCCAAATAAAATGACAACAATAATTGTTGGGGGCTTTGATTTTGACGATATAATCGGCGAAGTAATCGAAAAATTTGACTTTAAAGGTAGGAAAAACTCTGAAATTACCTCTTATAAAATTGATGAACCGCACAAAGAAACAAAATATATTGAAAATTATTTAAATATTAATACCGGATTTTTGATGTTCGGCTACCTTGGAACCGTTGCTGTTGATCTTAAGACAAACATAATACTTGAGATGCTTGCAATAGTTTTAGGCGAAGGTCAAAGCTCAAGACTATATCAAAACTTGATTGAAAAGAATAAAGAGTCAATCTTTAATCTTGTATCTTCTGATTGTTATCAATTTAGAGATGGTGGGAATTTCTTTATTCAAGCTAATTTTGAACCTTCTAAAAAAGATATTGCAATTGATATGATAAAAAATGAAATTGAAAAATTGTATAGCGAAAAAATTACGGAAAAAGAGTTCAAGAAAGCAGTAAAAAAACTAAAAGCAAGATTTGCAGACAGCGCAGAAACAGTTTCTGATATTTCTGAAACAATCGGTTATTATATGACTGTTTGTAATGGTTTAGAGCTTGTTGACGAATATCTATCTACTCTTGAAAGTATAACTATTGATGATGTTCAAAAAGAGGCACAAAAATACTTGGATCTTAATAAAGCAACTATATCTGTTCTAATGCCAAAGGTTTAAAACGCTCATTAAAAAGGAAATCAAATGCAAAAAATTCTATTAGATAATAATATTCCAGCAATAATAAAACAAAACAAAAACACACCTAGAATAGCACTGTGTTTGTCTTTTAAAGTTTCAGAACCTGAGAAACTACCTGGCGTTTATTCACTTTTGAACAGATTATTTATGCAAGGTACTAAAAACAGAACTTCTGAAGAACTTGCTCAAGAGCTTGAAGAAAATGCTATTGAGCTATATTCAGAAATGAAACATGACTATATAAGATTTAAGATTTTGTGTTTGAATGAGGATTTTGAACATTCTCTTGAAATTCTTGAAGATATAATATTTAACAGTCATTTCGAACTTTTTGACAAAGAAGTTGTAAAACTAAAAGGTGAAATAGTCGCAGACCTAGATTCTCCAAAGACAAAAGCGCTTGATAATTATTTCAAAACATTGTATCAAGGACATTTTTACGGATATACGCATACGGTTGTCCTAGATAATATTGATAAAATTAAAAGAGATGATGTTCTAGAGTCTTATAATTTGTTGATAAATAATGCTCAGAAAAATATCACAGTTGTTGGTGACATTGATGTTTCAGATGCGCAAAATCTATTGAATAAACATTTTAGCCATTTAAACTATTCATTAGTTAACAACGATTCATTCAGTGTTCCTGTTCTTGAGTCTCAAAAGACAGTTACTATTGAAAAAGATGATGCAAATCAGGCACAAATCATCAAGGGATGGATTTTTCCTTCGATATCTAACAAGGATTATCCTGCAATCTCTTTAATAAACGTTATACTTGGTTCTTCAGGATTGTCTTCAAGGCTTTTCTTGGAGCTCAGAGAAAAACAAGGGCTTGCTTATGTTGTAAGAAGCTCTTATGAATCATCTTCTTTAGCTGCAAGTTTCAGCGTTTATATTGCAACTGAGCCAAAAAACATTAATGTTTGTATAGATGGTTTTGAAAAAGAAATTGAAAAAATTAAAACGATTCCTGTTTCAGAAGAAGAGCTTGAAAGCGCTAAAAATAATATAATTGGCAAGAGACAGTTTATTCTCGAGACAAACAGTCTTCAAGCTAATATTATTAATCTTTTCGAAATGGAAGGTTTAGGATTTGATTATGAAGATAAATTTGTTTCAAGTATTAAATCCGTTACAAGTGCTGATATCATTGAAGTTGCGAATAAATATTTTACGAAAAATTATGTTTTATCTATATTAGCTCCAAAAAAATATTTATTTGAATCTGAAAGTGTTATATCATAGATGAGGTAGTTTATAATAATTTGAGAGTTTCGTATGGATAAATCTTTAAAAGTAGGACAAAAAGTTCAGCTTGTATTTCAAAAAGGCGATACAGCAAAAGTTGAGATTGCAACCAAGATTGCTGAAATTTTTTCTGAAAGTCTTGTTTTGTCTTATCATCCTTCAATTGCTGTGCTTCTTTCCCAGCTTGAAGAAGGAGATGAAGTTAAAGCATATATATTTTGCTCTGCCCACATAAAAGTAATGGAGTCAGTAGTGCTTGATGCTCCAAATGGCAAGACTCTTGAGATTGATTTTTGGGATGATTACGAAACTATCCAAAGAAGAGCTTATATCAGAGAAGATTTACAAAGAAAAGTGAAAATTGTTTCAAAAGGTCAATCATACGACCTTATGACTGCTGATCTTGGTGGTGGAGGGTTTAGATTCTGGTCTGAAGAGGGACTTTATGAAACTGATGACAATGAATTTATACTTGATATTGATAACTCTGGAAGTAAATTTTTATCAGGCCGAGGAAAAATACTTAAAAAAGCGCATTTTAAACCTGAAGAATATCTGTTAGAATATACAGAGATATCAGAAGATGTGCGAAGCGAAATTTTAAAAAGGTGTATATTAAGACAAGTTGAAAAGTTGAACGACAAACAAGAATGATTATGACGGATACTCAAAAAGAGATACATACTAAAATTAACAAATTTTACCGCTCAGGTAATATACAGCGTGCTATTGAAACATGCCAGCTCGCTCTATTAAACGATACAAATAATGCTAATTTGCATGTAAGGTTAGGCGATTTGTATCTTGAGTGGCATTTAGATATTTATCAGGCAAGGCAATATGTAGATGAGGCTATTACTGAGTATCAAAGAGCACTTGAAATATTGATTGATTCTCCTGAAATCTTTTATAAAATAGGATTGGCATTCTTTTATAAAAATGAGCTTGATAAGGCGATAAACTATTTTGAACTTGCAATTGAGCACAATAAAAAAATGCACAAATCATATTATATGATTGCAATGGCTTATATGAAGAAGTATAAGATGACAGAAGCAATTGAATATGCTGAAAAATCAATTAAGATAGCACCTTTATTTTCTTCAAGAGCTTATTTTCTTGTATTTAACATATTGAGGGCGATTTCGTTTAAGAATGCAAAAACAGTTTCAAAAGCTGCAATTGCATTGATTTTATCCGTTTTAACTTTGCCGTTTGATGGAGAGGCTGTTAAAACAGTTTTACAAAAAATTTCTTATTTAAAATTTGTTCCTATGCTTATTCAAGGAATCATTAAGTCTCAGACAAAAGGAATTGATGAAGCATTAGAACTTTATAGAAAAGCTATTGAAAAAGCTCCAGGTTTTGTATTTTTGTATTGTTTGATCGGTCAAATATATTGCGCCCTTGGAAGATATGAAGATGCTATATGTGAATATAAAATGGCGATTTGGCTTGATAGCTTAAATATTACAGCATACCGCTCATTGTGCCAGCTTTATGAAGAAATGCAA
The DNA here is from genome assembly GCA_023415935.1 of Cyanobacteria bacterium OH_CDB_20. GTDB lineage: Bacteria > Cyanobacteriota > Vampirovibrionia > Gastranaerophilales > Gastranaerophilaceae > JAEZIX01. The sequence goes on along the minus strand of JAEZIX010000113.1, from coordinate 3,773 downwards.
GATTATGACAGTTTGGCAGAGCTTTATACAAGGTTAATCGGTATTCAGCCTTATTCAACAGAAAATCATTGTAATCTTGCTTATACAATGTATCAAAAAGGTGATGTTCAAGGGGCAATAAGCCACTATCAAAATGCAATTACTTTGAATCAAAATGTTGTTAATACTTCTTATATTGCAAGAGATTTGGGGTGCTTATTCCAAGAAGATATCCAAAATCTTGATGCTGCAATAAGTTCTTATCAAATTGCTTGTTCTTTAACTCCTAGAAATATTGAAATTTATATTAATTTAGGAAGTGCATTTTATGAAAAAGGTGAGTTTGACAATGCTTTAACCGTTTATAGAAGAGCGATTGAACTTGAACCTAATAATTCCAAGATATATTGTAACTTGGGATATCTGCATTGGGGAAAAGGCGATATGGAAGAAGCCATAAAATCATACGACCTTGCTATCAAGTATAACAAGGAATATGACATTGCCTACAACAATTTAGGTGTTATTTACTTAGATGATTTAGGCAGAGTTCAAAAAGCAATCGAGCTTTTTGAAAAAGCTATAAAATACAAACACAACTATGCGCTTGCATATTACAATCTTGCAAGAGCAACTTCTATTTCAGGCGACAAGGTTGAAGCTGCTAAACTTTATCAAATCGCACTCGACCTAAATAGCGTTACTAACGAGCTTGATCCGCAAGAAATACACGATAAAATACAAGACTTGTTCAGCTAAGAGGAGAAAATTTTGAATTACACTGACGAAGTAAGAGTGCTTTATTCTGACACTGATGCTTATGGCGTTGTCTGGCATGGCGCTTATGTTAAATGGCTGGAAAAAGGAAGAGTTGAACTTTCTGAAAAACTCGGACTTCCTCTTGAAGAACTTGAAAGACAAGGTGTTACTTTCCCTGTTGTTGAACTAAACATCAGATACAAGTCTTCAGCTTTATTTAATGAAAGAATTCTAATTGAAACTTCTATTCAAGAAGTTAAACAAACAACAATTACTTTCTCTCATAAAGTTACTGAAAAAGAAACAGGAAAAGTTAGAATTCTTGCTTCATCAACAATTGTGGCTATAGATACAGAGGGAAAACTTTATAAAAAGCTTCCTGAAAATATTTATAATTGTTTTGCAAATGCTTTGAAAGAAGAATTAAAGGTTAACTAACACGTTTGTGTTAAATCTTTTTCTTCTTGTTATAAATTTTAGTAGTCTTGCCATATCTATCTCTATTCTCTAAATCTTATATATATAAAGTATATATTTGAAAATAAATTGCCTTTTTGTTAACAAAAATATTAAGGATTTTTAATGAAAACTATAACCTTTCCTGATAGTGAGTCTTTAAGTTCAAATTACAGTTGTTTTTCGCTTGAGAGTGTTGTATTGGTTGCACTCAATAAATTTATTAAAAATTTGTTTTTTAACTTTTCTGCAGGAATTGACGTAAAAGGTATTCAAAAAGCTAGTTATAAATATAATTTTAGCCGTTTTGAAATAGAAGAGCTTTCATTATTAGATGATGACAAGTTAAGTGATATTTTGACATCATATCATTATTCAGTCCCTTATAATTTTTATCTTGAAGCTCTTAAAATAAGAGTTTCAGGAGTATTTGATATTGATTTAAAATTTATCAATAAGTCCGTATTTGAGAAAAGTTATTTTGATATCAACATCTTGTTAGAGTCTGAGTCTGATTTTAATAAAGTCTTTGAGAATGTTGATCTGAGTAATTTTTATAAGTCATTTTTTGAGTTTCAAAATCTATTGTGGGGAAGAGTTTATGGAAAGATAAGAAAGCCTGAAATAGTTAACAGAATAGGATTTGAGTCTGACTGTGAATATGCATTTTTTGCTCCAATTTCACTGAAAAATAATTCATTATTACAAAGTGATTTGCCAGTGAATAAGTCTATTCCTGATACATATCATATTTTGACGGATCTGTTTTTGAATTTTAAATCTGATAAAAATTATATCTTAATATCTGCTGATGATGTTTTGGCTTATAGGAAAGTTAAGAAAAATATCAATTCTAATGGATATAGAAGTGGCTATAAAGAAGAACAAAAGAAGAAGATAAAAGAAGATATCGCGCTTCTTTCTTATTTAGGGGCAATTTTCGCGATTTTTATTTCTGATGATTTATATTGTGTTTCACTGGATTTAAGTTTTGACAGTGTTTATGCAGTTCCGAGAAAAATTTTGGAATATAGCCAAAAAACAGAGCTTTTAGAAAAATTTGCCGCAGAATTCTTGTATTTTATCTCTTCGTTAGATAACAAAAGTAAAATATCCGTTAAAGTTAATGATTTGGTTAAAATAGTTAGACAAAACCTTAAAAGTGATCGCTTATCTATATTGAGAGATAGGCTAGAGAAAGCATTAGATAATCTACAAAATGATAATATAATTAAATCTTGGGCTTATAAAAATATTAATGAGACTGAAATTAGACACATTTCAGATTATCAAAAACTTAAAATTCTGGTCGAACTGTAAGTCGGGGTTGAAACTAACGAAATATGTTGTCTAAATTATTACATTTCTGTTGTTAGGGCGATTTTGCTGCATAAAATGTCGGGATTGAACCTTACAAACAAAATAAATTTTTAAAATTCATGTGTCATATTAGCCTTGTAATCAGCTAGTTTACATAAGCAAGAAAGGACTAATATGACATTTCAAATCCCATTTACATTTATCCCCGGGACAAAAGCAAAAGCAAGCGAAGTTAACTCAAACTTCTCAAAAATCATTGAGTATCTCTCAGATTTAAAAACAAGTATTTTAGAAACAGTTGAGGATTTTGCAACTCTATCATCATCTCTTTCAGAGCTTTCTGCTCTTAAGACAAGATATTCCGTAAACAGCTCTTCGTCAGCTCTTATGACAAAAACAGATAACACAATTTATTTTTCAAATTCATTTGTTATAACGGATTTAGAGGGAGTTACAACAACAATTACAAATTTGCCTTCTAAAAGTACAGCATCTTTAGCAGATGGAACTTACAATATTTTCGTTGACGCTAATAAAAATGTTGATGTAATAAAAGGCGCAATCTATAGACAAGTAGAAACGCCATCAAGCCCCGTTGAGGGTGATGTATGGGTCGATACATCATCTGAACCTATTAGTGTTAAAAAATATACATCAGGCGCTTTTATTTCTTACTCAAAGATACCTCTTGGAAATATTGTAATTGCTAGCGGAATAATATCTAAAATTACTTCGTTTCCATTCAATCAAAATGGATATAACGTGAATACTAATAGCCATCTTGAGGTTACAAATTTTTCAAGTGCAGCAAAAACAGGTATAGCGCATTTTAGTGCTATAAACTATGCAGCAGCTGAAGCCAAAGACTGGGGAACAACATATCAGGCAGTAAGTGACGGTTATCTTTTTGCAAGAGGATATTTGAGTAATAACAAATCTTTTCAGGTTGATGTCGGTCCGACAAGCTCTCTTGGAGTAACTGCAGTTTATTCTAAGTTAACAGATACAGACAATACGATGCAGTTTGTTTTGCCTATGTCAAAAGGATATTATTATAGGGTTTCTGGCAGTGGAACTAACTCGGGAACTGTATTTTACCCTGTTGTCGGTGCTAACTAGTATTATTTATATCTATAAAGAGTCAGGTGAAATCTATCCCTGACTTTTTATGCTAAAGAATACCCAAGAGGGTGTTTTTATTAATTATATTTTGACATTTTATATAAGAACAGCAAGGGGGATTTATGCAAAATTATATT
>JAEZIX010000090.1 GCA_023415935.1 Cyanobacteria bacterium OH_CDB_20 | reverse complement strand
CCGGGATGCCCTGATTTTGCGGCATGCACCATAGAAACAATATTTCGTCTCATTTTCTTGCATACGTCTTTAATTTCAACTATTTCTTTTTCTGAAAGCATCATAATCCTCTTATTTTTTTCTAAAGACTTTTTCAATTATAACTTTTATAAGAAACATTGGCAAAGTAGGAAAAATTCTCTTGAATCTTGAAGGTTGTTTTAAAACCCTATAAAGCCACTCACAGCCTAGTTTTTGAAAAGCAATTGGTGCTCTTTGAACTTCACCTGACCAAACGTCAAAACTTCCACCAACACCTATAAACATTGAATTTGGAAGATTTTTTCTATATTTATTAATAAAATACTCTTGTTTTGGAACACCAAGCGCGACAAGGATAAGAGAAGGTTTTATATTTTCAAGCTCTGATATAATCTGCGCTTCATCATCTTCTTTAAAGAATCCATTATGAACATAAGCTATATCAAGCGTTTCAAACTCTTTTTTTAAGTTTTCTGCTGCTTTTTGGATAACATTTTCTGACGCCCCAATTAAAGCTATTTTTCGGGAGTTTTGCGCGCAAAATCTAATCATTTCTTTTGAAAATTCAATCCCTGGGACTCTCTCTTGATTGAATCCTTGGATTTTAAGTGCAATTTTAATCCCAACTCCATCTGGTACAATCAGGTCAGCGTTCTTCAAGATACCTGCTAACTCTTTATTTTTCTCACCCATTTCAATCATTTCAGGGTTAATTGTAACAACCTGCGTGCTTTGAGCAGCATTAATACGCGCTTCTCCATATTCGACAGCCTCTTTAAACGAGAATGTATCAACGTTATATCCTAAAATCTCTTTTATTTTTCTTTCCATAATTTTCTACCATTTCAAAACAAAATCTTGTTCTTTATATGATTCTAAATACTCAAAAGCATCTTCGATAGTATTTGCAATAAAGTAAAGCTCCCTTGATTCTTCTTTAGCAAACTTATTGGCATATACAGTTTCAAACATCTGAAACATCTTGTCGTAAAAACCATCAAGGTTGATAAAGATAACCGGTTTTTTGTGGTAGCCAAGCTGTTTTGCAACTATTATCTCGAAAACCTCTTCAAAAGTACCAAATCCACCGGGAATAGTAAAGAAAGCATCAGAAAGTCTTTCCATATTCGCTTTTCTTTCGCGCATATCTTTTGTAATTATTGTCTCAGCCAGCTCTGGATTAACCAAACCCTTGTCATATATTGCCTGAGGAATTACCCCTGTTACTTTTGCACCATTCTCAAGAGCCGCCTTTGCCATTACTCCCATTGTTCCGACTTTAGTTCCGCCGTAAACAAGCCCATAGCCTTCTTTTGCTATTTTTTCGCCAAGAGCTTCTGCGAATTTATAAAATTTTTCTTCTAAAAAATTGCTAGAAGAGCAATAAACACATATATTCTTATCCATTTTTAACCCCAATCTCCGTAAGTTCCATAAGTTTTGAGTGTATTTTTCCGTTAGTGCAAATAACATCTGCAGGCTTCCCGTACCTGACCTTTTCACCGTTCCAATCTGTAATATTTCCGCCTGCTTCGAGCAAAATTATACTCCCTGCAACGTAATCCCAAGGTTTTAAACCTCTTTCCAAGTACCCACCAATTCTTCCGGCTGCTACGTAGCAAATATCAAGCTCCGCAGAGCCTGAGCGTCTAATATCTTGAGCCGCAAGAAATATATTCTTAAATATTTTAAAATTATCTTCTGCTCTAAATTTTTTGTATGGTGAAGTCCCAATAGAAACAACTGTTTCATCGATATTCTGAGCATCGCAAACGGATATTTTTTCACCGTTTAAAAATGCACCTTTTCCTTTTTCAGCATAAAATATTTCATCAGTGAAAGGGTTATAAACGACCCCTAAAACTGGCTCCCCAGCTTCAATAAGCCCTAAAGCAACCGCACTCATCCTATAATCGTGAATTAAATTTGTTGTCCCGTCAATTGGGTCTAAAACCCAAGTCGGCTTTGTTAAATCAATATTATTATTTTCGCTTTCTTCTCCCATAAATTGAATTTGAGGAAAACGCACAGTTAATTCTTTTTCTAAGAAGTTTTGAACCGCAAAATCAACACTGGTAACATAATCTGCCTTACCCTTAACAAGAAAATCCTTGTGCAAATCCTTGTTTACTATTAAGTTTTTAGTTTGTTTTATAAGTTCAATGACTGAAAATAACATTTAATTATTGCCCTTGTGCCTAGTAATATTATCTTATACGCTATAAGCGTAAAAATCAATTTTGTTTATGTTTTATGAGTGCAACGTTTTCAACGTGATACGTATGCGGGAACATATCAACAGGCTGAATATACTGAGCCTCATAGCCGTGTTCTGATAAATATTTTATATCTCTGGCAAGAGTAGTAGGATTGCAACTTACATAAATTATTGTACCTTTTGAAAGTTTGGCAGCAGAATCGAGTGCCTCTTGAGACAAGCCTTTGCGAGGAGGATCAACAAGTACAACATCAAATTTTTTGCCCTCTTTCACAAACTCATTAAATGTCTTTGAAGCCTCACCGCTAAATATTTCAATATTTTTCGAATCATTTAGGCGCACATTTTCTTTGGCATCTTCTATTGCAGATTCAATCTCTTCGACACAAACAATTTCTTTAAATAAGTCAGACAGTGCAATTCCAAAACTAGAAACACCTGAGTAAGCATCAAGTAGTGATATTTCAGCATTATCAAAGTTTTCTGAAACCATTTTTCTAATAATTTTAATTATCTCATCTGCTGCTTCTGGGTTAACCTGGAAAAAGCTTGTTGCACTGATATGGAAGATTTTTCCTCCAAGTTTTTCCTCGTAAAAATCATCCCCAATAAGACATTTTGAGACCTTACCCATAATAACATTGCTTTTTTGAGTATTAAAATTGACAACAACGCCTTGAATATTTTTAATATTTTTAAATATCATAGAAGCGAGTTTATCAACGCTCTCCGGTATCTCATCAGAATTAACAACAAGAATAACGAGCGTTTTACCATTATAAAGAGAATGTTTAAATACAAAATGCCTCAATATACCTTTATAACTTTTCTCGTCATAAGCTGATAGCCCAAGTGTTTGAGCATATTCCTTAATCTTTTCAAGTATCTCATCAATCACAATCGGTTCAATCGGGCAATGTTTAATATTTACAAGCTCATGCGAGCCTTTTTTGTAATAACCTGCCAAAATCCTTTTTGAAACTTTTGTCTGCCCAACCGGATATTGAATTTTGTGACGGTATTCTTGCGTTTTAGGGCTTCTGATAACCGGTAAAACTTTTTGTTTTGCGCCTGAGAACTTATCCATTATCTCAGATACAATTATTTGTTTTTGTTTTAATTGTTCTTCATAGTCAATATGCTGCCACATACAACTACCACAAGCATTGTGAAGCGCGCAGAAAGGCTTTATTCTATAAGGTGAAGGCTCAACTATTTCAATAATTTCACCTATCGCAAAATTCCTCTTAGCTGAGGTGATTCTAATCTTCAGCTTGTCTTGAGGAACCCCACCTTCAATAAAGATAGGAAAACCATCCGCTCTTGCCAGCGCTTTACCTTCATAAAGCAACTTCTCGATTATAACAACAATTTCATCATTTACATCTAACATAATTTATATACTAAACAAAAAACGCTTTAATTTCACTAAAAAAGATTTTTCAGCTTTTTCATCAAAATCCTTAAGAGCCTGCATAGCGTGACTATAGTAGGAAAGTTTAATATTAAGCTGCTTTGCTCTTTTTTCTACATTAAACAACATTTTAATAAATTTATCCGGTATTTCGTTACGATATTTAAAAAACCAAACAGTCTCAAAATCAAGTATAATATGGTTTACACCAAGTGATTTTACCAATTTTAGCCACTTTTCAATATCTTTATTATCAGAATTAATGCCCGGCAATATTATGTATTTTACTCTGATTCCATCATAATTGTCAGGAGACTGAACAGAAACATATTTCTTTATGTTTTCAACAACCTTATCAAATGAATCTTGCTGTTTAATTTTCTTATATAACTCTCTATCAGCGCTATCTAAAGATATTGTGCAAGAGACAATTCCTTTTTGTATACCTTCTGCAATTAAATTATCATATTTTATGCCGGAAGAATTTATAATTATTTTTTGCGACCCAATCTCAAACAAAAATCTCAATATGTCAGAAAACTCTTCTAAAATAGTACATTCACCCCCACTGAAAGACATATATCCTTTTGATGCAGTATTTAACATCCCTTTGCTTTTCATTTTCTCAAGAAAAGGAAGAACTTTAGGAGGATTATAAGAATTGTTCTTTTCTCTTTCAGGATCAAAATAGCAATATATGCAGTTACAGTTGCAATGCGACCAGTGAGCAAAATAAAGGCAGTTTATTTCATTATCATCAGGCCAATCTAACTCTTCTAATGAAAAGCAATCCCTGCATGCAGGAGGTATTTCGCCTCGTTTGAACATTTCTTTATATTCACGCTTAATTTTTATTAAATCTTCAATATCAATATCACTAACATCCAATGGTGGAAATAATTTTATTGGAGCAACCCCTGTAGTTGGTAACAAGCAACAATGCGATATGTAATCTTTTCCAATATAAAGACCTTTTTCAAGAAGATGACAACTTTTATATTTCATACGAATATTATATTGAAAATCCTTTTGGTGTCAATTTTCAGCACTTATGGAAATGTTTTTATGGTAAATTTGAATTATAAATAGAGAAATGGAGTCGTCATGAAAAGAAGAGCATTAATAAGTGTTTTTGATAAAAAAGGTTTGGTAGAATTTGCTAAAAAATTGGTTGAAAAATTCGATTATGAAATAGTTTCAACAGGCTCAACATATAAGTTTTTAACAGATAATAAAATACCTTCAATAGAAGTTAAAGACGTAACAGGCGTTGATGAAATGTTCTCCGGCAAGGTTAAAACACTTCATCCTGCTATCCATGGCGCGATTTTAGTTGATACTGAAAACTCAAAAGAACTTTCTGAAATTGAAAAACTAAAAATAACTCCGATTGATATGGTTGTAGTAAATTTTTACCCTTTTAAAGACGCGGCTTCAAGAGATTTCGAAAAAGAAGAACTAGTTAAAAACATCGATATTGGTGGGCCTACAATGCTAAGAGCTGCAGCTAAAAACTATAAAAGAGTAACCGCAGTATCCTCGCCTGATTTATACAATGATGTAATCAAAAATCTTGAAGAAAATAAAGGTTCTACGACAATTGATTTAAGAGAAAAACTTGCACTCAAAGTATTTGAGCAAACAGTTGATTTTGATAGCACTATTTTAAATACTCTTTCAGAAAAATTCGATAACGAAAATAACGGTTATTTCACTTTTACAGCGCAAAAAGTCAGCGATTTGAGATATGGAGAAAATCCCCACCAAAAAGCATCTCTATTCAAAAGCTCAGATTCACTTGATTATGAAGTCTTAAACGGCAAAGAACTTTCTTATAACAATATTTTAGATATTACGGCTGCAACAAACATTATCAGTGAGTTTTATGATGTTTGCGCAACTGCTATCATAAAGCATACAGCACCTTGCGGGGTAGCATTAGGTAAAGACATAAACGAGGCATACGTTAAGGCATTTGACTGTGATCCTATAAGTGCGTTTGGCGGAATAGTAGCGTTTTCCCAAGTGGTTAATGAATCTTTGGCAAAACAATTAGCTACAGTCTTTTTAGAAGTAGTAATAGCTCCTGATTACACACCAAAGGCGCTTGATATACTTAAAGAAAAGAAGAATTTGAGAGTCATAAAATTAAATACCCCGTTAAAAGACTATAAGAATTTTATGGAAAAAGAAATAAAAATCACTCCATTTGGCACTCTAATCCAAGATACAGACAAAGGAGAGCTCGGAAAAGATACCTTTAACATTGTTACGAAAGCAAAACCGACAGAAGAAATGCTGCAAGATATGATATTTGCTTGGAAAGTGGCAAAACATTCAAAATCTAACGCAATAGTCGTTGCAAAAGATTTTAAAGCGATTGGAATAGGCCAAGGGCAAACAAGCAGAATAGATGCAATGGAAATAGCTCTAAACAGGGCTTGTGATGGGTCAAAAGATGCTGTTATTGCGTCAGATGGATTTTTCCCTGCTATCGACAACATCCAAGCTGCTGCACAAGACAGAATCGCTGGTATTATACAACCGGGTGGAAGCATAAAAGATAAAGATGTCATTGAAACTGCAAATAAGTATAATATTGTTATGGTAACAACAGGAATAAGACATTTTAAACACTAGAAAAGAAAATCATGAACGAAGTTGAACATATAGCTAAAAGCATTGAAACAAAAGAATATTCGATACAACAAGAAATAAAACCCGACAAAAAAGCAATAAAGTGGCTTTCAAGCTGCCATTTCACGGTGGACGCTTATTCAGGTTTCTTGAACCCTATTTTGCCTTTTATTGCTGAAAAACTAGGAATCACTATGTTTATAGCTTCTCTTATGGTAAGCGCTTCAAACCTTTCTGCATCTTTATCTCAGCCATTATTTGGATATATTGCAGACAGATGGACAAAAAGATTTTTTGTATTCTGGGGGATTTTGTTTGCCTCTACATTTTTGTCATTGATCGGCGCAGCCCAAACCCCTGCAATATTAGCCTTGTGCATTATTCTAGGAAGCATGGGGGTATCTTTTTTTCACCCTCAGTCAACAAGCTTTATCCCTCTATACTCTGAGCCTAAAAACCTTAGCAAAGATATGAGTGTCTATATAGCAATGGGGACAATAGGTTACTCATTCGGGCCACTTATATCTTCAAAAATAACTGATACTTTCGGACTTGAATACCTTCCTTTTGCAGCAATATTTGGAATATTATTTGCTTTTACAATGTTTGCTTTCCTTCCTAAAGTAACTGTTAAAATAAACAAAAAATCTGACACTTCGCTTGTTCAGGCATTTTCAGATATGTTCAAAAACAAAACAATGAGAATTTTGTTGATGACCTCAATTTTAAAATCATTAATAACATCCTCATTTGCCTTGATATTGCCATTTTACTGGAAAGCAGCAGGTTATAGCGTAACAAAAATAGGAACAATTTTGTTTGTATTTATGTTATTTGCAGGACTTGGAACCGTTGCAAGCCCTTTCATAGAAAAAAAATACGGTGCAAAAAGAGTATTTTACCTTTCAATGATACTTGTATTCCCTCTTGCGCTTGCTTTTTATTATTTCCAAAACATCTCTCTTGTAGCTTCGACAATATTCTTCTTAGTATTAGGTTTTGTAAGTTTCTTGTCAGTACCTTTAAATATGGTTATGGCGCAAAAAACTATGCCTCAATACAAAAGCATGATTTCAGGATTTATTGGAGGCTTCAGCTGGGGTATAATCGGTGTTTTACTTCCAGTAATAAGCTATGTCGCACAGCACTTTGGAATGCTTAACGTACTGCTCATAATCTCAGCAGTTCCTATGTGTTTTGCATACTTTGTAAAATTCTTACCGGACTACCAAGATTAGCCCATAACAACCTTTTTAAGCCCTTGAGGTCTATCAATATTTCTTTTAAGTTTTTTAGCAATTTCAAGAGCCAAAAGCTGCATTATAACTATACTTGCAAATAGTTTGAAAACTATAGTTTGAGAATCAATTTTTATATTATGATTAGTATATTTTTCAAGCTCTTCAGAATCTTGAATATCGGAAATAGTAACTATACAAGGTGAATAATCATTTTTCATTTTTTTAATATTTGAGATTGCCTGTTCTGAATTTTCGCTGTCTATAAGTGAGATTATTGCTGACTTGTTGTTCAGTATTGCAACATGCCCGTGCATAAACTCTCCTTGGGGATACGCGGTAGTATTAATGTAAGAAGTTTCTTTAATTTTCAAAGCACCTTCTTTTGCAACCGCATAGAATTCTTTTGAACCAAGAATTTCAATATTTTTGTACTTAGCAAGCTGGGCTGCAACTTTTCTTATGTAAGAAGTCTTTTCGCAAAGCATACTTATAAATTTGCCGAGTTTTTTTAAATCGTTGAGTTCTTGAACAATACTTAGCTTTTTGGAATGCATAATCTTAAGAATCATAAGATAAAGACAGAAAAGCTGTGCTGTCATAGCTTTTGTTGAAGCAATACTATTTTCCTTACCTGCACATGTTAAAAGTTTATAGTTAGCAAGCTCCCACATTGTAGAGCCTTCATTATTGGTTATGCAGAGTACATTTTTGCTAATTTTCAAGACATCTCTCATCGCTTTGAGAGTATCTCCTGTTTCGCCTGATTGAGAAACAAAAACAAATAAAGTATCATCTTGCACGTTATTAAACTGTTTTATATCAAATTCGCTTGCATAAAACGCCTCACCCTCGCAGCATGAAGTGTTTTTCAAAAGCTCACCGGCTAATAAAGAGCAGTGATAGGATGAGCCTGACGCAATAAAGACAACCCTATTGACCTTATAAGGAACATTAACAAGGATATAATTATCACCTGTAATATACTTATTTACAAGAGTTTCTATGACAGATGGTTGCTCTTTTATTTCGAGCTCCATACACGATACTTTTTGTTTCTTTTTTTCCATAGAAACCTCTTCTATTTGTTCCTTGGCAAATAGCATCTGCGAAAAAAATCTAAATATCCCTGTGTCATTTACATCTATCATATACATATATCTATATATCGGCAAATATTAGATAATATTTAGTAAAAAAACAGCTTTGTGAAGTTTTGTTAACATAGCTATGGTGCTTTGCCCTGTTTAGGTTGAGGCGTTTCATAATTTTTTAAAACACTTGCGCTTGTTATTATACCTGCATCAAACAACAATTGAACCTGAGCTTTATTGTAGTCAATGATACTATCGACAAGGTTTTGCCTTGATTGAATTTTTATACCCTGGGCTTGAATAACATCTAGGAATGTTGATTTACCCACAGTCATTTGAACTATCGAAATTTTTAAACTTTCATCTGACGCTTCTACCTCTTTCTTTGCTGCCTCTATCCTCTCTAAGGAAGTCTTTGAATTGTAATAAGAAGTTGTTATATTTTCTTTTACTGAACGCTGAAGGATTTCAAGTTTATACTGTTCCGCCTGAATTTGAGCGCCAAGCGCTTTTACATTTGTAACCGTATCAAAGCCAAATTTTTTACCTAAAGGGGCGGTGACAGCAAACCCTATTGTATCATTGGGATATATACCTAATCTGGCAGTTCCTGCCCATGCTTTCTGATAGAGCAAATTGACCTGAGGAGCAAAATCCATTTTAACGCTATTTTTCTGAGCCTTTAAAGCCTCTATCATAAGTTTGGATGCTTTAATGTCATCTCTTGCAACAAGTGACATCTGATACAAATCTTCTATTGAATATTTTTCATCAACAAGCATTCTTGTTTCTATATAAATCTCATAGGGATAGAGCGCATCCAGAACCTCTACCCCCATGATATTTGCAAGTTTTGCCTGAAGCAACCTTATTGAGTTGAAGGCTGCTATATACTGCTGCTTTGCTTTTGCTACTTCTGCTTCTGCACGCTCAACATCAAGTTTATCCCCCAATCCTACTTGAAATCTCGCTTTAGTAAAATTTAGCTGCTCTCTTCTATCGATAAGATTTGTCCGAAAAACATCAAATTTTATCTTTTGTCTTAAAAGCTCATAATAGGTGAGTGTAGTATTTAGCAGTACTTCATCTTGTGAATAGTTAAGAGATGAACTTTTTGCGCGGTATTCATTTTTCTTTTGGATATTGAGAAAAATCGTTTTTCCTTGGTTTAAAGTAGGCCATGAAACCGTAAAAGTATTCATTATCGGCACTTCATGAACATCATCTATTTGAATTCCGCCTACAAGGAATGTTCCTGACAACTTCTGTATACTATAACCGTATTGAAAATCAGGCAGATACTGAGAATTAGCATTTTTATAAGACCAATATGCTTGCTCTTTAAGGCTTTTGTTCTGTTTTATCGTATAGTTATTATCTGTAGCAACTTTAAGACACTCTGCTAAGTTTGTATTAATAAGGTCTATGTCAAGATTGTCGCTGACTTCTTTGTCAATTTTTTCCTGATCTTTGTAATCAATTATACTTGTGTTACCTTTTATAACGCTTGTATTGCCTTTTATGACATCTCTTATGAACTTATCGCTTTGGTAGTCCCATATCAAATCACCTTTAGCCTGAGCAATCCCCGCCCCCATAATTATAACTATAATAAGTAAGACGATTCTTTTCATATTTCAAATAATATGAAAAATCAGAATATAAAATTATAGCCGACCGACTTATCTTTTTGGCTATTTATTTTCTATTTTCTTTATTCTTACTTGGACATCTTCTATAAGCTTGCGGTTGATTGCAAGCAGATCAGCAAAAACACCAAACAAACCTGTCTGGAACCCAATAATCATAAGAACTGCAGCAAAGAGCAAAGATTGTATATGACCGTTTCCATCACCTATAACGTAATAGAATAAAAATCTAAGCCAAATTATTAAACCTAACAAGAATAAAAATCCGCCAATTAGCGCAAAAAACCTGAAAGGTCTATATATAATAAACATCCTGAGCATAGTAAAAGATGACTTTCTCACATATTCAAACAGATTTTTGAAAAGCCTCGAGGTTCTTGAAGGTGCATTTACCCTTATAGGAACTGAAGCTATTATCAAGCCTTTAGACTTTGATTGGATGATTGTTTCTAAGGTATATGTATAATTATCAAAAACATTTATCATAGTAGCTGCTTCTTTGGTAAACGCTCTAAATCCACTAGGCGCATCTTCTACACCAGTTGAGCTTAAAAGACGAATAACAAAAGAACCCAATTTTTGCAATATTTTTTTCAAGAACGAAAAATGTTTAATTCTCTCAATTGGTCTTGCGCCGACAACAATATCGGCTTTTTTCTCAAGCAGAGGCTTTATCAGAACTCCCATATCCTCAGCATTATACTGGTTGTCAGCATCAATATTGACAATGATATCTGCCCCGAGACTAACACATTTCTGAAGCCCTGACATGAATGTCCTTGCCAGTCCTTTATGATTATTCATCCTGATTATGTGGTCAACACCAAATTTTTCTGCTATTTCAACGCTTCTGTCAGTACTTCCATCATCTATAACCATGGTTTCAATCTTATCAATCCCCTCAATTGTCTTTGGGAGGCTTGAAAGCGTAATCGGAAGCATCATTTCTTCATTGTAGCAAGGAATTTGAATAATCAATTTCATAGACTATATTCTTTCAGGTAAATATAATATAATTATAATACAAAATATCAGGTTTTTATATGCGCGGCAAAAATGTCATTTACATAATACTTATACTCATAGTAGCATTTATATTCAGGATTTGGAACATAGATAAGCCTGAAGGCCTCTGGAATGACGAATATATAGGTTGGCTCATCGCATCAAAGCCACTAATATTTGATTTTTTTGATGCTCTTTCAAAAAATTGTCATATGCCTATTTATTATTTACTCTTGAAGGGCTGGATGAATGTATTCACAGATAATGATTTAAGTTTGAGGATATTATCTTTGATTTGCGGTATGTTTAGCTGCGTTGCGATGTATTTTGCAGGCAAAGAATTCAAAGATGAAAAACTCGGCTTAATATGTATGTCATACGCTGCAATAAGCTCTATTCTGATATATTTCTCGCAAGAAGTAAGAATGTACCAGCTTATATTTTGTTTTTCTGCGCTTTTGCTTTATTTCACAATTAAAATATTCCACAAACAAAACATCTTAAACTTAACTTTATGGGGAATAACAAGTTTAGCAATTATATTTACGCACACATTAGGCATTATTTTTGTAGCTTTTAATTCGATTTTTACATTGCTTTTCTTTTTTAGAAAAAAACAGGAACAAATAAAACCTTTACTTACAACAATAGGACTATTTTTACTATTATTTGCCCCAACAATTCCATTTATTTTAAAAATCGTAAAAAACAGCTACGCATCCCAATTTTGGTCGTATTTTACGCCTTCAAAAATCCTTTACAATTTAACTGACTATTTTTCCCCAATTCAGCTAAATATAATAAACACACCATCAAATTTCATAGACAGTATATTTCCCAATGGAAATTTAAGTCTTGGGTTTATTCTCTTTGGAATTATCCCAACATTATTTGCAATATTTGCAATTTTAAATTCTTTCAGGCAAAAAGAAGCTGAGTTAAAATATTTGTTTTTTCCCTGTCTTGCATACTTTTTGACACTTGTCGGATTTTCTTATTTTAACAAACTTGTCCTTGTAACAAAATACAGCATTGAAATTTATCCTACTTTAATTCTTCTTTTATGCTTTGGCTTAAGCAGAATAAAAACTGACTTTGTAAAAAAAGCATTTGTTGTTGTTCTCTTTATTTTTCCGGTTTTATTCTTGCTCGTGAACAAAAATGCAGCACCAAAAATGCACAGAAATGAGGGTAACAAACTTGTTGCAGATTTAGTTGTAGCATCAGGATTAAGACCAACAGATACAATAGTTTTCACTTATTATGACAAGGATAAGTTTTTAAAATACCTGCCTGCAAAATTTAATTCAAGAACAATAAACAAGTACAATTTTCAGTATTATTTATCCCAAAAAGATTATGATTCTAGAACTGCTGTTTTAGAGGGTAAAGACATTTTTTACAAAAATTTTGCAGAAAATAACAGGGAAGCGTTTGATAACGCATTTTATTATGACTTTATAAAACCTATGAAAAAAGGTGACAGGCTTGGGATTATATTCTTAAAATCAGTATCATTCTTGACTGAAGATAAAATCAAAAAAATCACGAATGACAAAAAAGAATATGATAAAATGCCTTTATTTTTCCTTGTTTTTTCTTATACAAAAAACAATTCAATAAAATTATCAGAAGAATTTTTAGAACCATACTATTCAGCAGAATATGGTGATTGGGAAATTTACGTTTTTGAAAAACAGAATAAAATCTTAAGACGAAAGATCTGAAGCTGTAGCAAGAGTATTGTCAAGATAGCTTTTTAAGGCGTTATAATCTTCGATGTTTTTGTCTTGAGCAAATTCAAAAGCTGATTTTCTTGCGATTTCTAAAATCTCCAAATCCCTTGTCAAATCAGTCAGATGAAGTTCGGGAAGCCCGCTTTGTCTTACCCCCAAGAATTCTCCAGGACCTCTAAGTTCTAAATCTTTTTCCGCAATGACAAAACCATCATTTGTTTTGACCATAATTTCTAGTCTATCTTCAGCCTGCTGGGATGAAGAAACCAAAATACAATACGACTGAATAGAAGACCTGCCGACACGGCCTCTAAGCTGGTGAAGCTGAGAAAGCCCGAATCTTTCAGCATTCTCAATCATCATAACTGTTGCGTTAGGTACGTCAACCCCAACTTCAACAACAGTAGTGCTTACAAGTATGTCATACTTCTTGTCTTTAAACTCAGCCATTACTTTATCTTTATCTTCGGGCTTCATTTTTCCGTGCAAAAGCCCAATTTTAAGGTCTTTGAATTCACCTTTTTGAAGCTCTTCCGCTTCTTTTGTAGCAGCTTTTGCTGATAAAGTTTCAGATTCATCAATCAATGGAAAAACAATATATGCCTGATGGCCCTTTTCGACTTCTGTTCTAATAAGATTGTGAGCCTGAGCGCGCATATTAGACTTAACAAGAGCTGTTTTTATAGGTTTTCTCCCTTTTGGAAGCTCATCAATTATCGTTAAATCCAAATCCCCATGGACAGTCAAAGCAAGCGTTCTAGGGATAGGAGTAGCTGTCATTGTAAGAACCTGAGGTGCTTCGCCCTTTGTTCTTAGGGCATTTCTTTGTTTTACGCCAAATCTGTGCTGCTCATCAATCACAACTGCGCCAAGATTTGCAAACTCTATATTTTCCTGAATAAGTGCGTGAGTTCCAACAGCTATATTTATCTGTCCGTTTCTCAAATCACGTTCTAGCTGGTTCCTGAGTTTTTTGGGATTTGATGAAGTAAATAAAGCAACACTTACTCCCATAGGAGTTAGCCACGAAATAAAATTGTTAAAATGTTGTTGCGCAAGGATTTCAGTCGGCGCCATAATAGCAGCCTGAAAGCCGTTTTCAATTGCAGCAAGAAGCATCATGCAAGCAACAACAGTCTTCCCACTACCAACATCACCTTGTAAAAGTCTCTGCATTGGTTTTTCAGAATTTATATCGTTTACTATTTCGTTTACTGCTCTTTTTTGCGCCCCTGTAAGCTCAAAAGGCAGCCCTTTCATAAATCTTTCAACAAGTCCGTCTTCTTTTATGCTTAAAGGAAGAGTCTTAATGTCTTTAAAAGTATTTTCTCTTAAAAGCGCAAGTTTAAGCTGGAGAAGGAAAAGCTCTTCAAAAACAAGCGTAAATCTTGCTTTATCAAGACTTTCCATACTATCAGGGAAATGGATTTGAGAAATAGCCTCTTTTCTATCCATTAAAGAATATTTTTCCATCAAATAATCAGGAATCAGATTTACCAAAGTATCTTTGAAATCTAAAAGTGCGTTGTATATCGCTCTTCTTAGTGTTTTAGGGCTAAGCCCGTCAACAAGAGGGTATACCGGAACAATCCTTCCGAGATTAACGTTACTTTCACCATCATAAAAATCAGTGTTTATAAGCTGAAACTGAGGTTTATCTATTGTAAATTTACCTGTATATCCGTCTTTTTTAACCTTACCTGAAATAATTATGTTAGAGCCTTTCGGGAACTGTGACTTATAATGCTCAATCATAAACCTGTTAGCTTTCTGGTAAAAGAAAGTAAGCTCAATTGCGCCTGTTTCATCTGTAATTTTAACGTTTATTATAGTAAGGTTATTTCTTGTCGTAAAAGACTTTACAGTAGAGATAACTCCAAATACCGTAACATCAGCTCCGTTTTGCAAATCTTTTATAAAGCACCTTGAAGAATAGTCGATATGCTTGCGGGGAAAATAGTTTATAAGATCAAAAACCGTATAAATACCCAGTTTATTGAGTAAATACGCAACCTTTGGGCCAACTCCTTTTGTATAAGTGACATCCTGCTCGTAAGGATTTTTCTTTTCGAGGTTTTCTGTTTTTTGCTCTTCTGATTGTGGCGCAAGTTCTGATTTTAAAAGCGAAATAAATCTTCTTATCGTTCTTCTTCTCTGAGGTAGGCTTTCTTGAGAATAAAAATCAAATCCTTCAATCATAGGGAGCCATTTGGGATTTTTCTTGGAAAGTTTATATAACATAGAAACCTGCTTTTTCATAAATTTTGAAAAAGTAGACTCTTTCCCTCTTATATCAATATATTGATGCCTTTCTTCGACATCAATTGCCATTTTTATCTGCTCAAGATTTATATCGTCAATATAACGCTGCATTAGTCTATGATTCTTAGAACTTCGTAAATATCAATATTTTTAGCCTTACCGCGGATTGCAACATCACTTATTTTTATAACGTCAACCGATTCACTTATTGCATTATATGTATTTTCGCTGATAAGACATTTTGTTTTATAAATTCTGTTAAAGGACTCAATTCTGCTTGCAATGTTAACCGCATCACCGATTACCGTATATTCAAAACGTTCTTCTGTACCAACGTTTCCAACAAAAACCAGTCCCGTATTTATACCTATTCCTATGTCGATTTTAGGTTCGCCGTCTTCCATTTTTAGTGCTTGAAGCTCTTTAATCTTTCTTAAAATTTCTTGAGAGCATTTAACAGCGTTAAGCGCATGATTAGGATTTGCAACAGGTTCACCAAATATAGCCATTATAGAATCGCCTAAAAATTTATTAACAACACCATCATATTTTCTAATAATAGGCTCAATCAAGCTGAAATGCTCATTTAGTATCTGACTGAGCTCTTCAGCTTTCATATCTTCTGAAATTCTTGTAAAATCACGAATATCAGTAAAAAGTATGGTAACCTCTGCTCTCTTTCCCCCAAGAGTAACATTTTCCATCTTCTCAACAACATTTTTCAAAACGTCTTTTGAAATGTATTTTCCAATTATTGTTCTAAGTTTTTCTTCATTTTCACCTTCATCAGTTACTCTTTTTGAATATTTAACAATTATTGTTCCCATAACTGAAATTACGATTATCGCAAGAAAAAGCGATATATGAAGAAAGAACTTTATTACATACTGCACAAAGTTAATGCCTATACTTTCAAGGTATGTAATTAATACAGCAAGTGCAACGACGACAATAAAAAACAGAAATATTAAATTGTAATTTATATTCTTATTCATTTTTATATTTTACCTAATATCAATATATATAGCAAACTTTGCTACAATTGGACTGCCCCTTGACGCAAAACTTTTATCTCACCGATTGCAAGTGCAACTGTAGATTCAAGCCCTTTGGCCTTATAGCCGTAATCGTCAAATACATAAAAAACATGTTCCCCGATGAAATCTTTTGCTTCTTCGTAACTCTTTGCTGAAGGCTGATTCGAAAGATTAGCACTTGTTGTAGCAAGTACATGCCCGTCAATCACAGAACAAAGTTTCTTAAAAAACTCATTATCAGGAACTCTTATGCCTACTGAATTTTTGCCTGAGGTCATATAAACAGGAGTTTTTTCTGATTTTTCAAAAATCAAAGTTAAAGCGCCAGGAAAATGCTTATCAATAAGTTCTTGAGCGTTATCAGGAATAGAAGCCACATAAGGTTTTAGATTTTCCACTCTATCTGACATCAATATCAAAGGTTTTGAGGTATCTCTTCCTTTTAATTCATAAATATTTTTAACGCCTTCTTCAGAATCAGGAAGCGCGCCAACCCCCCAAACAGTGTCTGTCACAAATGCAATAACAGCACCTTTTTTAAGGTTATCATTAAGCTCTTTTATAAACTCTTTATCTTCTAATATATGCATAAACCCTGACCAAAATTTCTTTTACATACTCTAACTTCAACAAAGCAGCGAAAAGCAAATAAGTAACAAAGCACAATATAAGCATAACGCCCGTTTTGACTGCAAGAACAATCCAAGAAGGGTCGTGAAGCGCCCAAACAACATATATAAAGTAACAAACGCCGAAAGACAAAATTGAAGCAAGTATCATTTTAAGTAAGTTTTTGAAATAAAGACTATAGCCCATATTCATTTTTCTTGAAATCAATATGCCAAGCATTGTTCCATTAAACAATGTCACAAGCGAAGTTGAAAGCGTGATACCACCTATTCCCAGTGGTTTTACCAAGAAGAAATTCAGTAAAAACTTCAATAATATTGAAGATAAAGCAACTAAAAACGGCGTCTTTGAGTCGTTGAAAGAATAGAAAATCCTAGTTACTGAATCTCTAAACACATAAGGTATTATTGCAATTGAAAGGAATATAAGAGCCTCCGCCACCATTATAGTTGCATCTTCTCCGAAAGCACCCCTTTGGAATACCAGTTTTACGCCATCTACAGAAAGCAATATTATCGCAATCAGTATTGGGAATGAAACAAAATTCAATAAGCCTACGCCTTTGTTAAAGTAATATCTGATATCTTCATACTTTTCTTCACCGACAAGCTTTGAAAATATTGGAAATAGCGGAACTAAAAATGCGGTAACAAGTATACCTACCGGGAATTGGAATATTCTGTTTGCATAACCTATTGCAGACCAGGCACCAGAAGTTAACTGCGAAGCAAAAAACATATCAACGTAAACGTAAATCTGACCGACGGTCGAGCTTAAAATCGCAGGGAACAAAAGTTCCATTATATTTTGAAAATCTCTATTGTCTTTAATATCAAAATTAGGTTTAAGTTTAAATCCTAATTGTTTTATCTTTGGGAACTGTACTAAAAACTGACAAAAAGCACCAACTGTTGTTGCAGATGCAAGCACAATACCTAATGTATCATTCTTCGCAAAAGCAATCGCAATGATTATGACTATACTCATTACAATCGGGGACAAATTAGGAAGCAAAAACTCCTTGTAAGTAATTAAAAGCCCATAATATATCCCAATAACCCCGCCTATTATTATAACAGGCGACATTATTCTTAAGTGTATAGCTGATAAATGGACAAGCTCAGGAGCACCTCCAGATATGATAAAATTCATTATTTGATTTGAAAATACAAACACAAGAACCGTAAGCACTGCAAATATAACAAATGAAGTCGTTAAGAACGTGTTATAAAGTTTGTTTACCTTTTCTGAAACTTCATGCTCATTTGTATTCGGAATCAGCTTTGCAAAAACTGCAACCGTTGCACTGTGGAAAGGTCCGCCGACACCGCCTAATAGTATTATTGCAAGCGCAGGAATCTGATATGCATAAAAGTAAGCGTCTGATGTTAGCCCTGCGCCGTAATAATTTGCAGTAACAACATCTCTAAAAAATCCCATAAACTTTGAAATTATAGTAACAAAAGCAATTAACCAGGCAGCTTTTAGTAAACTTTGCGATTTAGCTGCGCCCATTTCCCGCCTCTTTTATCTCTATATAAATCACTACTTCCTTCTTTCTTCCGTCAACATTTGGAACACAATACACGACTGTATTTTGACCTTTTTGAATATATTGACTGACGTCCACTCTCATCTTTTTCTCTGAAAATAGAGGAAAAACATATTCAAGTTCATTTCCGTTTAGTATTACTTTTATTTTATCAACTGAACCTTTATTATCAATATTTAAAAAACCTTTTTG
>JAEZIX010000028.1 GCA_023415935.1 Cyanobacteria bacterium OH_CDB_20 | reverse complement strand
AAAGAAGAAGGCGGACGTCATACTCCATTCTTCCCTGGTTATAGACCACAATTCTATATCAGAACAACTGACGTAACTGGTTCTATCAAATTCGAAGGCGAAATGGTAATGCCTGGTGATAACGTTGTAATGGACGTTGAACTAATCGCTCCAGTAGCTATCGAACAAGGTATGAGATTCGCTATCAGAGAAGGCGGCCGTACTGTAGGAGCTGGTGTTGTAGATAAAATTGTTGAATAATAATTTTATAATAACTTTAAAAGACTGACTTTATAGTCAGTCTTTTTTTGTAAAAATTATCTTTACAAAATAACAAAAAAATAGGTGGTTGTTTGTTAATACATGCAAATACTCTGTTGAGGAATTTATGAGAATTTTCCAAATTGGATCATATTACTGTGAGAGTGTACTAAAGTCGTTTAATAATTCGCCTTATAATTCTAGTCCTGACTTTAAGCCAAAGCTATCGATATTAAAAGCGGATACTGTATCTTTTAGTGGCAAAAATTACAGCATGAACACTATTAAGAATCCAACTGGACACTGCGGCTACTGTGGTGCAAAAGTTTACACAGAGAATGAATTAGATGCAATGGCTCGGGAGATAATGCAGCTAAAAGGTAATAAGTTGCAAGGTAAAATCAGGAGTGTTACCGAGAAACTTGGCAATAGAGCTTCAAACAATGCGCTTAGTGCTAAAAAAGCAGAAGTAAATAAAGAATTTATCGAGTTTTTTGAAGGGTTTGCTGATCACTCTTCTAAAAATGTCAAGATGAGTGGTGCAGAAATATTAAAAAAATATTATCAGATTGATGCTCAAAAAAGCCAAGAGTTTTTGAATGCAAAGCTACATCCTTTGTTAAAAACATTAGACCATGTTGTTCCTGTGAATGCTGATGTTGATAATTCTGATTCTGATCTTAATTTAGTTGAAGCCTGCTGGGCTTGTAACCATGAGATAAAAGACGGTATGTCATTTGAGTCATTCAATTTCACATATCCGACTATAAAAGAAGCTATGCCAAAAGAAAAATATTCTTTTGCTACAATGCAATTATTACAAACATCTCCTTCAATTGCTGCTGATAGTATTACTTCTACAGAACTTATTAAAGTCCTAGGTGATTTGCTTGATCAAGAAAATGCGGCGAGACTTAATCTTTTCTCCATAAGAACAAAAATATTAAAATCTAAAGAAAATATGCTTGTCGCTATTGGTAGAATTGAACATGAACAAGATCAAAAACGTGAAGAAATTGAAAGATTAGAGCATATCAACTCTGAACATGCTAAAGATACTGAATACGAAGTTATCGCTAAACGAGTTGTTTTAGTTTCTTCAATTAATGATTATAAAAGGCAGCTTTCTGAGCTTAGACAGAGTCATGCCCGTCAATGTAATTCAGTTCAAAACTGGGATAAGAAAATAGCTGAAACACAAAAAGATTCGCACAAGTCACATAATGATAAAAAGAATTCTCAAAATAAAAAAGATATTCCAATTGAAGAAATGAGGAGAAGGCTAACAGAATCTGAATCATCAAGAGATGATTTAAAAAGACAAATTGATGAGCTTTCACCAATATTAGCAGCAAAAGAACAAGAATTGCTAACCTTAAATGAACAGCACCCTGATATTGATGCAATGAGATCTGAAAAGACTAGGCTAGAAACACTTATTTCAGCCCATCTTCAACTTCAAAGCCTTGGCGTAAAACAAGTTGAAGTCAGAAAGAAAAAAGATGAAATAAGAGAGCAAATTAATGGTTTAGTTGCGCAAGAAAAAGCATTTGCAAGCGCTGTTACACCTCCTGAAGCCCAGACTCCAGAACAAATTGAAAAGAAAAAAAGGTATATAGAATTAGAAAGCGCATTATCTCAAATTGACTCTAATAATCAAACTAGGGAACAAAAATTAATTTCTTCTTATGCAAAACCAAAAATTATTGAGGAAATGGACTCACTTGTTAATGAGCCTGGCGTTGTCGATTATTTGAATGGTAAAAAACATGCCGAAATAAAAGGTATGTTAGCAACATTAAATTCAACTTCAAGCAGCTTGAAGGCACAAGATGATTCTATAACAACACAGATTGTTATTCAGACTAATACTATCGAAAGCAATACTAAATCTGATAACGCATCAGATTGCAGCGGTGAAGGTTCTCAGCTTTTGAGTTGTTCGCTAGAAAGAGTAAAAGGACAAATTAGTTCACTAGATTCTAATATAATTGCTTTATCAGATGAGCTTGCTCAAATACCTGATGAAAGAGTTGAAACACTTCCTAGTGATCCTGCAGCGTATCAAGAATATAAAAATCTTCAATCTCGTAATGGTAAAATAGTTTCAGAATTATCTACATCAATTTCAAAAGCAAGAAGGACTGAACTTGAAACAGAATCTTCAGATATACAGGCGAGAATGGAAGAATTGTACAATTCAGATTCAAAAGTATTCTCAGACAAAAATAATAGTGATTACGAGCAGCTGTTAGCACAAAGAGAGCAATTAAGAAAAGGACTTCAGTCTTCTAGTTCAATGAAAGAGAAAAACTCACACCAAAACAGAATTGATGCAGTTGAAGAGCAAATGCAAGAATTATATGAAAAAGATGTAACTATATTTAACAGGATTAATTCAGAAAAACGTCAAAGCATAAAGACTGATTTAGATAAGGCAATTTCTAATAGAGAGGGTCTTTTAGTTCAACAAGCAGAAATTGAAAAAACAATTGAAAAATCTGCTGTAATCGGTGATGGATTCAATCAACAAGAACTCCAAGACAAGATTGACCAACTTGCATCTGATATAAAGAGAATATCAGAAAAAACACTATGGCTAGAAATTCCTGACAAAGTAGCTAAAATCAGAACTGAAATTAGTTTGATGGATCAGACCATAACATCTTTAAGACAAAAAATCAACGCCGTAAAACTCGAAGATGGCGAAACGTAACTAAATCCCTTAATTTTTGTTAAAAGTTTGTCTTTGTGATAATAATATTTTAAAATTTTATTATAGATAAATTTTATAAATTTGGGTGATATGTTTAGTAACAAAAAGATTTTAATACTGGATGACGATAAAATTGTTACCACTACGTTGAAGACTTTGCTTAGTCTTGAGGGGTTCCATAATGCAGTTTATTATAACAATCCTTATGAGGCTCTTGAGTATTTAAAACTTGATAAACCTGATGTTATAATATCTGACTTTATGATGCCGGAGATGAACGGGCTTGAATTCTTAAAAGAGGCAAAAAAAATGTATTCTGAAGTCAGCATGATTTTGCTCACAGGTTATGCAGATAAAGAAAATGCAATTAAAGCGATCAATGAAGTTGGCCTTTATAAATATATTGAAAAGCCTTGGGATAATGAAGATTTAATTTTAAATATCAAAAATGCAATTGAGAGAAGCTATTTAATTTCCGAGTTAAAAGATAAAATAATTGAGCTTGAAGTTTTAAACGGAAAACTTGCTGAGTATTCAAATTCACTTGAAAAACTTGTGGCTGAAAGAACAGCAGACCTAAGAGAAACCAATGGGCTTTTAAATGCAATTATCACAAATTGTGCTGATGGCATTGTTGTTTTTAATTCAAATGGTTTTATAATTGAAGCGAACCAAGCTGCAGAGAACTTATTTGGGCTAGCAAAAAATATGATTTGCGAGAATAGTATTTCAGAACTATTTATTCAAAAGCCTGATTTAAATTGGTGTGAACTTTTTGAGAAAAAAGAGACAAAGTTTATAAGGGACCTATATATTTTAAATTCAGTTAACAGCGTTCAAATTCCGGTAGAGATGAGTTTTGCTCCTATTTCTTTTGAAAATGACAATTTTAATGGACTTTTTGTTGGCGTAATAAGAGATGTAAGTACCCAAAAAGAAATGGAACGCTTAAGAGATGATTTTATTGCGACATTAACACATGATTTAAGAACTCCTTTGCTTGCAGCAATACAGACATTGGAGTTTTTCCTTAACGGCTCTTTAGGTAGTCTTGAAGACAAACAAAAAATGCTTCTAGATACTATGAAAAAAAGCAATCAAGATATGTTAGGGCTTGTTAATGCTTTGCTTGAAGTTTACAAATATGAAGCAGGCAAACTTGAACTGGTAAAAACAAATTTTAGACTCAATGATCTTGTAAAGCAGTGTTATGATGAGATTAAAGTTTTGGCGAATTCAAGAGGTTCAGAAGTCTTTTTAACGATAGATGCAACTGAAGAAATTGATATTTTTGCTGATAGAAATGAAATAAGACGAGTAATGATGAACTTTTTAGGTAACGCTGTTAATTATACGCTCGTTGACGGAAAAATTGAAATAAGAACTCAGTTAAAAGAAAATGATATAATTTTCTCCGTAAAAGATAATGGAATAGGAATTGCTCAATCAGATGTCCCTAAGTTATTCAAGAGATTTTCTCAGGGTACAAGTCAAAAAAGATCTGCTAGTACAGGACTTGGCTTATATCTTTCAAAACAGATTATAGAGGCTCATGGGGGCAAGATTTGGCTTGAAAGCGCAAAAGATAAAGGAAGTGAATTTTCTTTTCTTCTGATTGATGTTGTAATGATAAAGGATAAGGTGTAATAATGGCTGACATAAAAGTTTTGCTTGTTGAAGATCATACTATGACCAGATTAGGGTTGTCGTTGGTTCTTGAAAAAGCAGACAAAATCTCTATTGTCGGAGAAGCTGAAGACGGTCAAAAAGCAATTGAGCTTGCAAAATCATTAAAGCCGGATGTAATTTTAATGGATATAGGGTTGCCTTATGTCGATGGCATTGAAGCGACAAGACAGATAAAAGAAGCTCAAATTGCCTCTAAAATTTTAATTTTTACATCAAGAGATTCTGAAGATGATGTTTTCTCTGCTTTAAAAGCAGGAGCAGACGGATATATTATGAAAGGTGCATCTGAGAGCCAGATGGTATCTGCAATTACTGCTGTAAACGAAGGAACTGCGTGGCTTGACCCTGCTATTGCAAGATTAGTGCTTTCAAATGTACAAAGACAAGAAAAAACAATTAACGTTGTTCAAGAACAGCCAACTTGTATATCTAAAAATACCAAAAATACTTTTGGACTGACTGATAGAGAGCTTGAAGTTCTGGGGCTTATTGTTGAAGGACTTTCAAATCCTCAAATTGCTGAGCGTCTTGTTGTAACTAAATCAACTGCAAAAGCCCATGTACATAGTATTTTACAAAAATTATATGTCGCTGATAGAACTCAGGCAGCTGTTTACGCTATGAAAGAAGGTCTTGTATAGCTTATGCTAAAAAAGATTTTTTATTCTTTTTTTGTATTTATATTTTTAGGCATTTTAGCGACTGCTTTTGCCGTTACTGGAAAACCACTCCAAAATTACATTTATAATGATGCAGTTGATGTGCAAGAGAAACCAGTTGAGCCCAAAGTTGTAAAACCTGACAGTAGTTTTGTAATCGTGTCTAACAAAATTAAACGCAAAGTAAATACTGCAGTTAAGAAAGTTAAGAAGAAAGAAAAAGCTACTCTTAAAAATCTTAAGAATAATGCTCCTAAATCAGTTGACGAATATAATTCTATGGCGCAGGATGTAAAGCGTTCTGATGTTAAGGTTCCAGAGCCAAAGTTTGAGAAAGATGAAAAAATTGTTCCTTTGCCTGATCCACAAGTGCGAATTGTTAAATATAATGATCCACCTGGTGGTAGAGAACTTAATTTAAGTGAAATTACAAAGTCTAGAAGATGTCATTCGATTGGTGTTCTTTCTCCTGATGAATCGATGATGGTTTATTCAGATGCTTATTATTATATTCAACAAAATCAAGTTGCTTCTGAACTTTTTGTTATATATACAAACCCAAATCTTTCAACAATTGATAAGTTAAAAAACTCAAACGAGATTCAAAGAGAGATAAAATCCATAATGCAAACAGGAACAAATGCTCTTGAGAATTATGCTCTTAAGACGCTTACAGTTGTTGATTGGTCAGCAGATTCTAAGAAGATTGCGTTTAAAGAAAAAATAGGTTCAACATTTGACGGTGTCTGGCAGACAAATTTATACGTTTACAATTTTGAAACAGGAAAGCTAAAGCGGCTCAATGAAGTTCGTGAAGCAATAAAATACTGGTGGAAATCAAATAAAAATTTGGATTTAGTTGATTTTATGTGGGATATTGTTCCAATGGGATGGGATGCAAACTTCCCTGACAGAATTATTGTTTATGCCTATGCTTACACAGGAGCATCACCAAAATTTCTAGGTGCTTGGAGTATAGATTCCCAAGGTAACCGCTCTGAACTTTTGTCTTTAGATGATTCAAACTTTCAGATTTCGGCAAATGGATATATGCTGAAAGCCGTAATTAGAGAATAAGCGCTTGGACTGCTTTAAAGTCAGGATTTTTAGCAGTTTCTAAAAGTTCAAAGAGCACCATTTCTGTGCAAGTTATTATAGCACCTGCTGCACTTAATCTTTCCATTGCAATATTAAATTCGTATTCATTTCTTGAGCCACAAGCATCTTTTACAATAAATACTTCAAAACCTTTATTGATAAGAGCAATTGCAGTTTGTAGTACACAAATATGAGCCTCAATGCCGAATAAAACTACCTGTTTTTTAGTAAGCTCTTTTTCAACAAGTTCATCATTTAGAGCGCTGAAAGCTACTTTTTCAAAGAATTTTGCATCAGATGGCAAGTTATCTTTAACTTCTGATATTGTACTTCCAAGTCCTTTTGGATACTGCTCTGTAATAACTACAGGAAGTTGCATAATTTTTGCAGTTTTTGCAAGAATTTCGCTTTTTTGAGCTACCGTCCTGTCTTTTAACATGTTTACTAATTTTTCTTGAACATCAATAATTAAAAATGTTGTATCTATTTTATTTAATTTTTTTTGCATAATTCATCCTCAAAAATTTGGTTAAAGAGTATTAAACTCTTTTCTATATTTTCAATATTAAACATTTCAAATACTATGAGCGGGTCAATATTTTCAGATTTTATTTTATTTAAGATTTTAGTAAAATCAAGGCTGCCATTGTAAAGATTGCTATGCGCATCATCGTCACCCATATTGTTATGTATGTGCATATGGCTGAGATATGGCTTGTATTGGTCTATCCAATCAACAATCTGGACGTTTGAAAATAGGTTTGCGTGACCGGTATCAAGTGAGGCTCTCAAATTCTGTGACCCGACGTTTTTTATAATATCTAAAATCATTGCAGGATAACACTCATGGACGTTTTCTATAACAGCTATGATGCCTGCATCCTCAAATTCTTTTATAAATTCTTTCCAGAATTGGATTGATTTGTCTCTAAATACTTCTTGAGATTGTTTGTGTTTCATCCCTTTGTTGCCGGAGTGGAACACTATAATTTCAGCATTCATAGCCTTTCCGACTTCAAGTGATTGTCTGTATCTTTTTTGTGAAACTTCTTTTATAAGAGGGTCATTGCTTGAAACTGAAAGGTCAAAAAACATTCCGTGGAGGCTTCTATGAGATTCAAATCCGTCGAATGCTTTTTTTACCATCGCAGCAATGTTATCAAGCTCCGTATCAATCCCTTGCAGGTTAGGTACTCTGCTTAGTTCTATCCCCATATTAAGTTTTTTCGCTACAGCAATTGATTCATTTATATTTTTAGAAATTGTTGATGAGATGGAAGTTCTCATTGGTTTCCTTTCGGCAAAATGGTTTATTTTTTTTCTCTACTAATATCATAGCTCAAAACGTTTTTATATGAAAGTTAATCATTTTGTGTGAGCTCTTTATAAGCCTTTTCAAGCTTTTGAACCAGTTCTTCTATTTTTGCTTCAGTGAGTTCCGCCAAATCCATAACTATTTTCTCATTTGTTTTTGAAAATGGTGAGTTGTGGACTATATCAATACTTATTTTTGAATACCCAGGGTATTTTATCTTTAAATAACTTTTGAAAAATTCTTTTTCGATAAGAAATATGCTGTCAGTATCCGTTATTTCTTGAGTTATTTTTGAATCAAAAAGCCTATTTTGCAATATAGTTTGAAGCTGGAAAAACACTGGAGTTACTATCTTTTTGTATTTGTTTAAAAAGGCTTGCTTGTAGAAGACAAAATCTGTTTGTTTAAGATTTGGCTTGTTAAGCCAGTCAGCAATTTCTGTGCGTTCTTTATTTTCGTATATTACTAATTTTGTATTTGAAATCAGAGCTTCTGCAAGTAGGTTATTTAAGTTATTTTCAGCTTCAATAAAACTAATTTTATTAATTTTTATGGCAGCAGCCGATATTTTCGCTTTCTCAGGAAGTTTTAATTGAATTTTATCAATTATTTTGCTGATATTCTCTGTTGCGGTTCCTTTAAGCATTATATAGAATTTGTTGTTTTCTGCAAAAGCGCAAACGTCGGCGTTTCTGAGTGATTTTTTAATCGCATTTGCAAGCATTGGAGATTGCAATGATTTTTTGCACTTAATTTGAGGTGTGACAATTAAAAATACGTTTTCACCTGATTCTTTAAGTAGATTTTCATATTCATCTTTCATAAACTCTCTTGCTTTTTGTTTTGTGAAAAATGCTGTATTTTTGTCTATAAAATCATTTTCTGCAAGTATTCTTTCATAATAGTCTAGCTTTTGAGCAATCATATTTTCTTTTAGCAATTTTAGAATTTTTATTGCAAAGTTAGAGTAATTCTCATTGTAAAGCCAAAAATCATCAACACCATTTTCAAAAGCATCACAAATAAGCTCTTCATTGTTGTTTCTCAAAGTAATCAGAATCTTGCTGCACTTCAGTTTATCAATATGTCTAATCTCTTTGATAAAATCTAAGAATATTAAATCATTATTGTTGTGGCAGATTATTATAACTTGAGGCGGTCTTTCGACTGCATTTTTGATTCCTTCCTCAAAAGTTGAAAATCTGGAGTCATCAGAAACCCTAGAAAGAAATATATTTGAGATAATTTCTTCTTGCTGTTTTTTATTATCTGAAATTATTAAAATATTTGCACTTTTAGCATTTTTTAACTGCATAGACTCCTCGTTATATTACTTTTAGAAGGAAAATACTTACAAGCGTAAAATATATTGCAAGTCCTAATACATCAATTGCTGTTGCAATCACAGGGCCTGATGCAATTGCAGGATCGATTTTCATTTTCTTCAATATGAATGGTGTTATTGTGCCTAGTAATGTTGCAAGTGACATATTAATTGTCATTGCGCACCCTACAACTATTCCAAGTTCAAAATTGTGTCTCCATTGCCAGGTGACAAGTGTTACGAGAATTCCGAATGTTGAACCAATTAAAAAACCAATTCTTAATTCTCTAAAAATGTGATGGAATGCGGAGTTTAAGTTGACCTGACCTGTTGAAAGACCCCTTACCATAAGTGTAATACTTTGAGTACCAATATTTCCGCCTAGTCCAGCAAGAAGAGGCATAAATATTGCTATAATAGGCAAAGCGTGAAGTGTGTGTTCAAATCTATTTGCAACGTTAACCGCAAAAAATTCACCGATAAGAGTTATTAGAAGCCATGGAGTTCTTGCTCTTATTGCGTTTAGTGTGTTTCCTGTTAAAATTTCATCTTCTGCAATAACATTCGTCGTGATACCTGATGAAGTATAAATTTCTTCTGTTGTCTCAACTTCAATGATATCTTGAGCATCATCCCAAGTTACCATACCTTTTAGTCTGTTATAATGGTCAACTACAGGTAATGCGCTATATTGATATTTCTTAAATATTTCTGCTACGTTTTCTTGAGGGTCGTCAATGTGAAGTTTTACTATATCGCAAGTCATTATTTCGCCGATTTTTACTCGAGAAGGAGTTGTAAGCAGCGCCCTTAAACTTATTACTCCCAAAAGATGGTTTTGATTATCGATTACGTAAATGTAATAAAGCTCGACATTATCTTTTTCAGCTCTTACTTTGATAAAGCTAAGAACTTCTTCAACTTTCATATCTTTATCAACAGTAAGTAGGTTAGGAGTCATTATACCGCCCGCACTGTCTTCTTTATAAGATAACAACTCTCTTATTTCAGAAGAGAATTTAACAGGTAATTTATTAAGATATGACTCTGATTCATCTTCTTCCATATCTGCTAGAACGTCTGCAATTTCATCGTGAGGCATTTTTAAAAGAAGTTTTGATGCATATTCTTGACCTATTTCAGATAAAATCTCGACCTGATATTTTGCAGGTAAATATTCAATAATATCAGCAGCTTTTTCTTCTTCAATATTATTGAAGGCAATAATTCTCTCTTCAAACTTCAACTCTTGCAACAGTTCTGCTAAATCAGCACTGTGGTAACTGTTCAAAATATCTCTTAATTGCTCATAATTTTCATCGGCAATTGTTTCTTGAATTCTATCCAAAATATTTTCTGTGTTAAAAGTGCTTTGCATAAAACCGCCCAAATTGACTATATATTTAGATTATAGTTTAAAGAACATTATTTGTCATTTTCGCTTTTAATTTTTCATTTGTTAAATAATGTAACAAACTAATAGTTTAGTGAAATTTTTAACTGGGTATATACTTTATATATATGTAAGAAATACATAACTTACTAAAAAGATTTTAAAGCAAACACAAATAAACACAACATTCACACAAACTTACTTCCCCCCTAACCTTCCCTTCCTATTAAAGTTTTGCCCGATTATCGGGCTTTTTTTTTGCTAAAATTTAGCAATTTAAATTATTTTTTTATTTTACATGTGTAAATGCAAAATAAGATCAGGAATAATTTGATAAACAAGTTGTTAATAAATGGAATTAATACTAAAACTACTCATCCAAACTTTATGGCTAGAGAAAAAAGTCTGAATCATACTTCATCTCTTGGGTGTGATAAGTTTGTTGCCTGCAACAAAAAAAAAGTTGATTCATATAGTGAAATACAATTTAGCCCAGCTGCTAGTATTGATGAAGCAGTTAAATATGGAAAAAATCAGCTTGGTATTATAAGATATATTGATTTTGATAATCTTGATGTAATGAACTGGGCTAATCAAGCTTTGACTGAAGTAAAAAACTCAACTAAAGGTAAGGCTAAACTTCCAAATTTTATCTTCTATAATGATGGCTTGCCAGATGATGTCTATGGAAATATGTCTGTTGGAAAAGTTATCAGAATTCTATCTCTTAATAAAATGACGTTCAATAACATCGATGATACTTTGTCAAAAGTTCTTATGGATTCTTTTCTGCTTTCAAAGGAGAGTCTTTCTAATGGGGAATCATTATTTCCATATTGTGCTGAGTATTTTAATAATGATGAACTAGATCAGCTTATGAGAGGTGTAGAGCAGTTTTATAATGGAAACTCTTTGTCTTTTAATGAAAAAATGAAATTATTAAATAGTTTTGTTCTCTTAGATAATATGTATTATTATCATTCAGAGTGTGCTAATCCTTCAGAAGAAAGTTATCCTATTGATTTAAATATTCCTCCTAAAATTCAATATTCACAAATATTTCATGAAATAGGACATTCAAATGATCCACTTGTAAAAAAACGCTATCTCAATTGTAATAATGTTGAAAAAAAGGGACGTAAAATGCCAAAAGAATTGAAAATGTGGCTAGATAATTCTGAAAAGCAAAAGTTAGCAAGTAGTGTGTCTCTATATGCAATCTCTGGACCGGGCGAATTTATTGCTGAAACTTTCACTGCAATAATGGAAGGTCGAAAAATATCTGATGATGTAAGGAAACTATATACAGAAATGCAAGGACCAATATTCTAATAAAAAAAGCGCCTTATTGATAAGGCGCTTTGAGTCTTTTATAAACCTATAGTTTAGCCTTCATATTTCTTGAAAACTAATGAAGCATTGTGTCCGCCAAAACCAAATGAGTTTGATAAAGCAGCTTTAATATCAGCTTTTTTAGCTTTATTTGGTACATAATCAAGGTTTGCTACCTCTTCATCTTGATTTTCAAGATTAATAGTAGGAGGCGCCATGCCTGCATTGATTGCATCAATACAAATGATCGATTCAATTGCACCTGATGCTCCAAGCATATGTCCTGTCATTGATTTTGTTGAACTTACCAACAGCTTATCATTTTTAGTTTTGTCTCCAAAAAGTTTTGCAATAGCTTGAGATTCAGCTATATCGCCTAATCCTGTGCTTGTGCCGTGTGAGTTTACATATTGAACTTCTTCAGGTTTTAAATTTGCGTCTTTTAAAGCATTTTCCATAGCTTTGAACGCTCCAGAACCTGTTGGATCGGGTGCTACAATATCATAAGCATCTGCTGTTTGTCCGTAGCCTACAACTTCAGCGTAAATTTTAGCGCCACGTTTTTTAGCATGCTCTAATTCTTCAAGAATAACTACACCCGCACCTTCTGCCATAACAAATCCATCTCTGTCTTTGTCATAAGGTCTTGATGCTCTTTGTGGTTCGTCATTTCTTTTTGATAATGTTCTTGCACTTGTGAATGCTCCAAGTCCGATATCACAGATAGTAGCTTCAGCACCACCGGCAATCATCACGTCTGCTTCATCCCATTGGATTGATCTAAAAGCGTCACCAATTGAGTGAGCCGATGTTGCGCATGCTGTAACTACAGCTTTATTGATACCTTTTGCTCCGTATTTTATAGAAATTCTACCTGCTCCCATATCGCAAATAAGCGCTGGGATTGTAAATGGAGAACATTTTGTAGGTCCTCTATCTAACATGGTTTTATGATTTTTTTCAATTGTTTTAAAACCGCCTGCAGCAGAACCAACTATAACTCCGAATCGGTATGGATCAACATTTTCTGTTGAAACTCCAGAATCAGCAACAGCCTCATCAGCAGCGACAAGAGCAAAATGAATGTATCTATCCATTTTCTTTGCTTCTTTAGGATCCATATATTGATTTTCATCAAAGTTTTTTACTTCACCTGCGATATGTACTGTATGTTTTTCTAAGTCTAGATATTGTATTCTTGCAATACCGCTGTTACCTGCGGCAACGTTATCCCAAAGTAAATCTTTCCCTACTCCGAAAGGAGAAACCACACCAATTCCTGTAACTACTACTCGTCTTTTTTCCATTGTCTTTTACCTTTTTAACATTTCTTAAAAAATGCGAGGGATTCTTCGTTTTGGGAAGGAACCCCTCGCAAATTAAATTATCCTAATCGATTGTATTATTAAGAATTTGCTTCGATGTAGTTAACTGCATCTTGAACTGTAGCGATTTTTTCAGCTTCTTCATCAGGAATTTCGCAACCGAATTCTTCTTCGAATGCCATTACTAATTCAACTGTATCTAAAGAATCTGCACCTAAATCAGCTGTGAAGCTTGCTTCAGGAGTAACTAAGCTTTCTTCAACGCTTAATTGTTCTACTACAACTTTTTTTACTCTCTCAAATACTGTACTCATTTTTTTTACCTCATTTTAAATAATTACCGAATAATACATTTACTATTATACTATTACAAAAAATTTTTGCAAAGTTTTTTACATTCTAGATAACAAGACCGCCATCAACTCCAATTACTTGTCCAGTAATATATTTAGCGTCTTGTGCCAAGAACTTGACTGTCTTTGCAATATCGTCAGCAGTACCTAACTGTTTCATAGGTATAGCTTCGACAATTTTATCTGTGTCTAAATCTTTTGTCATGTCTGTTTGGATGAAACCAGGAGCAACCGCGTTAACTCTTATGCCTCTTGATGCAAGTTCTTTTGCTAAGCATTTTGTAAGCCCAATAAGTCCTGCTTTAGAAGCTGAGTAGTTTGCTTGCCCTGCGTTTCCATAAACACCCGCAATACTTGCCATGTTTACAATCGCGCCAGAGCGTTGTTTCATCATGATTTTAGATACAGGTTGGGAAACATAGTATGCGCTGTTTAAATTAGTATTTATAACAGCTTCCCAATTTTCTGGAGTCATTCTTACAAAAAGTCCATCTCTTGTAATACCAGCGTTATTTACAAGAACGTCAATTCTGCCGAATTTTTCCATAACTTTTTCGATGCCTTTAGCAACTTCGTCTTTATTTGAAACGTCAAATTGAAGACTTATAGCATCAACACCCAATGCTTTAATCTCAGAAACGGTTTTAGCTGCTGCCTCTTCGCTTCCTGCATAATTAACAACTATATCATAGCCTGCTTTTGCAAGTTCAAGAGCGCATGCCTTTCCGATTCCGCGTGATGCACCTGTAATTAGTGCTACTTCTTTGTTTGTCATTTTGTCTCCTTATGTTGTTTGAACAA
>JAEZIX010000085.1 GCA_023415935.1 Cyanobacteria bacterium OH_CDB_20 | reverse complement strand
ATATAACTCGATTGAATCAGGGCAATATTAGTTAAAAAATAATTATTTCAACTATAAAAAGAGAAAGCTATATTTAGCTTTCTCTTTTATTATTAGCAATTTCAGTTAATTTATTTTATTTTATAGACCGAAGAATCCTGAGCATCTTGCAAGCTCTTTTTCTGTTTCATATACAACGAAATTTCTGTCCATATTATTCATGATTTCACTGATATTTTCGTTATAATTTTCTTCAGCTGCTTCGTTCAATTTGTTTTGGATATTTTGTTTTGTGTAATATCTTGAAATTAAACTCATGTTCTGCTCCTTATTTACTATATCTGTATATATATAAAGTATATTCTTTGTATTTAATTTCGCATTTGTTTTATTTTGTTACACAAGTTAACAAAAAATAAAATAAAAAGGCAAATCTAAAATATTAGCTTTTTTTTGGTATATAATCGTTCTAGGAGTTACTAATATTGAAAAGTTCTAAATTAACCTTATATATATTCATAGCTTTAGTGTCAGGTGTTTTGGTTGGGTGGCTTTTCCCTGAATTTGGGAATAAGATGCATCCTTTGGCAACAATATTTCTAAATATGATCAAGATGATAATAGCTCCATTGTTATTTGCTGTCTTGGTTACTGGTATTGCAGGTCATGGAAATATCAAATCACTTGGTAGGCTTGGTTTTAAAACAATTTTATATTTTGAAATCGTTACAACTATTGCTCTTGTAATAGGACTTTTGGTTGGACATATATTTCAACCGGGAGTTGGTTTTTCTGGATCCATATCTGCATCAATGCTTGAAACAGCTAATACTATGGCACAAACAAACACTCATTCTTCTTTGTCTGCGCTTATTGTTCATATATTCCCGACAAGTGTTATTCAAGCAATGGCATCAGGTGATTTACTTCAAATAGTTGTATTTGCTTTATTCTTCTCTATAGCAATATGTGCTATTGGTTCAAAAGCAAAGCCGGTATTGGACTTTTTGACATCATTATCTGATATTATGTTCAAATTTACTGAACTTGTAATGTTCTTTGCTCCACTAGGTGTATTTGGCGCTATCTCTTATACAATAGCTCAAAACGGGCTTGGAATAATGGTTAACTATGCAAAAATAATATTCTCCTTGTATTTTGCATTATTCTTATTTGTTGGAGTTGTGCTTTTTGCAGCTTGCAAAATATGTAAAATATCAATCAGAATGCTCATTCACGCCATAAAAGAACCTGCATTACTTGCTTTTTCAACTGCAACATCAGAAGCAGCCCTTCCAAAAGCAATGGCTATTATGGAAGATTTTGGAGTTCCTAAAAATATTGTAGGTTTTGTAATGCCGACAGGTTATACATTTAATCTCGATGGAAGTACATTATATCTTGCTCTTGCGGTTTTGTTTTCAACACAAATTGTGGGTATAAATCTTACTTTGGAGCAACAAGTTCTTATGATGCTTGCTTTAATGCTAACAAGTAAAGGTATTGCTGGGGTTCCGAGGGTTTCTCTAGTAGTTTTATCAGGCACTCTTGCAAGTTTTGGTTATCCATTGATAGGCGTTGCAATCTTACTTGGTATAGATCAGATATTAGATATGGGAAGAACCACCGTTAACCTTATAGGCAACTGTGTTGCTACAGTTGTTATTGCAACGTGGGAAAATGAATTTAATTATGCAAAAATGCTTGAATATTCTCACAAAGATGAAGAAAAACCAGGCTTTTTAAAGAATTTTATATTTCTTTCAAGAAATCAAAAAGTTCCGATGGAAGAACATTCGGATCAAGGTTACATTGACGGAAACAAACTTTAATAGGAAAATAGTTATTTAAAATATTCATGTTTAGGTTAAAGATTGAGGTATGTTATGAAGAGTATTGTATTTTTTGATATAAAAGATTATGAGCAAGATTATTTCACTACTAATTTTAGTGACAAATGCAATCTTATTTTTAGTCAAGACTCACTCCTCGAAAATACCCCGATAAAAGATGAAATGCTTAATGCTGAAATACTTTCAGTGTTTACTTCTTCAAGAGTAACAAAAAATGTTATTGATCAATTTGAGAATTTAAAACTAATTGCAACAAGATCAGTTGGCTTCAGTCATATTGATACTGAATATTGCAAAGAAAAAGGTATTAGAGTTGTGAATACGCCTCACTATGGTGACTATACAGTTGCTGAGTATTCCTTTGGTTTGTTGCTGTCGTTGATGAGGCAGATTCCTAAGGCATCAAATGATATGAAACAAGAGCGTTTGGAAGATTCATATACAGGCATGGAGCTTTTTGGAAAAACAATAGGTATTATGGGAACAGGCGGTATCGGTTCAAAAGCGGTTAAGATTGCAGCTGGTTTTTCAATGAATATACTTGCATTTGACCTTTATCCTAACAAAGAACTTGAAGAAAAATATGGAGTAAAGTATGTTTCATTTGATGAATTGATTAAGAATTCAGATGTGATTTCGCTTTACCTTGCTCTTACACAGAATAATTATCATCTAATTAGCGATGAAGCGTTTAATAATATGAAAAGCGGTGTTGTGATTGTCAATGCGGCAAGAGGCGAAATTATAAACACAGAAGCGCTATATTCAAATCTTCTTAATGGTAAAGTAAGAGGCGCTGCAATTGATGTTATTGAGTGCGAAGAGAAGTTTATGAAAGGTTGCAATAAAATCGATGCAAGTGAATGCGGCGATATCAGCTGTCTTAGAAAAGTTCTTTTGAATCATAAACTTATGAACCTTGAAAATGTAATAATTACACCGCATATTGCTTTTGACACAAAAGATGCTGTAAGTAGAATATTGGACATTACTAATGATAACATTGTAGCTTTTTTGAATAATTTAAATATTGAAAATAGAGTTGTTTAGATATCTTTGTAAGATATTAATTTCCAACCTAAATTTTTGATTTCTTCTTTTATTGTA
This sequence comes from Cyanobacteria bacterium OH_CDB_20, assembly GCA_023415935.1. Lineage (GTDB taxonomy): Bacteria > Cyanobacteriota > Vampirovibrionia > Gastranaerophilales > Gastranaerophilaceae > JAEZIX01. The sequence continues at coordinate 14,856 of JAEZIX010000085.1, read as the reverse complement.
GGACTTTGAGTAATCAAGTATTCCTGATAATTAAAAGGCTTTTCAACTTTGCTTTCTTCGTAAAAAGTAGGGTGTATGAGAATTTCTGTTAAACAAGGTTTTTTATGTTTTTTGAGCCCGTATAATACAGCATTTTCATCCATATAGCCTGTGTAAGTAACTCCAATAATATAGTCGTTAGTGTTTAGATTGTATCTTTTTGCTGTTTTAAAATTAGCTAGAGAAAAAGTATTTAAAAGAATATTTTTAATAATGTTAACCGGATATTTTATCGTTAAATGTTTTTGTAAATTTGGAATTATATAAGGTGTTTCAAACTGTGTCCTGATATTTTTTATACCGTATTCATTGGCTAATTTTGCTGTGAGTTCAAATATATCAGGAATTGCATGGGTGTGAACATGAGAATTAATGTGATCTACCGGTGTTTTAGATATTATTTTCTCAATCTGTGCTCTAAATTCTTTTTCAATTTGCTCTAAAAAGACTCTGTCTTTTGATTTCATTAAAAGTGAAATAAAACCATTATTAAAATAACCGTTAGAGTCAGTTATTAAACTTGGATTGGTAAGGCTTTTACCCTCAATTATATTTAAGTGGACTCCTAATCCGATGCCACTGATTTGTGGAAGAATCTCTTCAATAGCATTATCAAAAGCCTCTCCATTAGCGAGAATACAGGTGCTTGTTAAAACTCCCGACAAAAAACCGTTCTTAATTCCAATGTTAAAGGCTTCTGAGTATCCAAAGTCGTCTGAATTAAAAATTAATTCTTTTGTTTGCATGATTTTTCCATATGAATTATTATTTTCTTATAGTAGTTTAACACGGAATTGAAATTTAGATAAATGAATACTGTCAGCCCAAAATTAGCACTTATAATACCTTGTTTTAATGAACAAGAAGTTATTGAGTCCACTGTTGCAAGACTTATTGAAGTTATTGAAGAAATGGTTTCTTCAAATGAGATATCAGACAAGAGTTTTATTTATCTTGTCAATGACGGCAGTAGTGATAAAACCTGGGAAATAATTGAAAAACTAAACAATAATAATCCTGAAAAAGTCAAAGGGATATCCTTTACAAGAAACTTTGGGAACCAAAAAGCACTTCTAGCAGGACTTTTGGAAGTTAGAAAATACAATCCAGACTGCGCGATAACAATAGATGCTGATTTACAACAAGATGAAACAAAACTAGTTGAGTTTGTAAAAAAATATAAGCAAGGCGCACATATTGTTTTTGGTATAAGAAATGACAGAAAAACAGACGGGTTCTTGAAACGTCATACAGCGCTTGCTTTTTATAATTTAATGAACTTGTTTGGAGCTAAAATTAAACCGAATCATTCCGAATTCAGATTGACAAGTTCAGAGATTTTAGATGTTTTATCTGAGTATAAAGAAGTTAATTTATTCTTGAGGGGTATTTTCTCAGAATTTGGCTACAAGTCAGATATTGTTTATTTTGATGTTAAAGCAAGACAAGCAGGAGAGTCAAAGTTCTCCCCTGTGTCTTTATTTTCTCTTGCTTTAAAAGGAATAACGTCATTTAGTGTCGTACCTTTAAGATTAGTTTCAATGACAGGTATTTTAATTTCTTTGTTGAGTTTTATACTTGGCTTTAATGTTTTATGGGAAAAGTATACACACAATTACATAGTTCCCGGCTGGGCGACAATTGTTGTTACCGTATCATTTATTGGCGGTATACAAATTCTTAGTATAGGTGTAATTGGTGAATATTTAGGCCAACTATTCCAGGAAGTTAAAGCAAGACCAAGATATTTAATTGAAAAAGAACTTGATTAATTATTAGTTTTATTCGACCTCATCTTTCTCAATCCAGACGTAGGTTTGGTTGCAATAGAAACAAAATGGATTTGATTCATATTTTGTTGCATTGATAGGGTTATCAACATACTGATTTACTTTGTTGATTTTGTTTTTGATAAATTTTACGTAGGATAAGAATTTTTTCATAATATTTCCAACAGTTACTATGTATTAACGAAATGAAATAACCTATTGATAAATCTGCGCCTAATTCAGTTAGATTATTTCAAAATATTAATACTTATTGTATAATATGCCACATAAGCTGTCTGTGAAAAAATGGACTTTTAGACAATTTAGTATTAGTAAGATAGGCTATTTTTAGGTTCAAAAGATATGAATAATAAAGTACTCATAGTCGACGATAGTGCAAGCTGGAGGATATTTAATACAAATGCAATCAAGCATATTCTTGGACCTGCTTGGCATATCGAACTTGCAAAATCGGCAAGAGAAGGAGTGGAGCTGCTTGAGCAAAATAAAAAAGAGCCTTTTAAAATAATTGTAAGCGACTTACAAATGGAACTTGATTTCGATCCTCAAACAGCAGGGGAGTGGTTTATAGAACATGCCCAAAAGATGTCTGAGTATTCTAATTCAAGGATAATAATCATATCTTCTATGCACAATATTGCAATGATAGCTAATAAATTAAATGTAGATTATGTTTCAAAAGGTTCTATAGTAACCAATTTAATGAAACTTGAAAGTCTATTAAGCGACTTAATATAACTTCATAATCGGCCTTTAGGCTATTGGATTTGCGGTCTTTGGGAGTTATAATATACTTGACTTGGAGAAAGTTGTATTCACAATGGTGCTTAAAATTAGAGAAAGTTGAGTTGATCAAATGAAATTAGCGGAGTTTAACAGATTTTCTTATGAAAGAAGTCAAGACCCTACTGCGAAACCTCCTTTAATTAGGAATTTTAATTTGGCAGCAATGACTACAATTGGGGCATTAAATGGGATTTATCACGTCGAAAATGGCACTAAAGTAATTGAAAATTCAATTACGACAAAACCAATTGCTCAGACTGTTCTTTCACCATGGGACAAAAAGTTTTATGAATTAATTACTTCAGTAAAAAATGATAAATTGAAATATTGGGCTAAAAAATTCAAGAAATGGCTTTCTCCTGAGGATCCAAAACTTTTTATTCTGGGAAACAAAATAGGAATAAGTGTTAATAGATTGGTAAAAGGAGCCGCTTTAATGGCTGCAATATATACAATTCCGAAATTAATAATTTATCAAATTAATAAAATTAAAGAAAAGAAGAATTAATACTTTTGAAGATAAAAAGAGATGTGGCAATCATCTCTTTTTTTGTATTATATTTTATGATAATCTCCGTAGGGGTAACTTATGAGTAAATATAAAGTAAAAAAGTATAATGAATTAGAGTCAACAAACACTTTTGCATTAAATCATATAGAAGAATTTCATGACAAAGATGTCATAATTGCACAACGGCAAGTATTGGGGCGCGGAAGGTTTAATCATGAGTGGATTTCTGATGATACTGAAAATCTTTACATGACAATTGTGCTGAAGCCCTTTAAAATTGGGGTTTTTCCTTTTCAAAATATGACTCAATATCTTGCTTTAAAGCTCTGCGAAGTGCTTGAAGATTATGGCGTTGAAGCTAGTTTGAAATGGCCTAACGATGTACTTGTTAAAGGGGCTAAAATTTCAGGGATCTTAGCTGAAGGTTCTTCTCACAAAGGAAAAATTGCTGCAATTGTTTTAGGAATAGGTGTAAATTTGAATTTAAAATACGAAACACTTACTAAAATAAATCAAAAGGCAACTTCTTTGAATATGATTTTGGGTAAAAAAATTGATGTAGAGGATTTTTCTAAAAAACTTTTAGATAAATTCTTTGATGACTATGAAACCTTTATAAATAAAGGTTTCCTGCTTATTAAAGAAAATTATGAGTCGAAATGTTCTTTTCTTGGACAAAAAATTAAGGTCTCATCTCTTTCTGAGAATGAATTTTATCTTGCAAAAAAAATCAATATAGACGGAACTTTAACTGTTTTAGATAAAAATAATCTTGAAATTGCCTTAAAAACAGGTGATTTAACATATTAGGAAAACATTTTTTAATAAATACTTGCCCATGTTCAATAAATAATATTAATATAGAAACTAGACGCTTATTTTTTGATAGATAAACAGGAGAGTATTTGATGAGTACTAAAGAATTTTACACTAGCACAGAAGAATTAAAAGAACTGATGTCGGCAGCAAGAGCCACTATTACAGCGCCATTTTTTGGAAATAATGTTGAAAATATAAAGACAGTTTCAGAAGCATACAAACTTGCAAAAGATAGTCCTGGAACAGTAGAACTTACAGGCATGCCTGTTTATATGCCTGAAAAGCTTGGGCTTCCGCAAGGAGCTAACCAGTTGTTATTCAATGATGGTACAGTTGTTGGAAGATGCTCAGCGGCAAGAAAAATTGTTGGCGAGCCTGGTTGTGATTTGAAATATTTGCTTCCGATTATTCGTGAAGCTGTCTATGGAACACGCGAAAAACTTATGTATTCAACCGAAGTTGTTGTAGGGCTTGAAGAAGACTTTATGATAAAAGCGCACTTGATGATTCCGGCAGGTTTTGAAAATGTAATGTATTCTTGGATGCTTAATTTCCAATACATAAACGAACAATATTCTCAAATGTATGCTGAATCAAGACCAATCAAAGAAGGCGATATTTATGTATTCTCTGATCCTGATTGGACACACCCTGATTTCCCTTACGGATTGACTTTCTTTGATCCTGAACATAATTGCGCTGCAATTTTAGGTATGAGATATTTCGGAGAACACAAAAAAGGTACTCTAACTCTTGCTTGGGGGGCGGCTGCAAGAAACGGATATGCTTCTTGCCACGGCGGTATGAAAAGATACAACCTTCAAAACGGAAAATCTTTCCAGGTAGCAGTCTTCGGTCTGTCTGGTTCTGGAAAATCAACAATTACGCATGCAAAGCACGACAATAAATACGACATTACAGTTCTTCATGATGATGCATTTGTTATTAATGTTCATGATAAATATACGATAGCACTAGAGCCTGCTTATTTTGATAAGACGCAAGATTATCCAATTGGCTGTGATGATAATAAATACATCATTACACAGCAAAATAACGGTGTAATAGCCCTTGCAGATGGTAAATTGGTTTCTATAACAGAAGATCTTAGAAACGGTAACGGCCGTGCTGTTAAATCTAAGCTCTGGTCTCCAAATAGAGTAGACAGAATTGATGAACCCATCAATGCAATATTCTGGCTTATGAAAGACCCTACAATTCCTCCTGTGTTAAAACTTTCGGGGGCTTCTTTGGGTTCTGCTATGGGCGCGACTCTAGCTACAAAACGTACTACTGCAGAAAGACTTGCAAAAGATGTTGACCCTAATGCTTTGGTTGTTGAACCTTATGCAAATCCTTTCAGAGTTTACCCTTTAGAAATGGATTACACAAGATTTAAGCAGCTTATAACAGATGGTGTTGATTGCTATATCTTGAATACAGGTGACTTTATGGGAACAAAAGTTCAACCTAAACATACTTTAGGAATTATTGAAGCTATTGTTGAAGGAACATCTAAATTCCATAAGTGGGAAAATTTCTCAGATATTGAAATTATGGATATCGAAGGGTTTGACGCTTCATTCAAAAATAAAGAATATGCTGCACAATTTGTAGCTCGTATGAATGATAGAATTGAATTCATAAAATCAAGAGAAACAGAAAAAGCAGGTCTTGATAAACTCCCTCAAGATGCACTAGATGCACTTGTTGAAGTTGTTGAAGAAGCAAAAGCGCTAGTTGGCGTATAAATTTCAAATTTTGATATAAAAAAGCTCCCTTTTGAGGAGCTTTTTTTATGATTAAATATTTTTAACTTATAGCAACCATTTTTTCTATTGTGTGCAATGCTTTTTTAGCCATTTCTTCATCAACCGTGATTTCATACTGCTCATATTTGAGCGAGTTATAAATATCTATAAGTTCATTCCATTTCATATTCGGGCAGATAGCTTTCTCTGAGATAAGGTAGAATTTCTTTTCAGGATAATCTCTTTCGAGTCTTTCGACAACACCTTTTTCTGTAACTATTATGAACTCTTTATTTGTACTTTCGGCAGCATATTTCATAATTGCAGTTGTGCTTCCTACAAAGTCAGATACATTTACGACTTCTTTATGACACTCAGGGTGGGTTAAAACAAGCGCCTTAGGATGTTTTTCTCTCATTTGAAGTACATCTTCTTTTGTTATTCTCAAGTGTGTAGGGCAAAATCCAGGATAAGGAATTACTTCAACTCCTTCAATTTGAGAGGCTGCGTAAGTTCCCAAGTATGTATCAGGAACGAACAAAACTTTATCTGATTTTAGTGATTTTATTATGTTTATTGCATTTGCGCTTGTACAGCAAATATCAGACTCTGATTTTACTTCAGCTGTTGAATTTACATAACAAACAACAGGAATATTCGGGTGCTGTGCTTTGAATTCTCTAAGTTGTTTAAGGTCAATCATATCAGCCATAAGGCATCCCGCTTCTTTTCTTGGAAGCAATACTTTTTTATCAGGGGCGAGAATCTTTGCAGTTTCAGCCATAAAAGTAACTCCTGCAAAAACTATAATGTCAGCATCTGTTTCTGCTGCTTTTCTGCTTAAATATAAAGAGTCACCGACAAAGTCTGCAACTAAATCTATTTCAACATTCTGATACGAATGAGCTAAAACAACAGCATTTTTTTCTTTTTTTAGCTTATTAATCTTCTCAACTAGTTCTTGTGTCTGCATTTCGTAAAATCCTTAAGATACTCTGTTAATACATTTTATAACAAAAATATCAGGTGAACCAGTTTAGTTTAAATAAGGATTTGAGATTTTTTCTTCACCCATTGTGCTTGATACACCGTGTCCGGGGTAAACTTTTATATTGTCATCAAGGGGTAAAAGTTTTGTTCTGATTGAATTTACAAGAGTATTGTAATCGCCCCCATCAAGGTCAGTTCTTCCTATGGTACCCATAAAAAGCGTGTCTCCTGTGAAAAGGTCGTTCTCAACAAGAATAGAAACCCCTCCTCTTGTGTGCCCGGGTGTGAAAAAGAATTTGAATGGAGTTTCACCTAACTTAAACTCTGTTTCTTCATTAAGATCGAAGTCAGGAGTGAAAGAAGGCGCGTTAAAACCTGGTGCATACTTTTGAATTTGTTCATTAAGGTTTTGTGCTAAATACCAGTCCTCTTTATTCAAATAAATAGGAACTTCAGGCATACGTTCTTTTAAGAATGCTTCTCCCATAACATGGTCAAAATGTCCGTGTGTATTTAAAATCGCTTTTATTTTTCCATTTTCTGATTTTATATAGTCTAATACGTCGTGAGAATCCCCGCCAAGATCAATTATAACAGCTTCTTTTGATGTTTCATCAATTAAAACGTAAGTATTTACAGGCATAACACCTGTGTTAAATATTTTCAAATTCATATTATTTCCTTAAAAGCATTTGGGTTTAATTCTATTATAAAGCACTATTTTTGTCTAATCACCCTTACAAAGTCTGTAATTATTTCAGGAATAGGTTTTCCTCTTTCAGACATTTCAAGTTTTATATCTACAGGTTTTAGTTCAGGGTTTACATATGCTGCATTATAGTTGTTTTTAGTTGCAGAATATATTTCATAAGGATCTGTAACTTCTTTGCCGTTAATTTTGATTATTAATTTTGAATCCGCGTTAATTCCAGGCATCGTAAGCGTTGCACCGGCAGCAGATGCGTGGCCTCCACCACCAAATAATGTTGCAAGTAGAGCCGCATAATTTGTTCCATCGTGAGAACGGAATGAGAATGAAACAGAATTTTCGTTAGCAATTTGATAACTTCCGTCAAGTTCTCCTTTTGAGGCTTCTTCCCTAATCATTGCACTAATTTTATTGTCTTTGTATTTTGGGTCAACCTTGTATCTTTCATCTTCGGTATCATATTTCAAAGCGATTGTTGTCGGATTGAATTTAAATACCCCTATAACGTCACGCATATTGATTTCAGGGTTTGTTAAATTGTATTCTTCAAGAAAATCTTTTATGGAAGCAAAGTATATCTTAGAAATACCAAGTCCTAATTCTTTATTTACAGTGGTATTTTGTGCTGCTTCTTCTGATATTCTTGTGTATTTTGAGTCAGAGTTGCTTTCAATCATCTTTGCAATATCTATTTTAACTTCTTCAGGGCTTTCTGTTGTCTCTGAGTTGTAAAAATCTAGGAAGTCCTGCGGAAAGTAAAAGTCAACTTTATTTGGAACATCATATTTTATTTGTTTTTGAATGGATCTTCTTGTTAATTCACCATTAGTTAAATTCAAAAGCCAATTTGAAAATCCGGCTGGAGCAAATCCGATTTTCTTATCAGAAGGGACTTTTTCGTCTTCTGCACTTTTATTCATATTTCTTCTAAAACCGCTCGTATCAGTAAGAGTACCGACAACAAGACTTGAAACCATGTGCTTTATTCTATCTGTTTCTTCTTGCGAAATATTGTCGCCATATACGTGGTCTCTGTACCTTGGTGCTAGATTTGGTATCAGACGGTTTACAACAATACTTACAAGCATTGTAGCAGCAGGCACTTTGGGTTCGACCCAAAAAAGACTTTGTCTTTTTACTTTATCTATATCGATTCCACCATTTTTCTTTTCTTCTTCCCAGCCTGCAGCTTGGAACGGATGGTGATCGATGTAGATAACCTGTTTTGCATCTTTTACGTATTTTTTTACTTCAGGACTGACTCTACCTGGTCCCGGAACATCTAAGAATACAACAAGGTCATATTTTTCATTAGGATCTAAGGTTGTATAAAGTTTATTGTAATATTCTTTTACTTTTGTTAAAGAATATATTCTTGATGCGTTTTCAATCGAGTCAGGTTGATGTGAAAGTTCATCTATCTTAGTAGAAATGCCGTTATTTAATCTGTTCATAAATTCAGGCGTTTTCTTAATTTCTTCTTCAGGTATTATTTTCTTCAAGAAACCTGCAAGCACATCGTCAATTGCAATGTCTACTTGTTGTTTACCAATATGTTCAAGAGCGCATTTTAGGCCCATACAGCATCCGGCAGTATCACCATCAGGCTTGTTGTGCCCAACCAGTAATATTTTCTGATGTCTGTTGCTCTGAAGTGTATCTATAATATTATTAAGTGCAACGTCAGATTCTGCTATTTTTTGCATTCCTACTTCATCGCCGTAAAGAACTTTCTTGTAGCTAAAAATTCTATGCAAAACTTCTTCAGGTGAAATTGCATTTTTATACAATATTTCGTTTATTTTCTTTTGGGCATCGACTCTATTTACACCTTTGTATTCGATGTCAAAGAGCATGTTTGCGAAAGAGTTTTCTCCAGTACCGATTGATTGTTTCTTTGTTGCAACAAAAGCTTCAGGCTCTTCTTGTATCATTGTTCCTAGCACTCTGACAAAAGATTTTGGCATATTGCCAAGTGTAATGCCGTTTTCAGTTCTTATTTCTATAGCATTTTTGCTTACAAGAGTTTTATCAACAATAGATATTACTAGAGGAGATCCCTCTGGAAGTGCTTCCGCAGCTTTAATTGCTGATTGGTAGCGTTTTGCATTTTGAAGCCCCGCTCTTATCGATGGATTTTTAGGAATAAGAGGATTTTCAAGCGCTTTAAATGAAACTAGGTGAAGGTGTTTGCCGCTTTTCTTAAATGCGAAGGAAGGTTGTTCAATACTTTTTGTATTTGGAGAGTATGAAAAAGAATCATAAGAGGATTTCAAACTGAGGCTTCTTTCAGCCGTGCTCTGCTTCGGATAGTAGTTATTTCCAGTCAGTTTTAGGTTTGAATTTATTCTCATAAAGTCCTTCTATGCTTATTAAAGAGCATGCCATTACCTTTGGGCAACAGAATGTATATATTCAGTTAACAAGTTTTTACAATGCGTAATATCTTCTTAAGTATAGTTTGTGAGTGTGATATTCTTTAAGAATGAATACATATACCGTAAAAATAAATGCAGTGCAGGCATCAAAGGTTAGGTTGCTTTTAGAGGGGATGAATGCGGAATTTGATAAAGTTCAGTATTCTGTATGGCGCGCTAAAACCAAAGATTTTCAGGCAATATTTTATGAAAGCGGAAAGTTTTTAATTCAAGGTAAAGATGTTTCTGAATTTGCAGGAAAAGTTGATGAAACCCTTGGGATAGTTTCAAAGCCTGAAAAACAGCCTTCTTCAAACGCTGTAACATATTCTTGTTACATTGGAACAGATGAATCAGGAAAAGGTGATTTTTTTGGCCCTCTTGTTATCGCTGGCGTTCAAGTTGATGAAAAAAGTTCTAAACTATTTAACGAACTTGGAATTAAAGACAGTAAAAAACTCAACGATGCTGTTATAAGAAAACTTGCAGCTCAGATTAGAAATAATTCTGTTCATTCTGTAGTTGTTATCACTCCTCAAAAATATAATGAACTCTATTTGAAGTTTAATAATCTAAATAAGCTATTGGCTTGGGGACATGCAAGAGCGATTGAAAATATTTTAGAGAAAAGTCCTTGTGAAAGAGCACTTTCTGATAAATTCGGAGACGAAAGCCTTATATTAAATTCTTTGATGCAAAAAGGGCGCAAAATAAAACTTGATCAAATGGTTAGGGCTGAAAGCGATATTGCAGTTGCGGCAGCTTCTATTATTGCAAGGGCAGAATTTGTAAAACGAATGGATGAGATGAGCTTAAAATATGGTATAGAGCTCCCTAAAGGTGCCTCGAACAAGGTCTTGGAGCAGGGCAAAAAATTTATTGATAAATATGGAAATAACGAGCTTAAAAATATAGCCAAGATGCACTTTAAAACCACAAAAGAGCTGGTAAAGTAAAATTCTTGACACAATACATTAATTTAAGCTAAAAAACATAATGGAGAATGAAATGAATAAGAAAACATTTTTACACGAAGAGCAAGTAAAATTAGGGTGCAAGATGGTACCTTTTGCAGGTTGGGAAATGCCTGTTCAGTACACGGGCATAATTGATGAACATAATACGGTAAGAAATGCTGTGGGGCTCTTTGATGTTTCTCATATGGGTGAATTATTCGTTTCAGGGCGTGATTCTTTGGCATTTTTGCAAAAACTTGTTCCTCAAAATGTTGAAAAACTAACAGATGGAAAAGCTATATACTGCCAGCTTACAAATAAAGAAGGCGGTATGATTGATGACCTTATTATTTATAAATTGTCAGAAAATTATTACCTTTTAATTGTAAATGCTTCAAGACTTGATGAGGATTTGAACTGGATTGTTAAAAATAAACCTGGATTTAATGTTCAGATTGAAAATCAATCCCATAATTATTCACTTCTTGCAGTTCAAGGTCCTAATGCTTCTAAACTTGTTGCAAAACTTGGCCTACCGGAAGAGAAACAACCTGAGTTTTTTAGCATAAAACAAGCTGAGATTTGCGGTATAAATGTTTACATTTCAAGAACCGGATACACAGGAGAAGATGGCTTTGAAATTCTTGTTATAAATGAATATTCTGCTCTTTTATGGAATAGAATTTTACAAGAAGGAATAGAGTTTGGAATAAAGCCAATCGGACTTGGTGCAAGAGATACATTAAGACTTGAAGCGGCTCTTCACCTTTATGGTAATGACATGGATGAAAATGTTACGCCAATTGAAGCAATGCTTACTTGGTCAGTTTCAAAATCTAAAAAAGTAGATTATAACGGAAAAGATGCAATATTTAAGCAATTACAGGATGGTGTGGCTAAGAAACTTATCGGATTTATGATGATCGATAAAGCAATACCTAGACATGAATACGAGATATATTATAATGGTGTTAAAGTAGGTCATGTAACAAGCGGAGGGTATTCTCCTACACTCAACGAAAATATTGGCTTGGGGTATGTTGATACATCTGTTGGAATTAAGATTGATACAGTTATACAAATAATGGTCAGAAATAAACTTTATGGTGCTAAAGTAGTAAAAAGACCTTTTGTAGAGAAAAAGAATAAAGTGAATTAGTGTAAATTAGTGATAATGTTAAAAGGAGAAAAGTATGGACATACCAGAAGGTATTTTATGTAGCAAAAGCCACGAGTATATTTTTGAAAAAGGAGGCTCATATACAATCGGCCTTACGGATTTTGCAGTAGAACAGCTTGGGGATATTGTTTTTATTGAACTTCCTGATGTTGGTTCTCATTTTAGAAAAGGTGAAGTTTTTGGAACTGTTGAGTCAGTTAAAGCAGCATCAGAAATTTATATGCCGGTTGGCGGAAAAGTTGTTGAAATCAATGACAAACTTTTTGACAGCCCTGAAATATTAAATGACAATCCTTATGAAAAAGGATGGCTATTAAAAATTGAGCCTGACAGTTTTTCTGAAGATGTTGCTGACTTATTAGAGTACGAAGACTACAAAGAAGAATTAGGATAATTATGAAAAATTTTGTTGCAAATACAGAAATTGCAAGACAAGAGATGCTTGATAGTATTGGTATTTCAAGTATTGACGAACTTTATGATATGGTGCCTGAGGCTGCCAGAATGAAGGAATTAAATCTTCCTGATGCAATTTCTGAGATGGAAACTCAAAGCGTTATTAGAGATATTGCAAACAAGAATAAAACAGACTATGCCTGCTTTATTGGAGGGGGTGCTTATAGAAGATTTATTCCTGCTGCTGTTAACCAAATCTCTTCAAGATTTGAATTTAATACCGCTTACACACCTTATCAGCCTGAAATTTCTCAGGGCACTCTTCAGGTGATTTATGAGTTTCAGTCTATGATTTGCGACTTAACAGGCATGGATGTTTCAAATGCATCTGTTTATGATGCTGGAAATGCTTGCGCCGAAGCAATTTTAATGGCTTCAAGAATTACAGGTAAAAGTAAATTTTTAATTTCTAATGCTTTAAACCCTGAATACATTGAAGTTGTTAAAACTTATGCTGAAGCAGGTGATATTGAACTTGTATTTGTTGAAAGCAAAGATTACCAAACAGACTTAAATAAGGTTCAATCTTTATTAAAAACAGGTGAGTATGGTGCTATTCTACTTCAAATTCCAAATTATTTCGGTTCAATTGAAGATTTTGAAGCATTAAAAGATCTTGAAAGAGATTCAAAGACTCTTCTAATTGCTTGTGTCGAAGGAATTTCACTAGCTGCCCTTAAAAAACCTTCTTATTATGGAGCGGATATTGTAGTTGGGGATGTTCAATCTTTTGGAAATCCTGTTTCTTTTGGTGGCCCATATGCTGGGTTTGTTGCGACAACCGATAAGCACAAAAGACAACTTGCAGGAAGAATTGTAGGAAGAACGGTGGATGCTGATGGAAATCAAGCGTTTACACTTACGCTTCAAGCAAGGGAACAACACATCAGACGTGAAAAAGCGACAAGCAATATTTGTTCAAACCAAGCTCTTATTGCGCTAAACGCAACAGTTTATCTTGCTTTAATGGGAAAAACGGGGATTAGAGAAGTTGCTTATTTGAGTTCAAAAAATGCTCATACTCTTGCTGAAGGTCTTTTGGATAAAGGGTATAAAGTTTTAAATAAAGATTATTTTAATGAATTTGTACTTGAAGTTCAAAATGCAGATACTTTTATCTCAAAAATGAAAGAAAATGGCATACTTGCAGGGATTAAACTTGACGAAACTAAGGTTATTGTTGCAACAACAGAGCTTAATACAAAATCTCAGATTGAAAAATATATTCAGTCTGCATAAAATTATACAAAATTTTAAAGTAAAGGATGGCAAATGGATTTTATCAATAAACATATAGAGAAAATAACAATCTTAGGTATATTGGTAATATGCTACTTTCTCTTCTTTTATAATATGGGAAATTACCCCCTAATTGATGTTGATGAAACAAGATATGTTTCAATTGCAAAAGATATGCTTAATATCAATGATTGGAGTACATTGAGGCTAAATGGGGAATTCTTTTTTGAAAAACCGCCACTTTATTTTTGGTTTTTAGATATTTCTTTTTTGATATTCGAGAGAATTAATGAAGTTGTTGCAAGACTTCCAATTGCTTTATGTGCAACACTTACTACACTTTTAACTTATTTTATGGGACGAAAAATCGTATCAAGAAATTACGGTTTGATTTCTTGTTTAATACTGGCAACAAGTTTTGAGTTTATTGTTCTTGCAAGGATTTCAATACTTGATATGCTTCTTGCAACATTAACTGCTTTTGCTTGTTTCGTAGGCTTTTTAACATTCTTTGCTGAATCTGACAAGAACAAAATGCTTTTATGGTGGGGCTTTTATATATTATCAGGACTTGCCGTTCTTGCAAAAGGAGTTCCCGGGTTTATAATTCCTTTTGGAGTAATGTTTTTAGGATATTTATTTTCAGGCAAAGTAAAAGAAATTTTTAAACCGGTTTGTTTTTTTCCTGGAGTAGCAATGTTTTTGCTTATTACCATTCCATGGCACGCACTTATGCTAAACACATACGGTGATATTTTCTTCCATGAATATATTTTCAAACACCATCTTGAAAGATTTGTAAACTCTGCTGAACTAGGCAGAAAAGAGCCTTTTTGGTTCTTTATAGCAGTCTTTGCTGTTGGGTTTCTACCTTGGACGCTGATTTTTATCTCAATGCTTGTTGATAAATCAAAAGCATTGTATAAAAGACTAAAAGAATATTTTTCTAATTTTAACTTAGTAGACCTTTCTCAGAAATGGGAATCGCTCGATAGCACTCAAAAATGGATTGGCTTAAACTTAATATTTTTTGCTTTTACGTTTTTGTTTTTCTCAGCCTCAAGTACTAAACTTCCTACTTATATATTACCTGTGTTCCCTCCTGCTGCAATGCTCCTTGGGCTTTATATGAAAGAATATATTTTTGAAGACAAACACCTTAAAAACGTTAACACCTCAGTTATCATATTGAATTCTGTATTTATCACTGCTG
>JAEZIX010000027.1 GCA_023415935.1 Cyanobacteria bacterium OH_CDB_20 | reverse complement strand
ATTGTAAATTACTTGTTAAAGAAAACTTAGACCATGATTGACATTGGACTTTGCCCAAGGTAACATTTATATTGTGAAATAATGTAATTAGGAAAAGTCTCTTATTTTGCTTGTATTTCACAAGTATTAGATAAGTAAGTCGTTTTAAAACGCGAAAGCTACGACTACTTCAAGCGAAAGGAAATAAAATGTACGCAATAGTTGAAACTGGCGGAAAACAATACCAGGTTGAAGAAGGCCGCTACGTAGATGTTGAACTTTTAAATGCTGAACCTGATAGCAAAGTAACTTTTCAAGAAGTTGTAATGCTTGTAAACGGTCAAAAATCAAAAGTTGGCCAACCTTATGTTAAAAATGCTTCTGTTGAAGGCGTTGTTGTAAAACATGATAGAGCAAAAAAAGTTATAGTTTACAAACAAAGAGCAAAAAAGGGCTACAGAAAAAAGCAAGGACACAGACAAGGCTTTACAAGAGTTATGATTAACAAAATCAGAACAACAGCTCAAAAAGCAAAATCTGATGCTCCTGAAGCAACTGAAGAATAACAAAAATAATTATAAGGAGAATATAAAATGGCACATAAGAAGGGCGTAGGCTCATCCAAAAACGGTCGCGACAGCGAAAGTAAACGATTAGGCGTCAAAAAATATGGCGGTGAAGTAGTTAAAGCCGGAAATATTATTGTTCGTCAAAGAGGAACTAAAATTCACCCTGGCGTTGGTGTTGGCATCGGCAAAGATGATACAATTTTTGCTACGGTTGATGGCGTTGTTAAATTTGAACCGCACAGACGTGACAGAAAACAAGTTAGCGTATACGCTCAATAACTTGTTTTAAATAAAAGCTCAAAAACCTGCTTTAAAAGGCAGGTTTTTTTGTGCTAATATTTTATGAGGTTAAACCGATAATTTTAAGAGTTAAAGAAGCAATGAAAAAAGAATTTAAAACACCAATTTCTGGCAAAAGTATTTTTATAGGACCGGATGTTGAAGAAGATATTATAATAATGGCTTTAGAGTCAAGCTGTGATGAAACAGCTTGTGCTATTGTTAAAAACGGGCGTGAAGTTCTTGCAAACGTTGTTGCTTCTCAAATCAAAACTCACAGAGAATTTGGTGGAGTAGTTCCTGAGGTTGCGGCTCGCGAACATTTGGAATCGGTTAACCTTGTTATAGCAGAAACCTTTGAACAGGCAGGTATTACCCCTAAAGATGTTACTGCAATTGCAGCTACAGTGGGACCAGGCTTGGTTGGCTCGCTTTTGGTAGGGCTCAATGCTGCAAAAGCGCTTGCTGTTACTTATGATAAACCATTTATTGGTGTAAACCATTTGAATGCGCATGTTTGCGCTAATTATATTGATACAGACCTTGAACCTCCTTTTGTTGCGCTTTTGGTTTCCGGTGGACATACACAAATAATAAGGGTTGATAGTTATTTAGAACAAACTATTATAGGTGAGACAATAGATGACGCGACAGGCGAAGCCTACGATAAGGTCGCAAGGCTCTTAGGACTTCCATATCCAGGTGGTCTCAATCTTGACAGGATGGCTCCACAAGGTAATCCAAAGGCATATCAGCTTCCTGTTGCAAAAGTTCAAGGAGATTATGATTTTAGTTTTTCAGGGTTAAAAACTGCCGTACTTCAATTAACGCAAAGGTTACAAAAAGAACTCGGCTACCTTCCCAAAGAAGATGTTGCTGCAAGTTTTCAAGAATGTATAACTAAAACATTATTCAGAAAAACGGTAAAAGCTGCTGAAAACCTAGGTTCAAAGAAGATTGCCCTTGGTGGCGGAGTTGCAGCAAACTCGGAAATAAGAAAGAAATTCTACGCACTTCAAGAACAAGGCTACAAAATATATGCTCCTCAAATGAAGTATTGCACAGATAATGCTGCTATGATTGCATCTTCTGCTTATTTTCTAGCTAATACAATGGATTCCCTTGATGTTGAAGTTTTTTCAAGATGTTAGTTTATAAGATATTTTTGCCGTCTTTTGAATACATTTTTTCTCGTTTTGACTTGATTTCAGGAATTAGTGCAGCATAATTTGAATCAAGTAGATTTAAACTTTCAATCATTTTGGTCAATGCGTGGTTTATATTGAGTGAGTTGTAATGCATCATATCTTCAGCCATAGTGAGGTTAGACATAGCAAGCCGCGTCATATCTCTGAAACCTGATGAAGCTAATTTTAGGGCAAGTTCATTCTTTTCTGCAGCTTTAAATATAGATTGTGCAACTAACATAGGCATATGGCTTATAAGTGCAACTGCTTCATCGTGCTCAAAAGGATTTGCGACAACAACTTCGGCTTTCATTTGAGTAACAATATTTTTTAATGTTTCAATATTTTTATTTTCGGTATTTATGTATGGAGTTATAACCCATTTTGCACCTTCAAAGAGTTCTTTGAATGAACTGTCAAAACCGCTGTTTTCAGTTCCTGCCATTGGGTGGGAGCCAATAAACTTATAAGGTCTCTCTTTCTCCATAACAAACATTTTCACACTGGCAGTATCTGTCACTATACAATCCTGCCTAACAATATTTTCAAGTTTATCAAGTGTTTCGAGCGTTTTATTTATAGGGGTTGCAACGAATACAATATCACAATCTTTTAGTATAGAATAATCTGTTGATGATGTACAAGAATATTCAGAGGCTTTTTCAATTGTTTCAGGGCTTTTTGATACGCAATAAAGCTCATATTTCCCTTGAAGTGCCTTTAAAATAGAGCCTCCAATTAGCCCTAAGCCAACAATTCCAATTTTCATATTGCCTCCTTAATTCTTTTATTCTAGAGCAAAAAGAGGCATTGTAAAAATATATTAACAATTATTCATAAATTTGCGTAGTATACAAAAATATGTAATAATCAAATAAATTAATAGTCTAACCATTCCTTTCTTGACTTATGCGGCTTAATGTCGCATTTTATTTTTGCGAAATTTTGGATAGACTGAAGGACTTTATAAGAGAAGACCATAATTTCGTTTAACGCAAAAATGTTGATGATTAAATAATCAGTAAGGCGTGAAACTATTTTTGAATTTCAATTTGTTTAGGAGAAAGAGGTATTGCAAAAACGAAAGTGGTCCCTTCTTTTTCCCCAGAAGAGTAATCAATGCTTCCGTTGTGTAATTCAACAATTTTTTTACATAAAGAAAGTCCTAAGCCTGCCCCTTTATAGTCTTGATCCAGGTTTGGAGTGGTGCCTTGATAAAAAAGTTCAAAAACCTTATTTTTGTCTTCTTTTTTTATGATTTTACCTTTGTTGTTTATTTCAAAACAAAAATGGTCATTTTCAAGATAAGATATTATTGAAACGACTGAATCAGGGTTTGAGAATTTTATCGCATTGCTTAATAGATTATAAATAACCTGCCTAAACCTTCTTATATCTGCTGTAATATTGCAGTCAATTAACCTTGGCACAATTTTGATATTACATTCTTCTGTAACGTATTCACATTGAAGAATAATCTCTGAAATAGTTATTTTGGGGTTAAAAACCTCGTAGTGAAGACTTAAATTTCCCGATTCTGCTATCGAAGCGTCTTGAATATCTTCAATAAGTTTAAGAAGATGCCGACCTGAGGTCAAAATATTTGTAATGAATTTACTTAGTTGGTCTTTTGCTATTTTGTCTTTAGAAAGAATTATTTTTGCAAAGCCAATGATAGAGCTTAAAGGGGTTTTAAACTCATGAGCAAGATTAGCGATAAATTGAATTTGGTTTGTATTATATTTTTTAAGTGTTTGATAAAGTTCAGCGTTTCTTATTGTTATTGCTATATTTTTTGCAATAATTTCCAGTATATTTATTTCTTCAGGAGTCAGAAAATCAGGAAATTTGTATAAAAACATAACTCCTAAGAATTGGTCATAGTTTATAATTGGAATTATATAGTAGTTCTTTTCGAGATTCTTGTTAAGTATATTTTTTGTTTGTTCTGAATTTATGTCTTGAAGTATGTCTTCGAAAATTTGATATTCGGTATTTTTATTTTCAATAATAGCTTCCATATACGCATTAATTTCAGGTGGGTTAGTTGTACTTGAAAATTTATGGACAAGCTTTTGATTTTTATTATCAAAATAGTAAAGAGAATATGCTTTAGCTTCAACGAGTTTTATAATTTGAGAAGAAATAGATTCTAAAATACTATATATTTCAATTGTGGAGTTAACATCCTGAAATATTTTATTAATAATCTGCCATTTTTCTTCATTTTTTAAATATTTGTTAATATAAGTTTTAAGCTGATTTTCTGTATCCAAAAGTTTTGCAGAAATATCCTGCAAGTTTTCTTTGCTCTTTGTTTTGTTAAAATTGAAAAACTTTTTAAGAAAATACATTGCTGTAACCTATTATGACTAAAATATAGCATATTGATTGCTTTTATAAATTAACATATTTTCCGATTAGAGTAATTTATCAATAAATAATAGTGTAGATTATATAAATAAGTTGCGTTATAATGGTAAGAAATTTATGTAATAGTTGTGTATTAAAGCATAATGAGGTTATATGCAGGGCAAATTATTTGTAATATCAGGTTCGTCAGGTGTTGGAAAAGGAACTCTGATATCAAAATTTATAGAAGCGAATAATAATCTAAAACTTTCAATTTCAGTGACTACAAGAAATCCGAGGCCTGGGGAAGTTGATGGGGTTAATTATTTCTACGTTTCAGAAGAAGAATTTAAAAAATCAATAGAGAATAACGAGTTTTTAGAGTGGGCTGTTTTTAGCGAACATTTTTACGGAACTAAAGAAAGTTTTGTTCGAAAATCTCTTGAAAAAGGAATGAACCTGATACTTGAGATTGAAACTCAAGGAGCATTTCAGGTTAGAGAAAAAATTAAAGATGCTGTTTTGATATTCATTCTCCCTCCTTCACTCGAAGAGCTTGAGAAACGTTTAAGGGGAAGGCATACAGAAACAGAAGAAGCAATTCAAATGAGGCTTCAAATGGTCAGAAATGAAATTGAAGCATCAAAAGAGTTTGATTATCATGTTGTAAATGATAATATTGATGTTGCGTTAGGAAAACTTCAAGAAATTTTTGACAAAGAAAGAGGCATTTAATGCTTGAAGGCAAAAAGGTTTTAATAGGTATAACCGCAGGAATTGCTGCTTATAAAGTACTAGAACTCATAAGACTTTTCAAAAAACAAGGAGCTGATGTAAAAGTCGTCGTTACTCCTAATGCATTTGAATTTGTTACTGAAACTACGCTTCAATCATTAAGCCAGAATAAAGTTTATGTTGAGCAATATAAAATTGAAGATTATAAGCCAGAACATATTGAGCTTGCTAGTGCTGACATCTTTGTAATTGCCCCTTGTTCAGCTAATACCATAGGTAAAATTGCAAACGGTATTGCCGATAATCTTCTAACATCAATTGCTTGTGCTTTTAAAAATAAGATTATTATAGCTCCTGCAATGAATACAGGCATGTGGGAAAATGTTTTTGTTCAAGAAAATATTCAAAAACTTAAAAATGTAGGTATAGAAGTACTTGATGTTGAAGAGGGCTTTTTAGCTTGCGGAGACATAGGTGGCGGAAGACTTATTGATATAAATATTATTTTTGAGAAAGCAAAAGATATATTGTTATCTGCTGAAAAAAAAAATCTTAATGGTAAAAAAATAATAATAACAGCAGGTGGAACAAAAGAAGATATTGATCCGGTAAGGTATATTGGAAATTACAGCTCTGGCAAAATGGGTATTGCTATTGCAGACAGTGCTTTTGAGCAGGGTGCTGATGTTGTTTTGATAACTACTGTTGATGTTCAAAAGTCTTATAAAATATCAAAAGTAAAATCTGCTTCTGATATGTTTGAGTCCGTAAAACAAGAATTTAAAACAGCTGATTCACTTATTATGGCGGCTGCAGTTGCAGACTTTAGGGTTCAGAATAAAGAGGAAAATAAAATTAAAAAACAAGATAATGATACTTTGACTCTTAATCTTGTTAAAAATCCTGATATTTTAGCTGAAATGGCCAAAACAAAATCAGAAAATCAGGTGGTTGTTGGTTTTTGTGCAGAATCTCAAAACCTTTTAGAAAATGCGAAAAACAAAATCTTAAAAAAGGGCTGTGATTATATTGTTGCAAATGACATCTCAAAATCTGACACAGGATTTTCTTCAGATTATAACGAAGTTTATATTTTAAATAAAAATGGTAGAATAAGTCATATAGAAAAAAATACTAAAAAATACGTCGCTCAGAAAATTTTAGAGGAAATATATGGCTAAAACAGCTGATATTATCAGATTAATTGAAAATTTTGCCCCCCTTGAAACTATGGAAGAATGGGATAACTCGGGTTTTCAGGTTAATTTTCATCAAGAAGATGTAAATAAAGTTCTTTTAGCGTTGAATGTTACTGAAGATACAGTTAATCAGGCTATTGTGCAAGGTTGCGATATGATAATATCTCATCATCCATTGATTTTTAGCCCTTTAAAAAATATTGAGGAACCTTTTGTTTTAAAGGCAATACAAAACAATATTCAAATCTATTCGGCTCACACAAATCTTGATAAAGCTCAAGGGGGAACAACCGATAAACTTATTGAAAAATTAGGTTTTAACAATCCAAAAAGTTGCAATGATTTTGTTAAAACAGTTGAGCTTGAAGGACCTTTACCTCTTTGTGAAGTAGCTGAAAGAGTCAAGAACGCTTTAGAAATTCCTTATATAAAAGTGGCAGGAAACATGAATAAGAGCGTTAGTAAAATCGCTATGGGAGCTGGTTCTTGCGGTAGTTTTATTCCGGATTTTGCAAATCAAGGTATAGATTTATTTATAACAGGTGAGGTGAAATATCATGAGGCACTAGATGCCCAAGATGTTGCTGTCTTTGATTTGGGTCACTTTTATAGCGAAAAATACGTTACAGAAATATTTAAGAATATTTTGGAAAAATTAAACTTAGAAATAGTAGTTGCAGATGAAGAAGATATTTGGAAATTTATATAATAAATTTTTGCTCTCAATAGCGCTTTTATTAATGCTTCAGGGCATAGCTTCTGCGTACGAGACAGTAATAGTTGATTTTCCTCCCGGCTGGCAGAGGGTTTTTCGTGAAGTAAGGCAAAACGAAGCGATTGTACAATATCTTCCAAATTATCAAACCCGCGATAACTATAGCGAAACTCTTGTTTTCCATTCTTATAAATGGGAGCTTAACAGAAGAATGACAGCCTTAACAATTATTCAGGCACTTCTTGATCAGGTATCAAAAAAATATAGCGATATGGCAATGACAACAATGAAAAACACCCCTAAAGACAACATTGTAATATGGTGCAGTAAATCTGCCTCTCAGTGTGAGATAATAAGGGTTACGCAAGGTTATGAGGGAATAATTTCCATGCACTATATAAATAAAAATGTTGAATCTTTCAAAGGTACTTATACATTTTGGCTTGACTTTCTTGCTCATGCAAAAGTCTACTACAGCTACTATAGATGGAATTTAATGCTTCAAAAGCCTTCTGCGGTTGTGTTATAAGGTTTTAAAATTATGCAGATTACAGGCGGAAAACTAAACTCAAGAAAGATAAAAACTGAAAAATTTAAAAATATTAAACCTACTCTTTCAAAAACAAGGCAAGGGATTTTCAACTCTCTTTCTTCAATTATTGATTTTGAGGGAAAGAGTTTCTTAGATATGTTCTCAGGCAGCGGAATAATGGCACTTGAAGCATATTCAAGAGGTTTTGAGCCTGTCTATGCTATTGAGCTTGATAAAAAAACAGCACTTTCTGCAAAAGAGATCTTTTCAGATTTAAAAACGTCCTGCAAGCTTTTTATTGGAGACTCTCTTCGGGTTTCAAAGAAGCTTGGAATGATTTTTGACGTGATTTTTATTGATCCTCCTTATGAATCGGACCTTTATGATAAGGCTTTAAAGGCGATAAAAGAGGCAAATATTATCTCTCCCAATGGAATTATAATTATGGAACATCCTAATTCAAAGCAAATAGATATTACAGGTTTTTGTGTTGTCAAAGTTAAAGACTACGGCGATGTTTCAATAACTTTCCTAAAAAAAGATGATTAATATAATTTAATGTTTCATCCAAAAATACAGAAATCTTTTCAGAAATGAATTACAATAATAATATGTATATCGTTAAAAGTTTGAATGATTTAGAATTTGATGAGAAGCAAAGGGCGTTCGTTGACTTTATAAAAGAAAAAGTCGATACTACTTTGATGTATGAACGCATCGAAAACAAGCAGTATCAAAAGCAATATGTTGGGATGAGAACAGACTTGTATTCGTCTAATAATCTTCCTGCTTTTCAGAGGATTAAAAGAATAGAAGATATGATATAAAGTTTTAATATTAAAAAATAAAAAAGAGTACATTTTAAATGTACTCTTTTTTATTTTTCTAATTTCCTCTAATTTAACGGAATAATTAATTTTTGACCTATAGAAATATTATTAGGATTTTTCATTCCGTTAGCAACTCTAATCTTTTCAATTTTAGATGTGTCATAGCTACCGTAGAATCTGATAATAATTCCAGCAAGAGTGTCACCTTCTTTAACAGTATATGATTCAGAGGTTGGTGCAGCTGTTTGAACAGGCTTATCGGCAGGTACAAAAGAAATTCTTGATGCTTTGTGTTTTCTGATGAGTTTCTTTTCTGCTTTAGGCGTTTCAACTTTAATATCAGAATCGCTCGCAGGGTTTGTTGCGCTCATACTTAATACTGCTGTCATAAGAAACATGCACAAAGCGCCTGCAATAAATCCTGTAAGAAGATAAATACCAGGTGATTTTTCTTCCTTTTGATTTATTTTAAATGTTTGCCAAAGCATATCCAATTCTTTTTGTTGGGTAGGTTTTTTATAAGAGCGAGCACGCTGACTGTTATTGGTTCTATATGCTTTAAGCTCTGTTAAAACCGCCATGTTTTCTTTAGATAGATTTGACCTATGCAGTGTTGAGTTATTCATGATACCTCTCTAATTGCTTATGTTGACATGATATATAAGTTATAACTCGAAAGTCAAGAACTAGCCCATGTGATTATTACAATACTAAATAATTTATCTGAGAACTAAAAAGAAGCCTTGAAAAAAGGCTCCCTTATTTGAAGTTTGAACTAGGCAGCAATGCCGTTTATTTCGGTAATTAAATAATCTGCAATCCATTCAAAATCTTTATTGATTTTAGCTGCTCTTTTAAGGTAATCGACAGAAGGCTCACCGATTCTGATAAGAATCATAGCAACAATACCTCTAACAGTTCCTTTTACAACTTGCAATTTGTCAACAAGCTCAGGAACAGCTTTATCTCCGATATTAACCAACATATTTTCAATCTCGTTTTTGCTTTTGTTGTCAGCATCTTCAAGTTTAGTTAGAAAATAATTAATATCTCTTGTTGTTTCTGCTAAATTCATTTCTTCCTCTTTTACTAATGTGGCAAGCACTTTTACGTACTCCTTAACGGTTCATATGTCTTTTACATTATGATTATAAACTAAAATTCTTATTTTTCTGTTTTTTTAATAAAATCTTTATATCGAGCCGTTTCTTTTGTCTTGCAATGCTTTTCAGGGTTTTAAAAAGTGTTGAAAATACATTTGTTTTTCAAAAGATAGTACATTTATCCAAGTCGGGTATTATACATTGGGATATTATAAAGGATTGCGAAAAGGGTTACACTAAACTTACGAGGGAAGGAATATGTTTTATTGCATATTATCTATTAATGGGGTAAAAGAGATGTTAGTCGAAAAATATTACAATAGTCAAAACCAAAGAAGACAGCTCGAATTCAAAAATATTCCCAAGGAATTATTGTCCTGGTTTGAAGAGACTGCGTTGGAAAA
>JAEZIX010000109.1 GCA_023415935.1 Cyanobacteria bacterium OH_CDB_20 | reverse complement strand
GCTTATATAGCTAATCAAAAGGCTTATAATCCAGTAAAAAAATACCTGAAAAAAGCGTATAAGAAATTTAAGGCTACTAAGGGGGCAGATGAATTAAGAAAATTACTTGATACAATCACCTATGCAGAGCATTATTCTATTGAGGATAGATTATTTAATGAAAAGATGATTATTAAGTGGCTAATAAGTGGAGTGAAAATGGGCATGAATGATGGAAGTTTTAATGCTGAGTTTACCATTGTATTTAAAGGAAAACAGGGAATAGGGAAAACAAGATGGTTTAGAGCATTAATGCCCAAGGAGTTTTTAGTTGACTTTTTTAAGGATGGTGTGCAGCTAGATTTATCTAGTAAGGATAGCGTGATTCAAGCCACATCTTATTGGCTATGTGAATTAGGTGAACTTGGTGGCACTATGAGAAAGTCAGACCGAGATGCGCTTAAAGCATGGCTTACTTCTACTCATGATGAGTTTAGAATGCCATATAGTAGAAAGGCTGAGAAGTTTCCACGTAGGACATTTTTTGCCTCCACAGTAAATGATGATGAATTTTTAAGAGATGATACAGGAAATAGAAGATTTATTGTTATTGATGTAGAAGCACTTAACCACACCCATAACATTGATGTTGACCTCTTATGGGGGCAGATAGTGGCAATGTATCTAGAGGGCGAGAATACTCATCTTAATGAGGAAGAAATTAAGCTGAATAATGATAGAAATAAAGTTTATTTTGTTAAGTCGGATGAACAGCTCATTATTGAAGATATTTTTCCACTTAATCAACCAATGGAGAAGTGGGGCTATATTACAAGTACAGCTCTATGCAATTATCTAGAAGAAAAACATGGAAAGAAAATGAGTCCACAGAGAGTTGGCAGAGCATTAACTTCAATGGGATTTGAACAACAATTTACAAGACTTAAAAAGGAGAAAAATAAAAGTAGATATTATAAGTTACCGTTTATTGAAGGATATAGCATTCCCTTTTAGTGGTGGGACATCAGGTACAAAGGGGAACATTAAGAAATAGGGTGTGTGTACCTTGCTCTATCCTTTGATGGCTAGGGGATTGGACGATGTATGGTACATTAGGTACACCACTACTATATAAAAGGATATATATATTATATATAGGGTATAGAGGGTGCAGTGGTGTTGTTCAGGTTTGTTGTGACATTTTGTGTACCACTGTACCACCTATGATAGTCAATGGATTGAGGGGTTAATGGTACTGTCCCATTTAATGTTCCAATGGCTAAAAAGGTACCCAATGGATTGGGAAATAGATAAATGGGTGGGTGTGGTTAATAAAAGAAAGGACTAAACTAATGAATGAATTAAGATTTGAAGGACTTATCGAGAGAATTACCCTAAAGAATGAGAAAGTAATTAAATTTACTCTTTTAAATAGAAAGAATAAACGAATCACAGGAACTGTGTTTAATAGTTCGGCCACACGC
Organism: Cyanobacteria bacterium OH_CDB_20; assembly: GCA_023415935.1. Classification (GTDB taxonomy): domain Bacteria; phylum Cyanobacteriota; class Vampirovibrionia; order Gastranaerophilales; family Gastranaerophilaceae; genus JAEZIX01. The sequence goes on along the minus strand of JAEZIX010000109.1, from coordinate 2,166 downwards.
CACATCTATGAGCAAGTAGAAGAACAAATAGGTCAGCTCGTCACCATAACAGGTGAAGTGTATGAGGCCAGCTATAAGGATAAAAGGACTGACGAATGGGTTAACAGTTATTGTGTATGTATTAATCATATGGATATTGCCTATCCAGCAGCAATGTAAGAGCAAAATATAGAGAATGGGATTTAGCATGAGCATCAAGGAGGGACAGCATGCGAGATAACAACTATAGAGCAGTAGAAGGCATTTTATATAATTTACCTAAGCTAAAAGTAGAGATAGATAACCTAAAGCTAGACCTTGAAGAAGCAACAGAAGTTATAGGTATAAGAGGTGCTAGTGGGAATGAGAAGGCTGGAAGTAGCACAAATGCTTTTAGTAGTGTGGTAGAAAATGAGGTACTTGAAAGAGAGAAGAATTTAGTGAAGAGAATAGATGTACTCACAAGCTCAATTCAGAGTAAAGAAAGGCAGCTTAAGAAGATAGAAAACATCCTAAGCACCCTGACAGAATATGAAATGCGATTAATTGAGATGAGATATTTTAAAAGGTATTCGGTAGGTAGAATATGTGAGATACTAGAAATTACAGAGGATGGATTTAATAAAAGGAAGAAGAAGTTAATCAAAGAAAGACTTATTCCATTATTCTCATAAATGTATTGAAAAAGTATTGTTTTTTTATTGTTTTTGTATTGTAAAAGTCGGTTAAAAAGTATAGGTAATGAGTGTTATTATTGTAAGGTAGTAAAAGTTAATACGACGTAAATGTAAATCATTAACACTCCCAAGATGAACCCTCAGCAAAAATGAAATGGTTGGGGGTATCTTAATGGAAAATATAGAATTATTAGAAAATATTTGTTATAATATTTAAAATAAAGGTACATATGAAAAAGATATGCAGTAAATGTGGCAAAACAATCGAATATAACAAAATGTGTACTTGTAGGACAAGCACTTCATATTACAGAAATATTTCACCAGAAAAACGTAAATTTTACTCATCATATGCTTGGCAGAAATTAAGAAATAGAAAAGTAAAAGAACATCCTTATTGTGAGAGGTGTTGGAGCAAGTGGAAAATCATCACTACTGAAAATCTGCAAGGTCATCATATAAAGTCATTTAAAGATTATCCTGAATTGAGATTAGATGAGGATAATGTAGCTGTGCTTTGTAGAGTTTGTAACTTGCAAGTTGGAGATAGTAGTGTGATGGATTGGTAAACTATAAAATGAGGAGAAGAATATTATGGAGATAATGCCTTATACAAATCAATTGAGTTTATATACATGTGAGAGTGATATTATTGATTATAACAACAATAATATTTCGCGAGTAGCAAATGAAATTGCAAATGGTTCCAATAGCAATATTGAATATATAGAAAAAGCATATGAATATGTTAGAGATTATATTTTTCATTCAGCAGATATCAATAATGATATACTTACTTGTAAAGCTTCAGAAGTTTTAAAGTCAGGGCATGGAATTTGTTTTGCAAAATCACATCTATTAGCTGCATTACTGCGTTATAAATCAATATCTACAGGATTTTGTTATCAGAGGTTGATTTTAGATGATGATACAGCACCTATTCTTGTTTACCATGGGCTTAATGGTATTTATATTGAGGAATATCATAAATGGATTAGATTAGATGCAAGAGGGAATAAGCCTGGTGTAGAAGCGCAGTTTTCAATAGAGACAGAAAAGCTTGCTTTCCCAGTACGAGTTGAAAAAGGGGAAGAAGATAGCCCAATTGTATATCCTGAGCCTGATAGAAATGTTCTAGCTATATTTCAGAGAAATAAAACGCGTTCACAGCTTTGGAATGATTTACCTACAAAACTTGCATACAAGTGTGATTAACTACGTTATTGCTTGCTATATTTCTACTTTGTGATCGAGAACGGTTATAGTATTAAAGTATGCTATAAAGTCATTTAAGGATTATCCAGAGTTAAGGTTAGATGAGGATAATGTGACTGTACTTTGTAGAGTGTGTAACTTGCAGATTGGTGATAGTAGTGTGAAAGATTGGTAACTTAGTACAAATAAAATAGTAATTTCAGATGAGAGGAAAAGATGAATTGATTTGTAAAAGTAGTTGAGGATAGATCAATTTAGTCGCAGCAGACAATATAGAGTATTGAATGATATTTAG
>JAEZIX010000108.1 GCA_023415935.1 Cyanobacteria bacterium OH_CDB_20 | reverse complement strand
TGGCAACTGACGGCGGACAAGAAGTTCTAAACAGAAGAAGAGCAAAAGGTCGCCACAAACTTGCAATTGAAGCTAAAAAAAGAGCTTAAATTTGTTTATATAAAAGGTTTATAAAGGCTGCCGAATTAAAAGGTAGCCTTTTAGTTTTTAATTGGTTAGAGATGCTAAAGAAATGCTATAGACTTAAAAATAAATACGCTTTTTCTGCTACTTACAAAAAGAAAAACATTGTAGCAGATGATTATTTTGTTATGTATCTTGGAAAAGAAAAAGAAAATGAAGATTATCCGACTAAATTCGGATTTGTTGTCAGTAAAAAAATCAGTAAAAGAGCTGTCAAAAGAAATAGAATAAAAAGACTTGCAAGAGAAGTTGTAAGGTTAACCCTGAAAAACACTGCGAAAGAAGCGAGTCTGGCAATTTTGAAGAGGGTGTCCGTAATAATTTTACCAAGGCAAAAAGCGCTTGGGGCAGATTTTTCTATTGTGAAAAATTCAATAGAAAATCTCATCTTAAAAATATCCTAAAAGATTGATTATTGCTAAGAAATAGTTAAGTTTAATATACAACAAATAAATGATGTACTATAAGCCCAAAAATTATATTGTATAACTAGGGATAAAATGCCTAAATTTATATAATGACTTGGGAAATAGGGCAAAATTGTGCAGGTTGAAGATATAAAAAATACTATTAAATCTGATTTTGCGGGTAATTTATTTAAAAATTATCACTATTTTTACGATGAGTTTTTTATACTCATCAAAAATGCTATGGGAGAGTTTTTGAACTCGGATTTGGGATTGAAACTAATATCTGTTAGTGAGAATGAAAATGTTCTTTTCCTTGGTGAAGAATATTTTGTTACCAAGGTTAAGATAACAAGAAAGCTATCTTTAACTTTAAGGCTCTCAAAATCTGCTGTTGAAAAGATTTTGGACACGATATTAGGTAAAAAAGAAAGTGTTTTTAGTCTTGATGCAATGACTGAGCTTGAGGCAAAAATATTAACCTCTTTTAATGACCATGTTTACAAATCTTTTGAAGGTAATTTGCTTACAGGAAAAGATATTAACTATAAAAAGCATGAAAATGATCTTTGCCATATGACTTTCCTTATAAAATCAGATAATGAAGAAGTAGGAAAGCTGATTGTATCAGTTCCTGTTCCTTTGATTCCTCATATTATCGAGAAAAGTTCTGAATATACATTTGAGCTTGATGCATTAGCAAAAGTCCCTGCAGTTGTGAATATTGAAGTGGGTAAAGCTAAAACAACTTTAAAAGAATTAAGAGAAATTGAACATGGTGATTTTGTCCTTCTTGAAGACAGTGACATAACCAAAATGACAATAATTTCAGGAAAAATAAGAAAACAATTTAGAATTAATCCTAATCCTTCATTGATAACAAGTATTGATGAGGATGGAAATTCTGAAAATGGAGGAAATATAATGACTGACACTAAAAATAGCGCTAATATGTGGGATTCTATACAGGTTGATTTGTCGGCTGAATTTGAACAGGTCAAAATGCCTTTGGGCGATTTGAGGCAGATCTCTGAAGGACTTGTTGTTGATATCGGTTCTGTGTATGAAAACAGGCTTGATTTGAAGGTAGAAAACAAGGTGATAGCTTCAGGAGAGCTTGTAATTATAAATGACAGATATGGCGTTAGGGTTGATAAAGTTTACAACGAAGCTGAATCAGAAGATATAAATAGAGCTTCTGCAGCGCCATCTGCGAAGAAATCTGAGGAAGCACCAAGAGCTGAGTCTAACGATGGGGAATTCAAAGAAGAAGACTTTGACTACAGCAATTTTGACATAGAAGACGAAGAAATATAGGGGGAAAAATGGGGCAATATTTAATAAGTTTTGTTGCATATACGTTCGCAATGATAGGTGTTATAGCACTTTCAGTTGTTGTTTATAAAAAATGTTTTGCAAGAGATATAGAAACAAGAAAAGCACAATATTTGTCAGTTGAAAATAGACTCAGTTTATCAGCAAGAAAGAGTCTATACGTTATAAAAGCAGGCGATGAAAAATTCTTAATTGCAGGCGATGTTGATAAAACGACTTTTCTAGCAAAGTTAAGTGGTAACGGCGAGGAGCAAACACAAGAAGAAAATACAGTTAAATTTGAATTGCCAAAGAAAAAAGCTGTTCTTGCAGGTGTTTCTGTAAGTGAAGATTTAAGAAATACTCATATCGGGCATTCAAATGTAACTAAAATGCCTGTTATGAAAGAATTAGCAAGAAAATTAAGCGCACAAAGAGGATAAAAATGGATAGTCTGTTAAGAGATTTAAACCCGGTATTACAATTACTCGCAGTAATGAGTTTGTTCTCATTTCTGCCTTTTGTATTTGTTTGTATGACGAGTTTTTTAAGATATTCGATAGTGTTTTCGTTTTTGAAACAAGCACTTGGTACTCAACAATTACCACCTTCTATGGTTTTGATTGGTTTATCAATAATTTTGACGTTTTATACTATGGGACCTGTTTTTCAGCAAATGTGGGATATGGGCGCAAAGCCTTATAACCAGAGCGGAAATCTAGTTATGGCTGTTACAGAAGGTTCAAAACCGTTAAAAGAATTTATGATGAAACAGACAAGGCAAGATGACTTGGCGTTTTTTGTCGAACTTGCGCATAAAACACCTCCAAGAACGCCTGAAGATATAAGTATTTGGGAAGTAGCACCGGCATATATAATTAGTGAGCTCAAAACATCATTCGAGATCGGGTTTATTATATTTGTGCCGTTTATTGTACTTGACCTTGTAATCGCAAACGTTCTCTTGGCTCTGGGGATGTTTATGTTATCTCCTACAATTATTTCACTTCCGTTCAAGTTGCTTATCTTTATTGCAGTTGACGGGTGGAGCCTTATTGTACACGGATTAGTCGGAAGTTTTAACTAGGGGAACAAAATGGAACTATTACTTGAATTTATGGGACGCGGACTGGTCGTAATGCTTATGATCTCTTTACCATGCGTTCTTACAGCAGCTGGTGTTGGTCTTGTTATTGGTATTGTTCAGGCTGTTACTCAGGTTCAAGAACAAACAATTGCCGCTGCTCCAAAGATTACAGCTGTTTTCTTGGTTATAATGATTTTTGGTGTAGGTTACATAAGACTTTTGACCAATTTGTTTCAGGAAGCAAATAACATTGCATTTAATATCGTTCCAAAAACTGATACATATGTTCTTTCTGCTGATTACTATAAATACACAAAACCTTTTGCTGATGAAATGAAAGCAGACAGTTTAAGAAACAATCCTTCTGTTGATACAGTACTTAAAAATGCAGGAAAACCGCCTTACATAACAAATCAAGACAGACTAAAATACAGTCCTGCCAGCAGGCAGTCATCACCTTCTCCAAATTTCATCGAGAAGCAAAAAATAATGGGAAGATAATATGCTAAACAGGCTTCTTGTTTTATTGTTTTTAATATTTTTAGGCTCTTCTTCATTTGCAGAAGAGCTGCAAGAAGTGACCTTACTTGTCGATACTCCTTATATATTGGTGCTTGATGCAGATGCTGAAAGCTTTTCTATTACAAATCCGAATGTTTTGAGCATTAGAACACTTGATACATTTGATAATTCAAAGGAACAGGTTATTATAACCGGAGAGCAGGCAGGTACTACAAAGTTGGGTATTACAACTTCAGGAAAGGTTTATAAATATTTAATCAAAGTGCTATCATCTGGTAAAGTTAATCCTGGTGATTTTATGGAACTTGATACTCCGGAAGGCGGCATTCTATGATAGATGCAATCTTGACGCAGTTTCCTAAAATATTTCCTCAAGTTTCATATGCACTCAACGCCGGGATTTTAGTTTTTGTAAGAATGCTTGGATTGTTGAGATTTGCACCTGGTTTAAACAGAAAAGAAATTCCATCAATGGCAAGGCTGGCTTTTGCTTTATTATTCACAATCACGGCGACGAATATTCTTCACCCGCCAACACCACCAACAGGAACGTCATTAATATATATGATACTTGTTAATTATACATTTGGCGCACTTTTAGGTTATATTGCATACTGTATTTTATCTGCAATTGAAGCTGGTGGCGATATGATTAACATGCAGATGGGGTTGTCTTCTGCAACAGTTTTGGATCCTACTACCCAAACACAAAACTCCCTTTTAGGTAAGTATTTTAGTTTAATGGGGCTTATCATTTTCATAAATATTGGTGGAATATACTGGATGTTAAACGCATTTATGAGAAGCTTTGAGATATTTCCTCTTTATGCAACGAGTATTCCTCTTGATAGAATTGTAAATCTTGACTATATAATGACATTGACTTCAAATGTTTTGTATGTGGGTTTACAAATAGCTTCACCAGTACTTCTTGCGACACTTGGACAAGATTTGATTCTTGGTATAATTTCAAAAACAGCACCTCAAATAAACGTTTTCCAATTGAGCTTCTTGTTTAAACCTGTTTTTGGCGCTGCAATTTTAATATGGATAATGCCTATATTTATTAATGTAATAAACGATTATTTCCTAACATATTCCCGTATATTTTAGAATAAAAAACCGAATCATTGATTCGGCTTAGTTAAAATAATCGCAAATTCGCTTTTCCTTTTTAGTAAACAAGGTTTTAAACTTGTCAAATAAAGTAGGGCGCTGATTTTGCTTTAATTTTTCTCTCAAACATGCTTTTTCGATAATAACTTTGTTGTATATTTCGCTTAAGTTCTGGGAGTTTTGAATGTGCGGCTCAAGTGATTTAATTCTCATTTTGCATAGCAAAATGTCATGTTTGATTTTTTCCGCATTTTCACGTTTCATAATCATTTCCTTCGGATGTCTTGGATACTCATTTTAATGGGAGATTTTAATCATTAACCAAATATATAATA
>JAEZIX010000029.1 GCA_023415935.1 Cyanobacteria bacterium OH_CDB_20 | reverse complement strand
CAAAAGTACCGGTAAATGTAGTCATGTTGAAGGGCTTTATTCAGAGAGAAAACCGGAAGCCTTAGATATTGGCTTGCATGTAGATGATATTGCTACTGTTGCTGTTCTTTCGGGCTTAAAATGGATTGAGCCTGCACTCCCTATTTTATACTCAATATCAGGCTATAGAGCGGGTATCGGTTATAGAAACGGAGATAAAAAACATATTAATCCAACAGATACAGGAAATTCACTAACTCCAGATAAAAATTTACCGCCTGTATTTAAACAGTTAATAAAATAACCAAATACACATTGGGACAATAAACTAAACTCTATGAGACTTATTTATTTAAGTCTCTTTTTTTATTGTAAAATTAGATGATGTTATATGTGCGTAAGGTACAGGAAAGATAAAATGGATTTAAAAATTCTTGATTGCACGCTAAGAGACGGCGGATATGTAAATAATTGGGAATTTGGCGAAAATGCTATTTTAGATATTGTTTCAAATTTAGTTAAAGCTAAAGTTGATATAATTGAGTGCGGTTTTTTAAAAAATGTACCTTACGATAAAGATTTTTCAGTTTTTAACAGTGTTGAGAATATTGAAAAAATAATTACACCTAAAAGCAATGACTCGATGTATGTTGCTATGGTTAAGTTTGGGGCTAACGAGCTAGAGCCTGATAATATTCCTTATTATAATGAGGAGTCTTTAGATGGTATAAGGGTAATTTTTCAAAAAGATAATATTGATAGCGCAATAGATTATTGCAAAAAAATTAAAGAAAAAGGCTATAAAGTTTTTATGCAGCCTGTAAAAATAAGTTTCTACGATGAGAAAACCTTGCTTGGTTTAATAGATAAAGTTAATGTCTTGAGTCCTTATGCATTTTATATTGTAGATACTTTTGGCTCGATGAAAGAAGATGACTTGATAAAATTATTCAGGTTTGTTGATGATAACTTAAAAGATAGTATTAAGATTGGGTTTCATTCTCATAATAATTTGCAGCTTTCTTTTTCAAACACTATCGCGTTACTGGGCTTAAAAACACAGCGTGATGTTATAATTGATTCTTCAGTGTATGGAATGGGAAGAGGCGCGGGAAATCTTTCTACAGAAACGATAATGCAGTTTATCAATGATAATATGGCTGGAAAATATTCAATTCCACCTCTTTTAAATATATATGATAAATATCTGTCAGCTATTTACGCAAAGACGCCCTGGGGCTATTCATTGCCGTATTTTTTGAGTGCAACATATAGCTGCCACCCTAACTATGCAAGCTATCTTACAGGCAAGAATATTGGAATTGAAATCATTGATTCAATTTTAAGCAGTATTCCTCAAGAAAAAAAGTTAAAATATGATGAAAATTTGGTAGAAAATCTTTATCTAAAAATATTAAAATAATCATCAAAAGGAATTTTATGGAAGTTCAAATTGCAAAAACAGAAGATTTTGAAGACTGGATAAGATTGGCAAAAGAAGTAGAACCACTTTTTGGCCCAATGTCAGAAGAGATCTCTTTTCACTCAGCATTAAAGGAATTTATTTTTGCAGAACAAGCTTTTTGTATTAAAAATGATTCTGAATTCGTTGGTGCAATAGTTATTTCCAAGCAAGAAAATAATATTTTATGGTTTGCTGTTTCTCAAAAACATAAAGGTAAAGGATATGGCAAATTATTGCTTCAATATGCTATAAACAAACTCGATTCTTCAAAAGATATTATGGTTCAGACGTTTGCTAAAGATATTGATGAAGGGGTGCCAGCAAGAAAACTTTATGAATCATTTGGATTTGTGGATTTAAAACCGGAAGATAAAAACCCAGCGGGCTATAAGACAGTCATAATGGTTAAATTCAAAAGCCTAAGTTGCTAAATCAGCCACCATGGTTTATACTGAAAAAGTAATTAAAAGGTGACTTTTTGACGGATATTGTTAGATAATCTTAATTTAGCGAGTTCTTAAAGGAACGTTTTTGCAGGCAGATAAATTTGTCTGTAAATTGCTTTTTAAATTTTACAGATTATCAAGGTACCAGATTTAACAATAAATTTGTGCTGTTTTCTGTAAAAACAAGGTTATAAGATTAAAAGGAGAAAACAATGAATTTTTCAAAAAGTAAAAAATATGCACAATCTTTCATCAACGAAAATATGATGGGACCTAACAGTATGAAAATGTTAGAGGAACTATTACAATCCGTCAAAATTGAAAAAGGAATGAGGATTCTGGATTTAGGCTGCGGAAAAGGCTTAACTTCTGTTTTTCTTACAAAAGAATTTGGCGCACAGGTTTTTGCAACTGATTTATGGATTGGGGCGACAGAAAACTACGAGCTTATCAAGTCATTGAATTTAGAAAACCAAATCATTCCAATACACGCAAATGCAATGGATTTACCTTATGCAGATGAATATTTTGATATGATTGTAAGTATAGATTCATATTATTATTTTGGTACTGAACCCGATTTTATGGATACAAAAATAGCACCGCTTGTCAAAAAAGGTGGAACTATTGCAATAGCATTCCCGGGCGTAAAAAATGAGCTTAATGGCGTGCTCCCTGATGAAATGTTACCTTCTTGGGCAGAAGTCAAAGATGAAGTTTTCAGAACTTTCCATTCTATTAAATGGTGGAAAGACCTTTTATGCCAGTCAAAAGAAATTGAAATTGAATCAATCCAAGAAATGGAATGTTTCGAAGAGTGCTGGCAAGATTGGCTCTCGTGTGAGCATCAATATGCAATAAACGACAGGCTTTCAATGGAAGCAGGAGCCGGTAAATATATGAATCTTATAGCAATAATTGCTAAAAGAAAGTAGAGCCATAGTAAAGCAGATAGGTGAACTTTGGCACCTGTCTGCTTTTTTATATGATAGAATGACTGATTTCTATTTCATAAATAAAAAACACCTTATTGCTAAGATGTTTTTTATTTGCCGAAAGCCGGACTCGAACCGGCACGAAGGGTGAGCTCCGGTGGATTTTGAGTCCACTGCGTCTACCAATTTCGCCATTTCGGCTTGGTTGTATTCAATTTATGAGCTAATTCTAACAAAAAAAATTTAAAATATCCAGTAGAATATTGTGAAAAGTTTTGCAACAAAATATTTCATTTTTTTTATAAACTAGCAAAAAAATAGAAACAATGCTTTTATAATAACAAGTAAGGAATGGATTTGACTTGTGATTTATTTGGCAGATTACAAAAATGATATATCTCCGGCATTTAAACAGACTGCTATTGATACAAAAATCCCTGCAACGTTGCAAGGTATTTTATCATCAAGCGGTGTAAAAGAGTCTCAAAGCCTTGTCGAAGAAGGAAAAAACTATGCCAAACATCAAAAATATGATGAGGCTGTTAATTGTTTTAAAAAATCCATTGAAATGAGGCCAGAAGCTAAAGAGACTTATCTTGAGCTTGGGAAAGTTTATCTTCGCCAAGAAAAATATCCTGATGCTGCTTCAAGTTTTGAAGAATATCTTAAGGCCTACGAATCAGATATTGATGCGGTATTGTATTTAGGCGATGCATATAGAGGCAGTGGAAGATATGGTGATGCTATTTCTCAATACCAAAAAGCGTCAGTATTAGAGCCTGAGAACGATTTAGCAAAAAGAAGTTTGAAAACCGCAGAAAATGACAGATTGGCTTGTATTGATAGACAAAGGGCTCAAAAAGAAAAGTATGATACCGCTGTAGCTAATTTAAAGCAGGCAGTTGCAATGACTAAAGGTCATTTGCCGACCGGGTATTGTAAAGATTTAAGCAATTTAACAATTTGCTTTGATAAGACGGCAAAACTATCAGGTACATCAAATATTGCGCAGTATGAACACGCAAAGAAAAAAATAACAGTAACTTCAGATTATATATATGCAGCTCCAAATATAGTTGCATCTTACTTAGTTCATGAATTTGTACATGCAAAAGATAAAGATGCATTTACTTCTGTAAGAGAAGAACAAGATGCATACAGGCAAGCAGCATTATATTGGAAAGACAATTCTAACGGTGTAAAAGACCCAGAAATGGATTATGTTGTTGGGCTATATAAGCAATCGCCAGAAAGCCTAGATTCTAGAGTTGAAGAAATATATAAACTTCGTGATCCTGATATTGCAATGACATCGCCAAATCACCCTCCTACTTCGTCTCGAGTTGCTGCTTCGCAAGGGCTTGAACTTTCTGCAGCAGGTCAACCTATAAAAAATTATGATGTAATTGCATAGTTCTAAGAAAAATAGTAAACTTAGCATGTTGAGTTTTTTCAGAGGAATGTATGCCAATATCTCAAATATTAACGGCGACGGTAATAGGGCTTAATGCTTATAAAATAACGGTTGAGGTGGATACAAATCAGTCAATTCCTTCTATGGCAATAGTAGGGCTTCCTGATGTTGCTATTTCAGAGGCGAAAGAACGCGTAAGAGCTGCGATTAAGAATTCAGGGTATGATTTCCCGAATAAAAAAATTATTGTAAACCTTGCTCCTGCAGATATTAGAAAAGAAGGCAGTAATTATGATTTACCTATTGCCCTTGGCATACTGGTTCAAGAAGGTGTAATAGAACAAGAGTCAATAAATAATATGGCTTTTGTAGGAGAACTTTCTTTAGATGGTTCTATAAGAGGTGTAAAAGGAGTTTTACCAATTGTTCTTGGGTTAAAAGAACTTGGAGTGAGCGAAATTCTTGTTCCAAAAGACAATGTTAAAGAGGCGGCTCTTATTCCGGATGTTAAAATTCTTGGCGCAGAGCATCTTACTGAAGTTGTTGAGCATCTCAATAAAAACTTGCCTAATCATAAACCCATACCACCTGTCTCAGTTAATGTGCAAGACTTTTTGAATAATATTCAAGATGATAATTTTACATTTGATTTTAAGGATGTAAAAGGTCAACAAAAGGCAAAAAAAGCTCTTGAAATAGCCGCTGCCGGTGGTCATAACGTACTTATGTCAGGACCTCCTGGGTCAGGTAAAACGCTTTTGTCAAAGTGTTTTGCTTCCATTTTGCCCCCACTTGAGATTGAAGAAGCAATTGAACTTACAAAAATATACAGCGTATCAGGGCTTTTAGACGCTAAAAATCCATTGATTACCAAACGTCCATTTAGACTTGTTCATCATACAGCTTCTGCTATTGGGATTATTGGCGGCGGCTCAAATCCAAAGCCAGGAGAAATCACGCTTGCCCACAGAGGCGTTTTGTTTTTAGACGAAATTGTTGAATTTCCGAGGAATGTTTTAGAGGTTTTAAGGCAACCATTAGAAGACGCTGAAATAGTTATTTCAAGAGCGCAAACAAGGGTTAAATTCCCTGCTGATTTTATTCTTCTTGCTGCTATGAATCCTTGCCCTTGTGGATATTTGGGGGATACAGAGCACAAATGTACCTGCAATGATTTTCAAATAAGCAGATACCGCGCAAAACTTTCAGGACCATTGCTTGATAGAATAGATATCCAAATCGAGGTGCCAAAACTAAGAGTTAATGAGCTTTTAGGCCATGAAAATACAGGAGAGTCTTCTGCTGATATTAAAAAGCGAGTGGTAAAAGCTAGAAAAATGCAGGCTGAAAGATATAGAGGGCTTGGAATTTTTACAAATTCAGAACTCACTCCAAAACTTGTAAAAAAATTCTGTAAGTTAAATGAAGAATCAGAAATGCTCCTAAAGGCAGCTATTACAAGGTTTAATATCTCTGGAAGAGCATATGATAGGCTGGTCAAACTTGCAAGAACAATTGCAGATTTAGAAGGGTCTTCTGAAATTCAGTCAGCACATATCGCTCAGGCTATTCAGTATAGAAGTTTTATCGAAGAAACAAAAGTTAAAATTTAGCATTTATGCTTATGTTATAATTTTCTTATAGAAATGTAGGAGAAAGAAGTGAAAGAGATTTCATCACAAAAGTTTGCAAGTGTTATCGCAAGAGTTCTAGACGATAGAAAAGCAAAAGATATTTCAATTTTAAATATAGCAAATGTTTCAGTTTTGGCAGATTATTTTGTAATTTGTTCAGCAGATGCAACAACACAGGTAAAAGCACTAACTTATGCCGTTAGAGATGCTGTAAAAAAGAACTTTGAGAGAATTCCTGTTGGAGAAGAAAATGACCTTAAAAATAGGTGGAATCTTCTTGATTATGGTGATGTAATAGTCCATGTTCTTCATAAAGAAGAAAGAGAAACTTATGCAATCGAAAAGTTTTGGAATCATGCTCTAAGAATGGATGAAGCTACCTGGAAAGAAGCATCAAAAGAATATTCGATTTATGAATAGCTAAAACTCTCAATATCTAATAAAGCTGCCCTGTCGAAGAATTTAAACTTTATTTTATCAATTTCAGATTGGTTTTTGACGTATTTGCATAAATCATATATGTGGGCAGGAATATTGTCTTTATTTTCGATATACCAGTGTTCTTCAATATCAAAACTTAAAGCCTTAACTCCCAGTTTATTTACACATAAATCATACCAGCTTTTAACTTCATCTATAGTGTCGTTTATACCGGGTACAATAATAAATTTTACTTCAAATTGATCTGCTCTATATTTAGTTGCTTTTTGTACATATTTTTTTATGTTTTTGCATACGTCGTTAAATTTATCAACTTTTTTAATTTTTTTGTATGTTTCTCTTGTTCCTGAATCCATTGAAACAACAATATACATTTCAGTATCACTTGAGGCGAGGGCATCCCCAATAGTGTTACTATATTTTATTCCGTTTGTGTATATTGCAAATTTTTTAATTCCATTTTTTTTCAAAAGTTTTATTAATTTATCGAAAGCAGGTAACAGAGTTGGTTCGCCAAAACCAAAAGAAATATCGCCATTTTCTATATCGTAAAGGTCTTTTTCAAACATTGTCTTAAATAGTGGAACAAGATCATATCCCTTACTTAAAAAATCTTGTTCATTAATATAGCAATATGTGCATTTGCTATTGCAATGATTAAAATGTGCAATCCATACTATGTCTATGTATCTTTTGTTATCTTCTATAAAATTTTGTTCCTCAATTTCTTCAATCCAAGAACATCCTTTACAAAAATCAGGGAAATTACCAATTTCCATTTGTTTAGCTAGTTTTTCCTTAGTCTCAAAAATGAGATTCCAATCAATTTTGTCTTTAGGGCCATTATAGTCTACTATTCTGTTAGAACAGCGACTGTCAGGTGCATGAACGCACAGATGGCAATGACGGAAGTGATCGAAAGAAATAAATAATCCGTGATTTAAAAATCTACATTTATACTTTTTATTCATATTAAATCTTCTATCTATAATTTACTCAAGTAGCTTAAAAACAAACTACAAATGCATTTTTATAATATGTTTTTTTCATATATATGGCAAGGTTATAAAGTTATTTAATATAATTATTTGTATTAGTTTGTTAAAAACTATGTGATTTTTTACGCTATTTGTATTTGATATAGTCTACGTTTGTTGCTTTTAATGTTTTTTGAGTTAAGTTACTTGTATAAAATTACTTGTGTCCCAAGAATAAAAGAGGTATACAAAATTGATTAACAGACAAAAAATGAACTTTAAAAATAATGAATCGTTCTATATAATGTAAGGTAAATAAATTAAAAACAACGAAAGGCTTTTATTAATGTCAAATAAATGCGATAAGTACGAATCATATTTTATTTTCGCAAATGATGATGATTTTAAACACCATTTAAATGAGTGTGAAGATTGCCAAAAAGAATACGAAAAGCAAGAAAAAGTATCATCTCTTATAAAAGAAGTAAAAGATGTATACAAGAAAAAATCGGCTGCTAAATTGCGCGCAACTATAGCTGCTTGTTTTTTGATGTTATCTATAGTTCTTGGGGCTATTATTCCCGTTTCTATTGATAATTATAAATTGTCACAGCTAAAATATTCTGACCATGGGTATTTCTATGAAATAGGAATGCCGACTGACGATTACGGCTTAATTGATATCTAGGATTAGACAATAGGAAGAGCAAGTTTGAAAAAAATTATCGATAACTACAAACACAATATCCGCAAGATTATCAGAAATATTACAGGTCAAAATAATGAGGATATTGAACAAGAGGTATATATTCGTACCTGGAAAAATCTTGATAAATATAACGAAGATGGCAAATTTAAAAGCTGGATTAGTGTGGTTGCCGCAAACGTTTGTCGAGATTACTTGAAGTCTTCTTATTTTAAAAAAAGTCAGATAACGGTTTCAGACGAACAGGAGATTATAAATGTTAAAGATGATAACAATAATCCTGAAAATGAATTTCAACAAAAACAAAGACAAAAAAGAATAATTGATGCAATTAATTCTTTAAAACCAAAATTTAAAGAAATCGTAGTTATGTACGAAATCGAAGAACTTAGTTACGAGGAAATTTCCAAGAAGATAAAAAAACCGGTGGGAACCGTAAAATCCAGACTATTTAACGCAAGAAAAGAACTAAGCGTTATCTTAGAAGACTTAATCTGAAAGGAGATTAAAAAAATGAATAAAAAATTTATAATGCCAGTTTTAATAGCGGCTGTTGTCGGATTTTCTACTTTAAACATTGCAAGTGCAGGCGAATATAATTATTCAAGATGCCCGCATTCAAAAATGGGTCCTCCCCCATTTCATCAAATGTCTGCTGAAGATAGAGCAAAATTCAAGGCAGAACATGAAAAACGTAAAGCCGAAATGGACAAGCGTTTGAATTTAACTGATGAACAAAAACAAAAGTTGGATAAAAACAGAGAAGCTGACAAGAAAAAAATGGAGCCGATAATAAACAGTATAAGAGCTAAAAAGGCCCAAATTAGAACGATATCTGAGTCTAATGTTTCAGATGCTGAAAAATCTAAAAAAATAGATGCTTTAAGAGCTGATATTAAAAAAGATAGAGAAAAACTTCATGAAATAAGAGAAGCAAATATGCAAAAGTTTGAGTCAATACTGACTCCTGTTCAAAAGACAGAACTTCAAAAAATGAAACAAGAAC
Organism: Cyanobacteria bacterium OH_CDB_20; assembly: GCA_023415935.1. GTDB lineage: Bacteria > Cyanobacteriota > Vampirovibrionia > Gastranaerophilales > Gastranaerophilaceae > JAEZIX01. The sequence continues at coordinate 31,237 of JAEZIX010000029.1, read as the reverse complement.
GTGAAGTTAAAATGAAAGAAAAATTCAGAAATGGTCCAGGATGCCCGTTCCCACCGAGAGATGAAGCTCCTGAAGACTAATATGTATTGACTCCCAAATAAAATGCCGGTTTAAATACCGGCATTTTCTATTTATCTGTAGTTTGTAAATTGAAGCGGGGCATCATATATTTCTTCATTTTCTCGAAGAAGTTTTATAACAGCCTGCAAATCATCTTTGTCTTTTCCTGAAACTCTTACCTGATCACCTTGGATAGATGCTTGAACTTTTATTTTTGAATTTTTTATATCTGCTGCAATTCTTTTAGCAAGTTCTGTAGTTAGTCCTTTTTTTAGTTTAAAAACCTGTCTAACATTCCCGCCTAGTGCGTTTTCGATTGATTGCGGGTCTAGTATTTTTATGCTCAGATTTCTTTTTGCAAGTTTAGATTGCAAAATATCAATAATATTCCTAAGTTTCATATCGTCACTTGTAGTAATTGTAATGGTTTTATCCGCGTCTAGCTCAACATTAGAGTTGGAATTTTTAAGGTCAAACCTTGATGTTAACTCTCTGTTAACTTGATCCACGGCGTTTACGAGTTCTTGTTTATCAAATTCCGAAACCACGTCAAAACTGCATTCTTTAGCCATAATAAACTCCTTCTGTTTTTGCTTTATTTTTCTAATGATAACAGAAATTTTAAATTTTGAGAATGTCTATTGACAAACATATAGACATGTGTCTATAATAAAATTATTATGATGACAGAAAAACAAAAAACATTTTTTGAAAACTTGAAGAAAACCTACGGAAAAGATGCGCTCCCTAGTTTTGATATTATTGCAAAAGAATTTGGGTTTAAGCATAAGAATTCAGTATGGCAGTATTTTAATAAATTCAGAGATGAAGGTTTAATTGAAGAAAAAAATGGACACTTTTATATAGCAAAAGATGAATTTGGAGCGGTACTTTTTACTTCTTCTGTAAGAGCAGGGTTTGCAACAGTTGCAGAAGATATGATAGAAAAAAGAGTTTCCCTCGACGAAGAATTTTCTATAAATAGTCCTTCAACATTTCTTTTTACTGTTCAAGGGGATTCAATGGTAGATTTAGGTATCTTTGAAGGCGACAAGGTAATTGTACAAAAACAATCTGACGCCCGTGATGGTGATGTTGTAGTTGCTTTTGTAGATGGCGGTTATACCCTTAAAACATACCGAAGAAAAGATGGCAAAGTCTGGCTGCAGCCTGCAAACTCAAGTTACCCTAATATAATACCTGAAAGAGAACTTGTTATTTTTGGTGTAGCTCAAGGTATTGCAAGAAAACTTTAATCCCTCTCAATTATAAAATGTCAATTTAAAGTTCCTTCCAACCGAAGTGTCGGTTACCAAAGCGGGTATATCCCAATATCCGCTTTCTTATTTTTTTGCTTTGAGTGTTTTGAGTAGATATAAAAATGAAAAAAATTGCATTAATCGATTGTAATAACTTCTTTGTCTCTTGTGAAGAGCTTAAAAACCCTGAACTGTCAGGAAAAGCAGTTTGTGTTCTTAGTAATAATGATGGATGTGTAGTGTCCCGTTCAAATGAGGCAAAAAAACTGGGGATTAGAATGGGGATGCCTTATTTTATGGCAAAAAGAGAATTCCCAAACGCAATTTATTTGTCTTCTGATATTGGCTACTATCACAATATTGCAGTCAGAATAAGAGAAGTTTTTTATGAATATTCGCCTCATGTAGAGGTTTATTCAATTGATGAGGCTTTTTTAGATTTAACAGGTTTGGACAAAATATTTAACCTGAGTTATTTTGAACTTATATCTCAAATAAGGAATGACATAAAAACCAGAGTAGGCATTCCTGTTTCGATAGGTCTTGCTCCGTCTAAGACGCTTGCAAAACTTGCAGTTGAGAAAGCTAAAAAAGGGGATTTTCTAAGAGAAATAACACCTGACAATTTAATCGACGAGATAACCAATGTGGAAATTGAGATGATATGGGGAATAGGAAGAAGAACCGCTTCAAAACTCAGAAGCTACGGTATTTTTTATGTCAATGATTTAATAGAAAGAGGAGATGATTTTTATAAGAAAAACTTTGGAAAAGTTGGTCTTGAACTTAAATATGAACTCAAAGGTTTTTCGGTTATAAAAGATGTTTCATCAGAAGAAAAACCAAAGTCACTTCAAAGAACATCATCTTTCCCAAAATTTTCCAATAACAAAGACTATATAAGGCAATCTTTGCTTAAGCATCTTCATAATACTTGTGTAAAACTTAGAAGTTTGAATTTAGCGACTAAAAATATATTTGTAATGCTCCGTACAAAAGATTTCAGAATGCAGGTTAATAATGAATTTTTGCAAGATGCTCTTAATAGTGAATTTTTACTCTCAAAAATTGTAGATTCTCTTTTTGAAAAAATGTATCAAGACGGAATTTTATATCGCTCTTCAGGTATATATGTTGCAGGATTTGAGGATTTAAGTATTAAACAATTAGGATTATTCCGAAAAGAAGATAATATTAAATCAGATAAGATTGCACAGGTTTTTGATAGGCTTGAGAAAAAGTTTGATAGAGGGATAGTCACCCTAGGGTATATTCATCCAAACCAAAATAAAAAGAGCTTTTGATATAAAGCTCTTTTTATTTTAAATTATGAGTCTAATTATGCTACTGAATCATATACAATACAGTTTCCAATAAGTAGAGTTGCACCGTATTTAGCTTTGAATTTAGCAAATTTTTCTCTAGCTGCTTCATTCATAAATGTAACGCCTGTATTCAAGTCAACGTTTTTAACCGCATCATCTAATAAGAATTTTGGTAATCCGTAGAATAGATTTTCAGGAGTGTCTTTATGTTCTACTGTTTCTTTAGCCATTAATCTGAATGTTTCAGGAATAGTGTAGTCTTTTCCTAAATCATCCCAATATGCAGCTCCGCCGCCTTTTTTCTCAAGTAGAGCAGTGTAGCATTTCATTGGTTCACCTTTAGAGTTGAGGAATGTTCCTTTTTGGCAATCTTCAACAAGAGGAGTAATGAAGTTTTTAGCTAATCCGATTTCTTTAGGATTGCTTAACAGGTCTTTACCCATAGCTTTTAGTCTTTTTAGGGCTTCAGGTCCGATGATGTAGATGCCAGGGTTTGCCATATATTTATTTTTACCTTCAACTTTAGCAGGTTCTGCTAGTTTTAAAGTACTTGGTTTTTCAACGAATGATTTGATTTCAAGAGTGCCGTTGTCAAGTGGATTAGCTGCCATTAGACCAAAATCTTTTGCTCTTGATTCAGGAGCTTCATAGTATGGAATAAGGATAGCTGCATCAGTATTTTGTTTGTATGCTTCATATGCTCTTGTGATATCAGCATTAGTAACTGTATCAGCATTTAAGATTATTAGAGGGCTATCTGTAGCTGTACTGCCTGTTGCTAAAGCTTTTGCAATACATCCGCCATCGCCTAAGTTTACTTGCTGAATATTAGATCTAACGTTAGCGCCGTCTAAAGTACCTTTACCTGTTAAGTAGATGAATGGGTGTTTAGTATCAGCGGCCTTATCAAGATATCCTGCTTTAGCGATTTGATCTAAAGCATTACCCATTAGTGAGTAGCTTGGATCTGTAGGCAATTTAGCAGCAGGTTTGCAATCTGTGTAATCATACAATCTTGTACCATATCCACCAGCTAAAACCATGAAAGTAGGTTTGTCAGTTTGTATTGTTTCAACAAAGTCACCACGTTCTACTTTATCAGCAAGTCCTTTTCCAGCATATGTTTCTGCTGCTTGATATACTTTATCTTCTTTGTTGTAAACAACAACTTGTGCTTCACCTTTGCCTTTGAAAGAGATAGTTTTTTCTTCGTTTCCTGTTCTTACAATTCCAGGGTTTACAATTGAGAATACATCTGGTGTTTCTGCAGAAGAGCCAGGAAGAACTTGTATTCTGATGCCGATTTCTCTATCAATGATTTCCGCCATTGGCGCAAATTTACCAGTTTTAACTCTTACTTCAGGAAGAACTTTTTTATCAGTTGTTTTTGTAATTTTCATTGCAGGTTGTTTTAGAGAGTCAGAATATACATGATATTCTCTTTTTTTGCTTTGGGTGTTGTAAAAATTATCAATTGCCAATGGAGCATTTTGACCACCAGCACCTGTTGCTTCAATAATTATAGGTTTTTTAGCAGCGAAAATATTTCTTATATATGTTTGGTAATCTTCAATAACAGCTTTAGAATTAGCAGCATTACCAAAATTAATGTTTGCCATTGCATTATTTCTAATTGCCATGCTTGTTTTTGGTGTATACGGGCTAGTTGTTGTAATAGGGGTTGTAGTTGTTTCTGGTTTCTCTTGAGTTGATTGTTTGAGGTTTCTAATTCCCGGCATATTCATGCCCACTGCATTGATCATATAAGTTCTCCTTTATCTGAAAATAATAAACTGTCTAGTAGAGTTATTCGGTGCATAATAATCAGGAATTTTGAATTACTTCTCCCTGATTTTTTTGGATGCATTTCAATTAAACAACGTAAATATTTATTTGTGCTACTTTGTTAATAAAAATTAACAAAAAAATACAATTTTTTTTTTAAAAAATAAAACATATAATGTGAAATCTGATAAAAATGCAAAAAAATATGTAAAAAGTGAAAATAATCGTGCAAAAAACTAGGATTTTTTTAAAAATTACCTTTAAAATAGAAAAAAGCTATGAAGTTAGGGGTTCATAGCTATAGATTAGGGATATGTGTATCGTCGTCTTCTTCTAAGGAGTATAGATGTATAATATCAGTCATCGTGTTTTGTTAAATCATACATAATAAGGAAATAATGAAAATTTTAGATTTAGATTTTCCTATAAAAGAAGTATGGAAGTATTTTTGATTATGTATAACAAGGCTAAAGACAGATTAAAAAATTGTTGTATAATAGAATAATCATTCTAAAAGAAGGGTTTAAAGAGGCATGAATATTCAAACTTTACTTAGTCAAGCGCAGCTATTAATTGATAATGAAAGCTATGATAGGGCATATGAGATGCTTAAGTCGGCTTATGATATTGATAAGACGGATAAGGAACTATTAGAAAAAATTGCAGTGCTTGCGCAAACTATGGAAAAAACAGACGAGGCGATAATTTATTTTGAAAAATTGCTTGAAATAGACCCTGCAAGTATTTTAGCCCACAGCGAACTAATGGATTATTATCACAATACTGATAAATATAAATACTATTTAACAAGAGGAAAATATAAAGCTATTCAGGGAAATATTTCTCAGGCGGTTTCAGACTATAAAAAGGCTATTGATGCAACAACAGATGAAAATGACATTATTGCCGCAAGATTTTTGCTTGGAAAATCTTATGAATTTTTGGGGAAAACCAATAATGCAATTGATGAATACTACAGAATAATTGAACATGAAAATAACCTTGTAATATTTTTGAAATTAGCAGAGCTTTATCAGCAAAATGACGACAATGAGGCTGCAATTCATATTTTAAAAAGAGCGCTTGAAGCTTATCCTGATGAAAAAAATATAAAAGAAAATATTGCTGGTCTGTGTATTATGACAAATCAGCTTGAGACTGCTTTAGAGTATGTTCAAACCGAGATAACAAAGGCAAAAATATTTCTTATGCTTGAAAGAAATGATGAAGCATTTGAGATTTTACAAGAGTATAAAGATAAAAATGACTCTCAGTATTTGGCTCTTATGGCTGAATATTATTTCAACAATAAAGATTTTGAAAATTGTGAGGAGATGATTAAGGCATACAAAAAAAATGAGCCGCAAAATCCTTTATCGTTCCAAATGCTTGCTCTTGTTGAAGAAGAAAGAGCTAATATGGGGCTTTCTCACTATTATTGGGGCAAATATTATATTTTAAAACAAGATACAGAGATGGCATTAAATGAATTCTTGACCGCTCATAACATCAATCCTGAAGAACAAACAATAATTAATGAGATAATAAATTTGCTTGAAAACAAAGGGGATAAAGGCGGCGCAATTGAATTTTATGAAAAAATTCTAAGAGCTGATCCTAAAAATATCAATGCACTTATTAAACTAGGCAATTTTTATTCTGACATGTATGAGTTTGCAAATGCTTTAAGATACTACGAAAAAGTTGAAGAAATTAACCCTAACAGAACTGAAGTCTATAAAAAATTAGGTTTTTGCTACGAAAAAATGAAAAATAATATTCTTGCAAAAGAATATTATGAAAAATACCTTGCAAAAGCGCCTCTTACCCCTGAAGTTGAGGAGCTGAAAAAACGCTTGGCTGGCATGTCTGATGAAGTCGAACAAGAAGATATCGGGCTTCTTGAAAAGATTATGGGTATGTTCTCAAGAAAGTAGCAGGTTTAAAAAAAATATTTATATAGGATAATAAAAGTAGGAGTTAATCCTGCTTTTTATTTATGAATTATATTGAACGAGGAAATATATATGACAAACAGAGTTTTACTATGTATTATGGATGGTTGGGGTGTTGGTTCGAACTGCGAAAAAGATGCAACAATGATAGCCAATACACCGAATTTTGACAAATTAAAAAAAGAAGAAAATTATACACAAATATATGCCGAAGGAGAGCACGTGGGGCTTCCTGACGGGCAAATGGGCAATTCAGAAGTAGGGCATTTAAATTTAGGTGCAGGAAGAATTGTATATCAAGAACTTACCAGAATTAACAAATCAATTAGAGAAGGTGAATTTTTCAAAAATCCTGTTCTTTTAAGTGCTATAAAACACGCAAAAGAAAACAATTCAGCTTTACACTATATAGGTTTAGTTTCTGACGGCGGTGTTCACAGTTCACTTGAGCACCTTATGGCTCTTATTGATTTAGCTAAAAATGAAGGTCTTGAAAAAGTTTATGTTCACGCATTTTTGGATGGACGTGATACACCTCCACAAAGCGCAGTTACTTATGTAAAAGAAGTTGATGAAAAACTTAAAAGTGTTGGTTACCCTCAAGTGGCTTCCGTAATGGGAAGATACTGGGCAATGGACAGAGATAACAGATGGGATAGAGTTGAAAAAGCATATAACTGCTTACTATTTGGAGAAGGCGGCAAAGCATTTTCAGCAGAAGAAGGAATCGAAGCTTCTTATGAGCAAGATATTAATGATGAATTTGTAAAACCTTTCGCAACATTGGGACAAGAGTCAAGAATAAATGATAATGATGCTGTTGTTTTCTTTAATTTTAGACCTGATAGAGCAAGAGAGATTTCAAGAGCATTAAAACTTGAAAGTTTCGATGGATTTTTAAGAAAAGCAGTTAGAGATAACTTATATTTTGCAACATTTACGCAATATGACGAGACATTCCCGTTTCCTGTTGCTTTTGAGCCTCAAAGATTAGTTAATATTTTAGGTGAAGTTCTTGATGAACATGGAATAAAACAATTTAGAACAGCAGAAACAGAAAAATATGCTCACGTGACATTTTTCTTTAACGGAGGCGTTGAAACGCCAAATAAACTTGAAACAAGGAAACTTGTTTCTTCTCCAAAAGTTGCAACGTATGACTTGCAGCCGGAGATGAGCGCACCTGAGGTTTGTGAAAATGTGCTTGAGGCTTTGGATAATGATGAGTATGGGTTTATACTCGTAAACTTTGCAAATCCTGATATGGTCGGCCATACAGGAGTAGTTAGTGCAGCTGTAAAAGCTGTTGAAACAGTGGATACTTGCGTTGGAAAGATTGCTGAAAAAGCAAAGGAAAAAGGCGTAACGATGCTCCTAACTGCAGACCATGGAAACGCAGAGTGTATGGAAGATTCTATAACTCATGCTCCTTATACTGCGCATACTACAAACCCTGTACCATTTTTTGTAATCAACTCAGAGAAGAAGGTTGAATTAAGAGAAGGTGGAGCATTATGTGATGTAGCTCCTACAGTGCTTGATCTTTTACATATTGAAAAACCAAAAGAGATGACAGGTGAATCTTTAATAAAATAACTAATTATTAATAATTAAAATACAAAGAAACCGCCAATAAATGGCGGTTTTTGCTTGAAAATTATTTTTCAATCGTAATTATTGCTCTTTCGCTATACCTGTAATAATAAAATTCGTTTCTGGGGTATTTGCCGTGTCCGACATAGATATCAACTCTAATATGGTCATCTATAAGTTCGTCTGGGAATGGCGGTGGAGGATTGTTTAAAACAAGATTTTTGATATATTTCCCCATTCTTGTTCTAGAGTCAAATCCTTGAAATTTGTAGACGGTTCCGTCACGCTTTATATGGTACATAAAAGACACGCCCCGTCTATCATATCTGTATTTTTGCCCGTCAAAAGCATTATAAAGCTGGGTTGAATAGTCTTTTAAGTATTTGTATAATGCAGGATTAGTTTGTTGAGAGAAAGAATGATCATCAGGTGTAGGAAGCTGTTCAGCAAAGGCAGAGGTGCTTAACAGGAAAAAAGAAAAAAACAAAACAAGAAATTTTTTCATAAAATTTATTATAAAATTCTTATTATCCCAAAGTCAATTAGCCTTTTCTCCAAAGTACTTAGGTAATTTTACCGACAGAAAACATTTATTTTTCTATAGAAATTGATGCTGTTTTATTGAAACCAAAATAATCAAATTTTATTCTTTGATATTTATTATGTCCTATGTAAATATCAATTCTTATATCATGATCTTCAAGTTCTTTAGGAAATGGAGGTGGGGTAGTTTCTAAAATAAGTTTTCTTACATATTTTTCTATTTTTGATTTATAAACCAACCCTCGAAGATTATAAATAGTACCGTCACTTTTAATGTTGTACATAAAGGACATTCCGTAGCCGTTATGCCTTCTACATTTAGTAGGGTCAAAAGCGTTATAAAGCTGATTGGTATAGTCATCAAGATATTTATACCATAAGGGGTGAGACTCTGAGGTTATTGGCTTTGTGAATGTTACATCAGGTAGCTTTTCAGCCAAGGCAGAGCTTGCGAGCAAAATAAAACTAAAAAACAAAATAAAAAACTTTTTCATAAAAGCTATTATAGAGTTTCAACCCTTTTAAAGTCAATTAACTATTAAAGAAAAATCACTTAGGCACTTTTACTTACAAAATCATTTATTTTTCTATGGAAACCATTGCTTCGTCATCTAAATTATAATAATTAAATTTGACTCTTTGATATTTATTATGCCCAACATAAATATCAATTCTTACATTATCGTCTTCAAGCTCTTTAGGAAAAGGAGGTGGGGTAGTCTCTAAAATAAGGTTTCTTACATATTTTTCTATTTTTGATTTATAAACCAACCCTCGAAGATTATAAATAGTTCCGTCACGTTTTATGTTGTACATAAAAGACATCCCATAACCATTATTTCTTCTGCATTTAGTGGGGTCAAAAGCGTTATAAAGCTGATTTGTATAGTCTTCTAAATACTTGTACCACAGAGGGTTGGTTTCTTTAGAAAAAGAAGGGTCACCTTTAGTGGGAAGCTTTTCAGCGAAAGCAGAGCTTGTGAGTATAATAAAACTAAAAAACAAAATAAAAAACTTTTTCATGAGTTTATTATAGAGTTTCAAGACTTATAAAGTCAATTAGCCCTTGCTTTATGCAAAGGCAATACCGCTTTCAGGCAGGTGTCTATAGTAGCCGCTTACATTAGTTCCGTCATCGCGGATATAACCTTCAACGTAAACCAGATTACCGGTATTAACAAGTTGATTTGCAAAGTTCTGGTGGATTACGTTTCCTGTTTTGACTCTTTTCGATATCTCATCTTCATAAACGCCAAATAGTCCTGCATCTCCTATTTCTTTTATATCCCGGTTTGTAATTTGCACATTTTTAAGTTTGTCGATGAAAAGTTTGTGTGTTTTTTTATATTCATCTATTGGAACGGCATTTGCGCAGTTGCCCATATTTTTTATTTTGTGCGCTGTTAAAAGTCCAAATGGTGATTTAGCAAAAAGGTTATTATATGGGTTCTCGACTATGTACGTTTTTCCGATATCAGGATTGAGAAGTTTTGATACAGGGTCGTGAGGGTCTCTGTAGTTGGTTATGAGGTTTGGGTTTATTGCTTTATGTCTATCTTGTGCGATTGCACTCAAGAGTTTTTTACCAGGGGTAAAGGCATTAAATGTATATGTTTCAACATCATTTTTTAATCCTACATATATACTTTCGCTCCCACCTTCAGAATGCCCCGCGAGGATTATTTTTAGATATGGGTATTTATTAACATATTTATTTTTTATTTCTTTATAATATTCATCAGCATAACCCATTTGTGCACTTTTATCTCCAATAGCCATTTTAAGGTTAGCGCCCTGGTCTTTAGCGCTCAGTGCTTCAGTTCCTGCAAAACATATCACAAGTTCATCGCCCTTTTGATAAACTGCCGCTTTAAAGTTCGTTTTATCTTGTTTTTGAGACTCAACAAGCTGCCAACCGGATGGAATCCCTGCGTTTTTGCCGTCTGCAATTGCTCCTGTAATAGAGCAAAGTTGTCTGTATTCTTCCGCTTTTTGGTTTCTAATGTAATCCGGCATATTAAAAAATCCTTTCTTTTTGCACGCAAACTAAGCCCCTTATCAAGGGCGGTTTTATGGTAGGGTGAGAACAATATTCAAATTTATAGTATAATTATTAACTATTTTTGAAAATTTGTATAGTCCGTAAAAGTACGTACGCAAAAGTACTTAGGCACTTTTACTTGCAAAATCATTTATTTTTCTATGGAAACCATTGCTTCGTCATCTAAATTATAATAATTAAATTTGACTCTTTGATATTTATTATGCCCAACATAAATATCAATTCTTATATTATCGTCTTCAAGCTCTTTAGGAAAAGGAGGCGGGGTTGTTTCTAAAATGAGCTTCTGTATATATTTTTCTTTTTTGTTTTTGTAAACGAGTTCGCTTATCCAAGGAATAGAGCCATCCCTATTAACAATATAGGTAAAAGGCATTCCATAACCGTTATTTCTTCTGCATTTAGTGGGGTCAAAAGCGTTATAAAGCTGATTTGTATAGTCTTCTAAATACTTGTACCACAGAGGGTTGGTTTCTTTAGAAAAAGAATGGTCACCTTTAGTGGGAAGCTTTTCGGCGAAAGCAGAGCTTGTGAGTATAATAAAACTAAAAAACAAAATAAAAAACTTTTTCATAAAAGCTATTATAGAGTTTCAACCCTTTTAAAGTCAATTAGCCACCTTTTATTTGGGTGTACTTTGTGATACTTTGTTGTTATATAAGTACAAAAAAGGTGGGAAAAATGAGTTTAACCGAAATCGAAAATTTGCCTACAACATACGAGGCAAAAGAAACAGAATCTTCAATCTACAAGTTTTGGGAAGAAAATGAATGCTTTAAAGCAGATGCTGCATCTTCTAAACAGCCGTTTTCAATAGTTATTCCACCACCTAACGTCACTGGTGTTCTCCATATGGGGCACGCACTTGATGAGACTTTACAAGACATTTTAGTTAGATACCACAGAATGGCAGGGTTTGAAACCCTTTGGCTTCCGGGAACTGACCACGCGGGTATTGCAACTCAAAATGTTGTTGAAAAAGAACTTAGAAAAGATAATATTTCTCGCTATGATTTAGGCAGAGAAAAATTCTTAGAAAAAACATGGGAATGGGCTAATGAGCATAAATCCGCTATCTTAGACCAGTGTAAAAGATTAGGTGCTTCTTTTGACCGATCAAGAGAAAGATTTACCTTTGATGAAGGCTGCTCTGAAGCTGTAAAAGAAGTTTTTGTAAGATTATACGAAAAAGGACTAATCTATAAAGGCGCATATATTGTAAACTGGTGCCCAAGATGTCAGAGTGCAATTTCAGATGTTGAAACAGAATATGAAACAGAACAAGGACACCTTTGGGAAGTCAGCTACCCTCTAAAAGATGAACCGGGCGCAATAGTTGTTGCAACAACAAGACCTGAAACTATCTATGGTGACGTTGCAATTGCAGTTAACCCAAGCGATTACAAATACAAAGATTTAATCGGAAAAACCGTATGCCTTCCTTTAACAGGAAGAGAAATTCCTATCATTGCAGACGAATATGTTGATAAATCCTTCGGAACAGGCGCGTTAAAAATTACACCTGCTCACGATCCAAATGACTATGAAATTGGTAAGCGCCACGGCCTTAATCCTATTTGGGTTATTGACGAAGAAGGTAAGATGAAAAACTGCGCTGAAGTTTTACCTGAAATTCAAGGTTTAGACAGATACGAAGCGCGCGAAAAAACAGTAGGACTTTTGCAGTACAAAGGTCATTTGATAAAAGTTAAAGATCACGAACATAATGTCGGAAAATGCCAAAGATGTGGGACCACAATTGAACCTTTGCTTTCTGAACAATGGTTTGTAAAAATGGAACCTCTTGCTAAACCTGCAATTGAGGCGATTGATAAAGGCGAGATTAAATTCATTCCTGAAAGATGGACAAAAAATTACTTAGGCTGGATGACAAATATCAGAGATTGGTGTATCTCAAGACAACTCTGGTGGGGGCACCAAATTCCTGCATACTATCACAACCAAACAGGTGAAATGGTAGTTGCAAAAGAAAATCCAGATCCGGCTAATTATACACAAGACCCAGATGTTTTGGATACTTGGTTTTCTTCAGGTTTGTGGCCATTTTCAACAATGGGCTGGCCAAATGAAGATTCTGCCGATTTTAAAAAATTCTACCCTACAACAACTCTTGTAACAGGTTTTGATATTATTTTCTTCTGGGTTGCAAGAATGATTACCATGGGTTATGAAATGACAGGCAAGGCACCGTTTTCAACTGTCTATATCCACGGTCTTATCCGTGATGAATTCGGGCAAAAAATGTCAAAATCAAAAGGAAATACAATTGACCCTGTTGAAATTATCGACAAATATGGCTGTGATGCTTTAAGATATACAATCACATCACTTTGTACCTTTGGCGGTCAAGATATTAAAATAAGCGATGAAAAATTTGAATACGGAAGAAACTTTGCAAATAAAGTTTGGAACGCTTCAAGATTTGTGCTTATGAACCTTGAAGGGGTTGATGATAAGGACATTGATTTTGATAAATTGACTTTAGCGGATAAGTGGATTTTGAATAAACTCAACGAAACTGCAAAAGATACAAATGAAAATATTAAAAATTACAGAATAGGTGAAATGGCTCATACTTTATATGATTTCTTCTGGAATTCATACTGCGATTGGTATGTTGAAATTGCAAAAGTTCAGCTTCAAGATGAAACCATAAAGCTCAATACTCAAAGAGTTCTAAAATATGTTCTTGATAAGACTTTAAGACTGTTACATCCTATAATGCCTCATATTACTGAGAGAATTTGGCAATTGCTAAAAGTAAAAGACGAGTCTAAAGCAATCATGCGCTCAGAGTTTCCTCAATATAATGAAAAACTTGCGTTTGAAAAAGAAAATACCCAGATGGAACTTGTATTTGAGACGATTAAATCTTTAAGAAATGTTCGTCAAAGTTTTAATATTCCTGTTTCATCAAAAGTTAATATTGAAGTTGTGGCTGACAAAACAGAAGAAGATATCTTCAAAAGCGTTGAGTCATACATAAGACGTTTGGCAAAAGTTGAAGAAATAAGTTATAAAAAAGAAAATGAAGTAACTCTTAAACAATCAGCATCTACTGTTGTTGGAACTTCAAAAGTTATAATTCCTTTAGCAGGCTTGATTGACTTGAATGAAGAAATCGCAAGACAAAACAAAAAACTTGAAAAACTTATAAATGAAAAAAGAAGTCTTGAAGGTAGATTAAAGAATGAAAAATTTGTTGCTTCTGCGCCTGAGGCTGTTGTAAATGAGACGAAAGCAAGAGTGGCTGAAATCCAAACCCAACAGGATGCAATAGAATCTTTAATAGATTCTTTAAAAGGATAATTAAATAATCAAACTATAAATATAAAAGCCCTTATAATGAGGGCTTTTATATTTATTAACTAAAAACGGCTTTTTTTTCATTTGTTTCATACCCTTGTTCGGTTTTTGTGCTGGTAATCTCGTATAGAGTTCCGTTTCTCATTTCAAACAGTGTTAGTTTACTGTAGTCTGTTATTCTGCCATCTACTTGAATTGCATTTTCGCATATTTGGCTTACTGTTTCTCCATCAGGTCCGAATAAGAAAAATCTAACGATACTAAGATGCCCAGGCTCAATTTCTGTTATATCATCAAACACAGCGCGTTTTTTGCCGTCTTTGTTGAATTGAGTTTCTCGTTCAATTTTAATTAACCCTGTTCCGAACTTTTCTCTACAGTTTTCTTGAACTATTTTAGGAGTTTTTCCATCTTCGTAATAGGTTTCTTTTCTCCTTGTTGTACAACGTTTCATGTCTATATCATAATTAATTGACAAAGGAATACTATTACAAAAAAGTTCAGTAACTTTATCTATTGTGCCTTTTTGAATATTAATATTTTCGAAAGTAAATTGCGGAAGCCCGTATTTGTCATAAGTAACTTTTTTATCAATATTTGAAGTATCGGTATGAATGCCGTATTGTACAGCATCGATAGTTCCGTCAGCTTTATATATTGTTCTTTTTTTTATGAGTTTTTTTTCTTCATCAAAGCCTTCTTCAATTTCATAAGGAATTCCAACTCCTTTTGCAAATTTACTTATCGAAAGCAGCTTTCCGCCTTGTGCTACTGATATGTGTTTCTCGCCACTTTCAGTCACTGTGCAGGTAAGATTTGCATCTTGAGATGGATTTAGTATAATCCTTACAGCTTTGCAGGCTTCTTTTATCTCGTTGTTAAAAGAGTCTTCTTCATCTTTAGGTATTTGTGTCTTGGGAGGTTGTTCATTTACTTTTCCAAAAGATGCAATATATGGTTTTGAAACATTTATTTTCATAAATTTTTGCTTTTATCTTCTGATTTTTGAAGCCGGATAATCGGTCAAGGTATCATTTATGGCAACAGCTTCTATCTTATGCTACTTCTTCTTGAATTACAGGAACGATTTCTGGAGAGTCATATTCAGGGATACTTAAAACACAATTTTCATATTCATTATAAGGATAAATTCCGTTTTCTCTTAGAATAAGAGCTCTTTCTGCTTTATAAAGATCTCCGTATGGCTTTACATTATGGAGTATAGCGCTTTCGGTTGTTCCATCTTGTTGATAAAAAGTTAGTGTGCCTATTTTATCCCCATCGATTTGATTAGCATATCTTACTTTTTTGTCTTGAGGGTCTAAAATATAATAGCCATTGACCTTACCTAACCTAATACGATCTATCTTTTTGTAACCATTATCAAGTTCTGTTTTTTTGAATTGAACGCCCAATGATTCTAAAAGCTGTTTGTTTGTAATCGCCATTGCTTCAAGTTCTGTTATTATAGGAGATTTCTCTTGTGGAATATCTTCGCAGGCAAAATTATTGCTAAAAGGCAATGTTCCTTCATCTTCGTGCATTTGAGTTACTGTTGGTCGTGCTATAGATCCAGCGTAAATACCTTTTACATCCATCTCAATTCCTTTCGAAATAAATTGTTCTTTTGGATAAACGGATGAACAAAAAAATTTTTGCTAAAGATTAATAATTCTAACTTAAAATATTGAGTCTAAAACCTGAAGTCACGCTGACCGTTTGCAATGTTTTTTAGGTTTTTTTCAACGGTTTCTTTGACTTTTGGGCTTTCAAGTGTTTGAAACTCTCTTTTTATAAGTTCTTCACCAACTGCTTTAGTTTCAGGTTTGGCGTAGTCTTCAAGGTATTCTTTTAATGTCATAAGAGCGTTCGGGTGGCAGAAATTATGAATTTGCTGATGTTTGCATATTTCCATAAATCTTTCGCCAGTTCTTCCTTCGCGGTAGCAAGCTGTGCAAAAACTTGGTACATACCCCATTTCCATAAGCCATTTTATAATTTCATCCAGAGAGCGTCTATCTGATACATCAAATTGAGCGGTTTCTTCTTCTGATTCGTCTTCAGGATGAGCGTAACCACCTACGCTTGTTTTTGAACCTCCTGAAATTTGCGAAACACCTAGTTTTAAAACTTTTTCGCGGCATTTTTTAGACTCTCTTGTAGAAATAATCATGCCTGTATAAGGAACAGCAATTCTAATACAAGCAACGATTTTAGCGAAAGTATCATCATCAATTCCTTTTTCAAAAGAAGAAGGGTCGATATCGTCTGCTTTTCTTATTCGCGGAACTGATATTGTATGAGGGCCTACGCCGAAAGCTGCTTCTAAATGTTCTGAGTGCATAAGGAGTGCTGCAAATTCATATCTATATAGTTCAAGTCCGAATAATACCCCGAGCCCCACATCATCAATCCCTGCTTGCATAGCTCTATCCATAGCTTCTGTATGATAGTTATAGTTGTGTTTAGGACCGGTCGGATGAAGTTTTTCATAACTTTCCTTGTTATATGTTTCCTGAAATAGGATATAGGTGCCGATTCCAGCATCTTTCAGTTTTTTATAATTTTCAACGGTAGTTGCTGCAATATTTACGTTTGCTCTTCTTATTGCACCATTTTTGTGGTGGATTGAATATATTGTTTTTAAGGACTCTAAAACGTACTCAATAGGGTTATTAACAGGGTCTTCTCCTGTTTCAATTGCAAGTCTCTTGTGCCCCATGTCTTGAAGTGCAATTACTTCTTCTTTTATTTGTTCTTGGGTCATTTTTACCCTTGGAATATTTTTATTTTGTGCGTGGTAAGGGCAGTAAACACAACCGTTTATACAGTAATTTGAAAGATATAAAGGTGCAAAAAGGACAATTCTGTTTCCGTAGTAATCTTCTTTAATTTTTGCGGCTAGTTCTAAAATTTCTTTATTTTTTTCTTCAATTTCGCAATCCAAAAGAACAGCGGCTTCCCTGTGAGTTAGGCCTTTTCCAAGTTTAGCTTTTTCTAATATCTGATTAATTAATTCAAGATTATTTTTATTAGTTTGAGCATATTCTAAAGTATCTAAAACTTCCTGATGGGAAATAAACTCTTCTGCTTTAGTGGATTTGGGGTTGTACATAGTTATCGCACTTTCTTTATACTAAAATTGATTATCTTTATTAATTTTAATACAAAAAAGAGATATGCGCAGGAAAAATTATTTTTTTACAAGAAGCGCTATTGCGTGAACTGCAACCGCTTCTTTTGTACCTATTGGTCCTACTTTTTCCATTGTTTTTGCTTTTACAGATATTTGATTAATATTTATTTCAAGCTCTTTCGCCAAATTTTCTTCAATAAGAGGTATGTAAGGCTTCATTTTAGGCTCTTCAAGCTGTATTGTCGTATCGATGTTGTTTATTAAGTATCCTTGCTCTTTTACTAGGCTATATGCTTTTTTTAGTAGCATTATACTGTCTGCACCTTTATATTTTGGATCTGTATCAGGAAAGTGGGTGCCAATATCACTTAAAGAGAGCGCCCCTAGAAGAGAGTCAGTAATTGCATGTGCTAAAACATCAGCGTCAGAATGCCCTAAAAGCCCTTTTTCATAAGGTATTTGAATGCCGCCAATAATAAATTTTCTTGCTTCAACAATCCTGTGAAGGTCATAACCTTGCCCTATTCTATACTGCATCTGTGCTCCTTAATTTTTCAACATCAATAAAAGTATTTATAGCATGAATTACACCATTTTCGTCAACGGATTTAGTTATGAAGTTTGCAACTTCTTTTAAACCCTGAGAAGAATTAGCCATGGCGACTTTGTGGCCTGCTGCATGAAGCATTTCAATGTCGTTGTCCTGATCGCCGATTGCCATAATTTCTTCTTTTTTTATGTTCCATAAGTTTGCAAGGAAATTTATTGCGGTTCCTTTTGTGGCTGTGGGGTCTGAAACTTCAAGAAAATACGGTGTTGATTTCACGACGTACAGTTTTTCTTTATATATTGCGTTAAGTTCTTCTGCCATATCGATTATAAGCTCTTTATCATAGCTTATTCCTAGTAGTTTGTTGAGTTTTTTATGTTCAATATTGTCAAGAGAGTCTATTTTAGTATATTCTATATATTTTCCTCTGACATAATCTTCAACTTCCTTGGATTTTTTCTCGATAAGAAGTTTGTCATCTATGTAAGCATTGATATGTACAGGTTTTTTTCTTAAATATGAAATAATCTCTTTTGCTAAATTTTCGTCTAAAAATTTTTCGTCTAAAATCTCATATTCAGCTCCTGTAACGAGCGCTCCTTGATAGGATATTAGGGCGTCATCTGCCCCCAATTCTTTTGCTATAACTTTAGCTGAGCGAAGCATTCTCCCGGTTGCAATCAAAACCTTTATCCCGTTTGTACGCAAAAGCCTGACATGCTCTTTTAGCTCCGTTGTTATTGGAGTCTTGTCTGAAAGGATAGTTCCATCTATATCTAATACAAGCATTTTAATCATAGTTTGTATGCTTTCATTATCGAACATATTGTTTTTGCGTCTTTGATTTCGCCGGTTTTTATCATGTTAAATGCTTCTTCGAGTTCAATCTCAAAGAAGTCAATTATTTCGTTTTCATCAGGTTGCTGTTTTTCAAAAGTGAGGTTTGAGGCTTTATATAGATAAAGTTTTTCATCGCAAAAACCAGGTGATGGATAGATAAATCCCATATCTTCCCAGTTTTCAGCAATATGTCCGGTTTCTTCTAAAAGCTCTCTTTTTGCTGCAGCTAATTTATCTTCACCCTTTTTATCTAGTTTTCCCGCCGGAAGTTCATATAGAGCTTCTTGCGCAGGGTATCTAAATTGTTTTACCATAAGGATTCTAGACCCCTTCTCAGCTAAGATAACAACGCCTCCATTGTGGTGTACAACATCACGCGGCCTTTCATTACCATTAGAGAGTTTTGCCATATCTCTTGTTACGGTAAAAATCTTGCCTTCATATATAATTTCGCTAGATAGCGTTTTTTCTTCTAACTTGTCCATAATTAGAATTATACTAGCTTCAAAAAATAAATTCATCTATAATATTTTTATGCAAAATATAATTGGTTTTTGGGGCTACCCGCACCCTGATTTAATAAAAAAGTATAAAACTCTTTACCCTCAAGCGACTTGGGTTGATTTAGATGTCGACTTTTCTTATCCTGATACTAAAATTCTGCCCGATTCATATTGCAAGATTGTTAAAAATATAATAAATAACTCTTTTCACTTAAAAAATGACTTAGTTGTAATCCTTGCTCCTATTGGAAAAGACAAGTGTGATAGCGGTTGGTTTGCCTATGAAATCTTGAAAGATTTGGGTTTCAAGATTGAAAAGTCAATATATGAAGACGTTTCAGACAGAAAAGAAACCCCGATTTCAAAATCAAATTTACCTTTGAGAACAAAGTTTGAAATGATAACGGCAAATATTGTTGATAATAAAGAGGTTGAAGCTGTTGAATGTAAGCCAAAGTTTGGTTTTTGGGGCGTTCCTCCGAATGATTTGTCTATTCTTGAGTTATTCCCTTGCGAAACACATGTTTATGGCTGGACAAAATGCGTAGAAGCTCAAGTTCCGGCAGATATCGAGCTTGAAATGTCAGTGGAAAAAGACGTTCCAACTGTTTTCTACTCTCAAGCATTCTGCTCAAAGGCTCAGCTTGCAAAATATCTAGCGGATAAGCATAATGGACTTTATATTGACATAGATGATTTTGCTACAAACTCTGTAAGAGCTAAGATTGAAGCGTTTTTGAGGTTGAGATGATTAATATTGTTTTAGATGCAGGAACGACTTGGTCGAAAATAATTGAAAATAAAGACTCTAACCTAATGAGTGCTTATAAGGATTTTCTTGAGAAAGAGCAAGAAGGTAAAAAATATTATATTATTCCTTCTTCAGAGCTTAAAAATATTGATTTTATGTTTGATAAAGCAACGGGGCATATGTCAAAACGCCTTATCAAAGACGAAAAAGACTATGAAAATGAGATTATTGCGCTTGTTCAAGGTTTTAGAAAAATTGTTGAAAATGACTCTATAATTCTTGATTTAGGAAGTAGAGACTCAAAATGGGTTCAGTTTAAAGACGGAAAATTCAAGGATTTAGACTGGAATAATTCCTGCTCAAGTAGTACTGGCGCAACGATTGAGATGCTTTTGAAATTCTATAATTTAAATGCTAATGATTTAAATTATAACGAGGAAAAATACCCTATAACTTGCGGTATATTTGGTTTAGAGAAGATTATGGATGATATTGCCAAGGGTTCAAATCCAAATGAAGCAATTTCAAAATTTGTTCACGGAATTGCATATAACGCGTGGAATTTCGCAAAAAAGCCCGATAAAATGTATTTATCAGGCGGTTTTTGCGAAAATGAATGTTTTGTAAAATCACTTCAAAACTACTGCGAAGTAAAAGTCTTAGGAAGATATTTGTTGGCTGAGGGGCTTATAGTCAATAGTGTCCTCGGTTCTGCTTATTAGCTTACCTGCTGCATCAAATGATTTTTTAATTCTACGTCCCGTTTCAGCAAAGAAAATTTCGAGACTACTTGTACCATCTTCAGTGTTTGTTGTTTTTCTCATATAGCCTAAGTTAGACTCAATATTCTTTTGTATAATAGGTTTTGCGTTTTCTCCGAATTGATCGCTTCTATATATTCTTTCAATCGCAGGAACTTTAGTATTATTTGCTCTTGAAAGTCTGGATGTTATTTGTCTAATATGAGTTTTAAAAGGTAACCAATAAGCACCAGTCATATATCTTTTGCCTAGGACATCTCCATTAGGCATTTTTGCAAGTGAGTATGAAAAATGTGCTGAATCTTTTTGATATCCTAAAAGTGCTATTGTTCCGTTTTTTGTGACATGTTTAACTGCTTTTTCGCAGTGCATCTCTTTTAGAAGCTGTCTTTTTGCTTCTTTTACAAATCTTCTGTTTTCGAAAAATGTTTTCGGGCTAATTTTTATACCAAACATTTATTTATTCCTTTCAATTATTTCCATGATTTTTCATATAATGTTGTGCGTATTTATTGAACGGGAATCTTTTTGTTATTTCGACCCCGTCACATTCTTTATCAGCATACATTGTGCTTATTTCATCTGGTAATTTGTGTCCATCATAAAAAAGAGTTGAGCGTTCTGAGAAAACTAACCCTTTTTTGTTAGACTTCCATGTTTGAATAATTCTATTGAATGCGCCTGAATTCTTATCAGGTGAATCGATACGTATATATTCTTTTAAAATTCTTTGTCCATCAGGTTTAATAATGTGGGCTTCTTTTGTAAAACCATCTACTTTTGTTCCAATGATACCAATGGTTCCATTTTTACTGACTCCGGCATAAATGTCAGCAAAACCTCTTTTTTTAAGTTGCCTTGAAATACTTTTTACAGCTAATTTTGACTTGAGCCCAAGTCTTGTTGCTGTTTCATTAATTCTCAACATAGCAATTCCTTCTCTTGGCCATGTGTTTTAAGTTACATAAAAAATTTTTTTGCTATGTAATAAAAAATTTATTTATAGAGAAGATTTTATTTCGTTTTCAATTTTAGCTAAAATTTCATCTAATCCAGAAGCGGTTTTTCCTGCTCCTTGTGCGTAATTTGGCTTTCCGCCACCTTTTCCGCCTGTAGCTTGTGCTATTTCAGATACAATTTTACCTGCGTTTATCCCTTTTTGAACAAAATCTTCGTGGACTTTAACCATGATGACAGTTTGTTCAGAAGAAATAACCGATACAAGAATGATAACGGCTTTTCCAAGTTTTACGTCTAAGCTTTCAAGTCCTGCTTTCATTGCAGCTTGATCTATTCCTTCAAGTTTTGCTACAAGAAGTTTTCCGCCATTTATATCAGATGCTTTTTCTGCATAAGTTTTAAATTTTTCTTTTGCAGCTTCTGTTTTAAGACTTGCAAGTTCGTGCTGAAGAGTTTTATTGTCTTCTGAAAGTTTTTCAACCTTTGTAATTACTTCGTTAACAGGTATTTTGAAATTACGGGCTAGATTGTCTGTGATTTCAGCTTTTTCGTTTAAGTATTTTAGTGCTGCATCGCCGCAAACAGCTTCTATTCTTCTTGTTCCCGCAGCTATTGCGCTTTCTGATGTAATTTTTGTAAGTCTTATTTGAGAAGTATTTTGAACGTGTGTTCCACCGCAAAGTTCTTTTGAAACATCACCGATTTTTACAACTCTTACGTTTTCATCATATTTTTCGCCAAAAAGAGCCATTGCGCCTGATTTTTGGGCTTCTTCAATATTCATAACAATTGTTTCTTGAGGTTCTTCTTCTCTAATCCACTTGTTGATTAGTTCTTCAACCTTTTTGATTTCATCATGTGTCATTCCTCTATCGAAAGAAAAGTCAAAACGGGTTCTATCTTCTTCAACCTGAGAACCAGCCTGTTTTACGCCGTCTCCAAGCACTTTTATAAGAGCAGCTTGCAAAAGGTGAGCGTTTGAATGGTGGGCTGTAATTTCTTTTCTTCTTGCCTCGTCAACTGACGCCGTAACCACATCTCCTGCTTTGACATCGCCCTTTTCAATACGGGTTCTGTGTACAAATAGCTTATTTACTCTAAATGTATTTAAAACTTCTGCTTTAAACGTTGCATTTTCTATAATGCCTGTATCACCGACTTGCCCGCCGCATTCGCCGTAAAATGGAGTTCTATCAAGAATGATATCTAGATATTCGTCATCATTTCCTGCTTCTACTGTTGCAATAACTTTAGCTTCGCTCTTTAATGTGTCGTAGCCTAGGAACTTTGTTGAGCCGTTTTTGTTTTCAATATCAACATAGACCAAATCGTCTGTAAGACTAATTTTTTGGGTTGCAGCTTTTGCTCTTGCTCTTTGAGCTTCCATTTCTTTTTTAAAGCCTTCAGTATCAACATTTAGCCCAGTTTCCTGAGCTATTTCTATCGTTAATTCTAGCGGGAAGCCGAATGTATCATATAGTTTAAATGCGTCTTCGCCCGAAATATCTTCTTTTTTCTCGATAAATTCTTCAATTAATTTATATCCTCTATCAAGAGTTAATTTGAATCTTTCTTCTTCTTTTTTAATGACTTCTTTTATCTTGTCTTTATTGGTTTCAAGGTCAGGATAAGAACCTTTGTAGAGGTCGATTATCGTGTCAACTAAATTGAATAAGAATGGAAGCTCAAGACCTAGAATCTTTCCGTGTCTTAGCGCCCTTCTCATAATCATTCTTAAAACGTAGTTTCTGCCTTCATTTCCGGGTCTTACGCCGTCATTTATCATAAAAGATACGCATCTTGCGTGATCCGTTATTATTCTTAGCGAAACGTCTGTTTTTTCACTTTGTTTATATGGAACGCCTGTTATTTTTGAAACTTCATCTAAAATAGGTTTTAAAAGGTCTGTTTCAAAAGTTGAACGTTTGCCTTGAACTACCATTGTTATGCGTTCTAGGCCCATTCCAGTATCAACGTTTTTGTCTTCTAAAGGTGAGTGGTTCCCTTCTTCGTCCTGGAAAAGTTCTGTGAATACAAGATTCCAAATTTCGACCCATCTGTCGCATTCACAGGTTGAAATAGAACAGTCATCGCTGCATTTTAGGTCTTCGCCAAGATCATAATGTATCTCAGAGCAAGGCCCGCAAGAACCTGTTGCCCCCGGAGGTCCCCAGAAGTTATCTTTTTTGCCTTTTCTTATTATTCTTTCGGCAGGAATTCCAACATCTTTGTTCCAAATCTCGAATGCCTCGTCATCTGTTTCAAATATTGTTATCCAAAGTCTTTCAGGGTCTAGCTTTAAATAATTGGTTACAAAATCCCAACTCCAAGGAATAACTTCTTTTTTGTAATAGTCGCCGAAGCTGAAATTGCCTAACATTTCAAAAAATGTGTGGTGCCTTGGGGTTCTGCCGACATTTTCGATGTCAGAGTCTTTACCACCAGCTCTTGCGCATTTTTGACAAGAAACCGCTCTTGGAGGATCGTAAGGTGCTTTTTCTAAGCCTAAAAAATATGGCAAAAACTGAAGCATACCCGCTGTTGTCAAAAGTACAGTCGGATTATCAGGAACTAAACTTGAGCTTTCCACCTCAGTATGCTGGTGTTTATCTTTGAAAAAATCTATAAATGCTTTTCTTAT
Organism: Cyanobacteria bacterium OH_CDB_20; assembly: GCA_023415935.1. Taxonomy (GTDB): domain Bacteria; phylum Cyanobacteriota; class Vampirovibrionia; order Gastranaerophilales; family Gastranaerophilaceae; genus JAEZIX01. The sequence goes on along the minus strand of JAEZIX010000029.1, from coordinate 7,186 downwards.
CTCATTTCCTGAAAGCTCTTTTGTCATATTTTTATCCTCTATGTATTTCTTTAAAAATATTTTACTACAAAGAATTACATAGTGAAACTATAAACCCTTATGCTATTTATAGGAAAAATAGACAATTGATTTATTTTCTTCTATAATATATATACTGGTTGTAATAATAAGGTGAAAAAATAAAATAAATGGCATCAGATAGCGCTAGTCCCGCCGAGGAATCTCTCAATAATTTAGAAACTCAAGAATCTCATTCGGCTAAACAAAATTTACTTGCTGTTATTAGAGCTTTTATCGCAAATGTAGGAATTGCTTCGGTTAAACTTATTTGTTGGTTTTTCTCAGGAAGTTCGGCTTTGCTTTCAGAAGCGGCACACTCTTTTGTCGATTCTTTTAATAGCATTTGTCTTTTGATAGGACTAAAAAGAGGAGCAAGACCTGCAGATGACGCTCATCCTTTCGGATATGGGCTCGAAGCTAATATATGGGCGCTTTTTGCTTCTATATTAATGCTTGCTGGTACTGCTATAGCAATCGGAAGCGGTGTTGATAAAATTATTAGCGATACACATAACCCTAACGATTTACTCGAAAACTATCATCTCATTGCAATAACGCTTATTGTAAGTATGCTTTTTGAACTCTGGGCAGTTAATAGCGCAATGAATGCTGTCCTTGCTGAGGCAAGTATTTGCCGTACTAATAATAAAATCAAAGATTTTTTTAATTCTATAAAATATGTAAGACATATTAAAAGTCCTACTACAAAATTTGTCTGGTACGAAGATGTAGCTGCTCTTTCAGGTGTTGTAATCGCTCTTGTTGCACTTAGTATTTCTAAGTTCTTGTTGCCTGTTCATTATGCGTTTTGGCCTGATGCAATTGCTTCTATCTTAATCGGTCTTATATTGTTCTGTTTAGCAATTTATTTGCTTAAAAATAATGTTAATTTGTTAACAGGGCAGTCAGCTGAACCTCAAACCGAGGAAGTAATAAGGCAAGTAGCGGATAATCTTCACGGAATTGCATGCGTTCATGAGCTTAAGACTATGGATATGGGCACCTCCGGGCTTATTGTTAATATGACGATTGAAGTAGATCCTGAAATTCAAGTAAAAGATGCAGATGATATCGCGGATATGCTTGAGCGTAAGATAAGAGAAAATATTAATAATATTTCGCACGTTGCAATTGAAATCCAAGCAGATGATGCAGAAGAAAACTGGGAAGATAAGTTTGATAAAATTATCGAAGAAGGCGAAAAAATTGAAGTTATCGATAATAATGAAGCAAATATGCTTTCAAACTTCTACTCTTTTGCGCAAACTGTCGTTAAAGAAATTATGGTTCCAAGAACCAAAATAAGTTTTATAGCAGCAGATGATCCTCTTGAAAAACTTATTGATCAAATAATTGATTCAGGTCACACAAGAATTCCTGTTTATGAAGAAAATGTTGATAATATCATTGGTGTTGTTAATGCAAAGGACGTTTTAAAAGCAGTTAGAGACAAGGTTCCAGAAGATTTTTCAATAAAAAGTATTGTAAGGGATATTTTAGTTGTTCCTGAAAATAAATTTATAAGTGATCTTTTAAATGATTTTACATCATCTAAAAATCAAATAGCTGCTGTTGTTGATGAACACGGCGGGATCGCAGGGATTGTAACAGTTGAAGATATTTTGGAAGAAATAGTGGGCGAAATCTATGATGAATTTGATGAAGCGCCTATTCCTGAAATTATTAAAATTGATGATAATACTTTGAATGTTTCTTCTCAGATTGATATTGACGATATTAACGAAAAATATGATCTTGATATTCCTAATGAAGACTTCCAAACCCTCGGAGGGTATATATTTGGGCTATTGGGTAAAGAGCCTGAAATTAATGTTGTAGTTGAAGATAAAAATATTTCATACAAGGTTACAGAACTTGATGGACGTCGTATTTCAAGAGTTATTATGACTAAAAAGACCCCATTTGTAGACCAGTTTGAAGTTGCTGAAAGTAATGAAGATGAAACAGTTTAAATCAGGATTTGTTGCAATAATTGGCCGCCCAAATGTAGGCAAATCAACACTTTTAAATAATCTTGTAGGGCAAAAGATTGCTATTGCAACAGATAAAGCTCAAACTACCAGAAGAAGAATTAAAGGTATTATAACAACAGAAGAGGCTCAGATTGTTTTTGTTGATACTCCGGGTGTTCACAAACCTTTAGATAAGCTGGGAGAGTGTCTTTTAGATGAAACAAAACTTGCACTCCCTGATGTTGACTTGATTTTGTTTGTTGTAGATGCTACAACTCCTGCAGGGCGTGGTGATAAATGGATTTTGGAAAATCTTTTAGCTACTACTAAAATACCTGTTCTTATTGTTGTTAATAAATCAGACCTTATCAAAGATCCTATAAAGAAAGAAGAAAACATAATAACTTATAAATTATTGTTTAAGGAAAATATTCCTTGTGTAAGGATTTCAGCTAAAACAGGCAGAAATATGGATACTTTAGTCGATAATATTGTAAGAAAGCTCCCTGAGGGTGAGCCAATTTATGCTGAGGATGAACTTACTGATGAGACTATGAGAAATATTGCAAGAGAGCTAATTAGAGAAAAAATCTTGCTTTATACCCATGATGAAATTCCTCATTCAGTTGCAGTTGTAATAAATAATTACGAAGAAAAACCAAATATTGATAGGATTTCAGCTGATATTATTGTTGAACATGACAGTCAAAAAGGCATCCTGATTGGCAAAAAAGCCCAAATGCTTAAAAAAATTGGAACAGAAGCAAGGCTAGAAATTGAAAAGACAGCAGATAAAAAGGTCTTTCTTGAACTAAATGTTAAAGTTATAAAAGACTGGCGCAAAAAGTCTAAAAACATTGAACAAATGTATTAATTCTGCTTATGCAAAAGAGGCTTTATAAACTCTCCAACCGCGTAATAATTTGTTTCTAGTTCAAGTTCTTTTGCTTTCTCTTCAAAAAATAAGAACAAATCTATTAATGATTGTGGTATATTTTCCTTGTGTTGTGTATACCATCTTGTCTCAACATCAAGAATAACAGAGTTTATACCGTTTTCTTTGCTTTTTATTAGCCAATTTTCTATATGTTTTTTTGTGCTATTTATTCCGGGGAGGATTATGAATTTTGTCCTAACCCCATTGCGATTTCCTTTTTGTTTTGAGGCGTATTTTTTTATATTTTTCCAAACATCATTGTGTTTATTAACTCTCTTGATTTTCTTATATAGTTCTTTGTCTGAAGAATCAGGCGAAATAGTTAATTTTGTTCCGTCTCTATCAAGGTATTTTGCTATAGTATTGCTGAATTTTATTCCTGAAGAATTTATTTGAACATCTTCAATTCCATTTTTGTAAAAAAATTCTAGGATTTTTTCAAATTCATCAAGACAGGTTGGTTCTCCTCCTCCAAATAGTAGTTTCCCATTGAAATCAAGAAGATTATTGTTTTTCATTTCTTCCAGAATAGGAAGCATTTTATAAGGTTTCTTTTTTTCGTTTTTGTCTAGAGCGCAGTATATGCAGTTAGAATTACATCTCATCCAGTGAGATATTATTATTGAGTTTATCTTAGGAGTATAGTCTTCCCAATCATCTATCTTGGCATAATCACAGCCGTTACAAAAAACATTCTTTATGCCGTTTTTCATGTTTTCAATATGTTGCAGTCTTTGATTGTTTAGGCTATCCCAATCAAGCTTTTCGCCGTTATATTCTTTTACCATGCAAAAAAATTCAGGAGTTCTTATTCCTGACTGGCAACAAAAACTAATTTGATCTCGCCAAAACTGAATTGAGTGTCTTAAGTGCTCACAGCTTTCATACTCCATTTAGCACCTTTATATTTCTTTCCCATGGAATTTAACTTTATGCCTATTTCCTTCATTTTTAATCATAAGAACAGCTCTATCATGAGGTTCTAGTTGAATATTTAAATCCTCTGCTTTTTGAATTATGTAATTTAGCATAACGTGAACTTTTTCAGGAATATTATCGCCATTATTTAAGAACCAGTTTTGCTCAATATCAACGGCAACCGCTTTTATTCCTGATTTTAAATTCATATTGAACCATTCATCTATTTCAGCATGGTTGTCATTTAAATTTGGAATAATTATGTATTTTGTTTTAACAAGAGAAGGTTCTTTTTGAACAGATGTGTATCTTTTAATATTTTCCCAGACTTTTTTATGGGCATCAATTTGTTTTATTTTCTTATATGTTTCTCTTGCCCCCGAATCGGTGGAAATTACAATATTTACTGCTCCTGATTTTAAACCTCTTTCAATCCCCTTGCTGTATTTTGTTCCGTTCGTGAGGACTCTAATTGTATCGTAATTGTTATCAAGAAGAAGTTTAACAATCTTTTCAAACTCATTTATTATGCAAGGCTCACCGCCTGCAATTGTAATATGTCCGCCATGTCTTAGAATTTTATTTTCAACCATATCTTTAAATATCGGATACATATCGTAGTGTCTAAAAATTTTGTTTGTTTTGTTCATATAATCAAGTGAACAATATATGCACTTTGCATTACAAATGGTCCAATTGTTGAGGTTTAAAGATGAAACATAATCACCTTCGGGCCATTCTTTTTCTTCTAAGTAAATACAGCCTTCACATTCCGGGATCATTTTCCCTTCTTTTAACTGGTTTCTGTAGAAATTTTTTATTTCGAAGAACTTATCCCAATCAATTTTACCTCCCTTAAAATCTGAAAAAATAGCTTTAAATCCTTGTCCCTTTTCAGAAGATCTACAACAGAAATTTATTGAATTAATATTGGCATCAAACCCTGATTCTATCATTTGGCAACTAATATATTTATTACCCATTTACGTTTTTTCCTTTTTGTAGAATACTCATAGCTTCGCAATATATTTCAATATCAAAGTTTAAGTCTTTTGCTTTTTCTTCAATGTACTTTATAGATTGATAAATACTGTCAGAAAAATTGTTGAAATTGTCGAAATACCAATGCTGTTCTACACTTACTGCACAAGCCTTTATTCCACATTGTAGCATTTTTTCAAACCATTTATCAATTTCTTCTTTATTATCATTGAGTTGAGGTATTATTATGTATTTTGATTTTACAAGGTTAGTTTCTGCTTGAACTTTCGCATATTTTTTCTGATTGTCCCATACTTTATCGAAACATTTTACCCTTTTTATTTTTTCGTAAGTTTCTTTAGTACCTGAATCTGGTGATATAACAAGGCTTATCGCCCCTATCTTTAAACCTTTTTCAATGGCTTTTGAATACTTTATGCCTGAAGAATTTATTCTTATGTTTGTAAACCCCTGGTCTAAAAATAAATTTAAAAGGTCTTCAAATTCATTTAATACGGTAGGTTCTCCACCTCCAAATGTCACGCAGCTTCTTGGGGTTGCTTTTAGAATGCCTTTTTTCACCATATCTTTTATTACAGGTAGAAGCCTGTAATTCTTTTTACCCTCGGTGATTTGATTAGGGCCGCAATAAAAGCAGTTTGAATTACAGCTTGTCCAGTGATTTAAAATTAAGTGGTCAATGTAGTTTTCTTCACTCCAATCTAAATCTTCCATATAAATGCAATTTTTACAGGATTCTAGAGGTGTGTTTTTTTTGTTCAGTTCTTTTATTTCTTTTTTTCTTGCAAAAATTTTATCCCAATCAATTTGTTCACCGTTATATTTTTCGATTAGGTTAGTTTTTTTATGATTTTCAGCACCCTGTAAGTACCCAAAACAACACAAATTAACATCATGCGATGAAAATTCTATTCCGCTTGTTACCCAATCGCATGAAACATATGTGTTTGGTTCTGAGTTTTCCATTTTATTTCTTTGTAGCCTTTTGTTGTTTTACTATCGCATCTACAAGACCTGCAAATAATGGATGAGGTCTTTCCGGTCTTGACTTAAATTCAGGATGGAACTGGCATGCAACAAACCAATCATTTTTAGGATATTCTATCATTTCGCAAAGCATTCCGTCAGGTGATAAGCCTGAGAATACCAGTCCTGCGTCAGCGATTTGTTGTCTATACTCATTGTTAACTTCATATCTGTGGCGATGGCGTTCATAGATTGTGCTTGTTCCGTATGCTTTTTCAGCCTTAGAGCCTCTTTGAAGTTTGCACTCATATTGCCCCAATCTCATAGTTCCGCCGTATCCTTCAACATTTTTTTGTTCAAGCATAAGGTCGATTACAGGATGTGGAGTATGCTCGTCAAATTCCATACTGTTTGCGTCTTCTAAGCCTACTACATTTCTCGCGTATTCTATTACAGCGCATTGCATGCCAAGACAAAGTCCTAAGAAAGGAACATTGTTTTCTCTAGCATATCTTATTACGTTTAATTTTCCTTCAATGCCTCTTACTCCGAAGCCGCCTGGAACGACAATGCCATCAATTCCTTTAATTGCTTCAGCTGCTTTTTCAAGGTCTATACATTCATCTGCAGCAATCCATTTTACTTCAACTTGCGCTCCGTGCTTATAGCCTGCATGTTTAAGTGATTCTACAACTGAAATATATGCATCTGATAATTTTGTGTATTTTCCTGCAATTGCAATTTTAACTGTTTTTGTAGGATTTTTTATTTTTTCAACAAGTTCTTTCCAAGACTTTAAATCAGGTTTTTTGTCTTTCATTTGTAGTCTTTCAAGAACAACTTTTGCTAAATTTTGTTCTTCCATTGCAAGAGGAACTTCATAAATACTCTTTAAGTCTTTGCACTCAATAACTGCGTCTTGTGGAACCGAGCAGAAGAGAGCAAGTTTTTCTTTTTCTTTTTTAGGGATAGGTTTTGAAGTTCTACAAACCAAAATTTCAGGTTGAATACCGTTACTTCTTAAAATGGAAACACTGTGTTGAGAAGGTTTTGTCTTAAGTTCTCCTGCTGTTGGCAAATATGGAAGCAAGGTTACGTGGATTGAAAGGCTGTTTCCGAAGCCTATTTCAGTTCTAAATTGTCTTATTGCTTCAATAAAAGGCAAACCTTCGATGTCACCAATTGTTCCGCCGATTTCTGTTATAGAAAATCAGGTTTAAACTGGCTTGCGGCTTTCTTTATTCTAGACTTAATTTCGTTTGTAATGTGAGGGATAGTTTGGACAGTTGCGCCTAGGTACTCACCTTTACGCTCTTTATTGATAACTGTC
>JAEZIX010000071.1 GCA_023415935.1 Cyanobacteria bacterium OH_CDB_20 | reverse complement strand
TCAATACTAAAATAAAAAGCCCAATCCAAAAATGGATTAGACTTTTTATGGAGCGGGAGACGAGGCTCGAACTCGCGACCCCTTCCTTGGCAAGGAAGTATTCTACCACTGAACTACTCCCGCATTTCGTTCGTTCCCTCATTATACATGCCAAATTTATTTTTTCAACCCCAGTTGAATTTTTTTTATAAAGTTGTCTTAATATTTTCATGTTTAATATTAATCAACGTATGTTGACAAATATTAAAACAAAATGCTATTCTATTTCTGTACCATTCAAGAAAGGAAATAATATGGCTTTTGAAATTGATGTTGAAAATCTTGTGATAGCAGGTTACAAGGGGGACTCTCTGTCGTTGGCTTTTGAGTTTGACTTAGATCTTGCACCTTATGAGGTTTGTTTTTTTGTTAAAAGACACATAAACGACTCTGAAACAAGTGCTGTCATTAATAAAATTCTTCAAAAATCAACTGAAGGGCTTGCAGAGCTTAATCTTTCAGCAGAAGAAACCTCTAAACTGGGAACTTCAAGCAATTGTTTCAGAGATTATTATTGGAGCTTAAAATTAAAAGCACAAGATAATTCGGTTGATACGGTTATTCCGAATGATTTTGTTTCAGTGCCTATCTTCAGAGTTTACCCTTAAACTATTTGTTCTCTTCTTTTTTCCTTGCGAAGAACATTTTAACAAAATCAAAAGTACCTATTGCAGATATTACAAGCCCTGCAATTTTAAGTAGGTTTGATGTTTTAGGCAATTTTGGAATAAAACTGCCTATTGTAAGGATTGTTGTTCCCATCATAATCCCTAGATAGCCTTTAAATATACTTCTTGGAACAGTTACAGTATCTTGTATATCTCTTTTGTTGACAACGTTGCCCATAACTTTGTCCATAACTTTGTCAAACATAGATGGAGGATATTGGCTTGTTTGTTCTTTTGGCGAACTTGCAGGCGGGCTGGTCATTTGGTTTGAATTTTGGTTGACCATATTCATATATTTAATAGCGTTTGGTGTTCCAATGGGGTTAACTGCCATTTTTCTCTCCTTTTGAGTTTTTATGTAATATTAATACGCAAAAACAGAAAATTTTGCTAACGAATTTTGGCAAAAATATTTTTTATTGTTTTTCCTATAATCAAAGGATAAGGTATGAAAAATTTAGCTCCTGTTCAATTTCAATCCGCTCGGACATATAGTCAAAATAAACCAGAAGAAGTTCGCGAAAAAAACGATAACACCAGTTGTCGCAATCTTTTGACAGAGAATAAATCATCGTTAGAGTTCAAGAGAGTCTCTTTTGGCTCATTTTTTCCTTTCCTTGACAGTCATAAAAGCAAAGAAATTTCACCTGAAAAGCTCTATAGAAAAAATTGTTCAAAACTTTCGAGATTTTTTTTAAAACAAAAACTGTTTAATCCAGATTATATCGGTATATACGAAGATAAGATCTCCGCACTTGCTGTTCTTGATTGTGATAGCGTGATTGAAAAATACAATTTTTATAACCAAAAGGTAAACGCAGGCCGTAATTATAATGTCCGCCTCGAACGTTGTTTTTCTATACTTGCTGAAAAAGAACTTGATATAGAAGGTATTGATTCTTTATGCAAGTTGTCAGAAGAAAATAGTGCGCTTGATGTCAATGAATTGATGAAAGTTGCAATTAAGTACGGGAAGTTTGATAACGTCTCTACAAAAGAGCAAACAGAGCTAATAGAAGAACTTGAAAAACCAGAGGTATGGCTAACTCCAGACCAAATTAAGGATTTGTCCTCAATTCCTTCACTTATGAGGATTGAGTACTTTAGGGATTTGAATAGGCTCCAAACATCAGACAAAATGAAAGAAGAAATGCTCGAACGCCAAAAAAATGTTCCGGTTCATTCGATAGCTGTTGATTCAAAATATTTTGATGATTTGTTTTGCGAAGGTGGTTCGTTCTCTTATTCAAACTTAAAAGATGCTTTTAAAGGTGTTAACCTTGATAGGTATCGTGAGGGAATGAGTTTAAAATATCCAAGAGAAAATTTTATTAGAGATTTTAAAAATATTGTTGTTCATTTATCGCCTGAAGATAGAGCCGGAGTATTTTCTTATTTTAAATTTAATATTGACGAAGAAAATGACATAGTTGGATACCCTGTTCCTATTGAGATAGAAGATAGCAAAATACCTGAGAATATCAAAAAAGAAGTAATTGCAGCTAAAAAACTTGTTGATGCTTTTATTCTCCAAAATGAAATCAAGTTAGACGAGCAGGATAAAAAACTTGAAAATACCCTAAACTCTTTTATCAAAGCATTTCCTGAGTTTGTTTCTATAATCGGTAAAAAACACCACAGAGGCGATACTATAGAAAATCATACTCTTGTTGTTATGCAGAAGTGTATCGAAAATCCTATGACATCAGAGCTTCCTCCTCAAGATCAAAAGGTGCTTTTCATTGCAACAATGCTACATGATATTTCTAAAAAACAAAACAAAGTTGACCATGATCATCCTCTTTATTCTGCAATATATGCAAAAGAGATAGTTAAAAAAGTACCAATCTCTAGTGATGACAAAGAGAGGATATATGAGCTTATAAAACATAGCCACTGGACGACAAACAGTACTCGTAACGAAGATATGGCGGCGATATTCAGGCGCAAGAATGACCTGAAATTTGCTCTTATACTATCTAAGGCTGATACTGAGTCAGCGGGTTTTGAATATCCTGTAAAACAAGAAAGAATTGATAGAATATATGCCTTGAGAGACAAAATCTACAAAAACGGTATCCCAATTTTTGCAAGTGTTTTGCCGGATAGAGGAATGATACCTCAAGATAGTTATGGTTTAAAAGTTATTGATTTTACTGACAAAAACGCTGATTTATCAAAGTATGGTTTTACAGCAGGCACAAAATTCAGTGATTTGAATTTTCTTTGCCACAGCTCAACAAAATCTGCCTCAGAACTTTTGAGTTTATGTGATGACAGCAAAGAAATTTGCCTGAGCGCAATCTTGCTAAATCCTGTTTCTTCAAACCTTATGACAGAATACAATAAAGGGTGCAATGTGCTTTTGAGTTCACCAAATTCAAATATATGTTTGGCTAGCTCTACTATTGGAAGCACCGGCTGTAGAAGGGGATTTGAAGAGTTCAAACAATATTTATACGGTCAAAGCTACGAAGGTGCAATGCTTCCTGATGTTGGTATTGAAAGATTTAGAGAAGAAATTCCTAAAAAACTTAAATCATATCTTTCACTTAGTGACGAAGAATATGCCGAACTCTACTGCGAGCTTGATTCTCTTAATTCTGTTAGTGAAATAAAAGATGTTTCTCTTTCAAACGGCAAAATAGTTAATGGGGATTTAATAAAGTCTGGCATCAAAAGTGTGCTTGATTATTTGGATATTTATCGAAAAGACGGCAAAAATGAAGTTGTGGCATTTAGTCCAAAGGTTTTAGCTTTTGTTATAAAAAAAGATTTATATGATAAGCACGAATTTGACAGAGACACTCTTGGTATAATAAATGCAGCCAAAGAAAATGATATACCTCTTGTGCTTGTTTAAAAGAAAATTGTTCTGTCATTGTTAACAATTGTAAAACATGAAAAGAAATAGGTGTGTATTTACAAAGTATATCCTCTTTATATATATAACGAGGATATTTGAAAAACAGTATGAAGTTAGATTCGCTACTTAAAGTATTTTCAAAAGATATAAAAACACCGACAAAAGTTTCAACAGCATTTGGCGGGAAAGAATCTGACGGACCTGTTAGTTTTTTTCAATCTGAATCAAGTAATTTAGACTCTTTTCAGCGTATGCAAGAAGAGCATAGTGATGATGTTTTGTCTACAGAAAGTGAACCATTAAAGTCAGATAACCCTTTTGCTTCAGGCTTTGTTGCTTCTGAACCTGACAAAACACAGGCTCCCAATTCTCCTGAATCTCCAGTTGCTCAACCGGAAACTCCTATCATTGCAATATCAATGTTTGAAGATAATGATGAAAACATTCAGCAATTGAAAAATATCAAGATTAATGAGGGTGGAGTTGAGATAAATTTGTATGATTACTTTTCTAACAAAGTAATATCAGGCTCAGATAATCTTATGCCTGTTAAAATTGATGAAAATGCCATAAACTACCTAAAAAAATTAAATCCAGATGTTTTAGGAATACTTGATACAAAAGCTCTCGTTGAGATTCTTTCTCAAAATCCAGACGGTACAAGTAAATCTGATTATTCTTCACTAGGAGATAATATTAAACTTCTCAATAGTCTTTCCCCTGAGGATTTATCATATCTTCTTTCAAGAAAAGGAAAATCAACGGATGCTTCCTATGAGAGCAGTAAAGGTTTATTATCTAATACTTCTGCTTCTGTGGTTTTAAAAAATATTGAACTACTCAAAAGTGTACCTATACAAGGC
>JAEZIX010000038.1 GCA_023415935.1 Cyanobacteria bacterium OH_CDB_20 | reverse complement strand
CAAGTTCAACAGGGGTTTCTCTGCCGAATATTGAAACTGATGCTCTCAACTTAGATTTATCAGGGTAAACTTCTGTAATATCTCCGATAAAGTCTGAGAAAGGACCTGAAACGATTCTAACTTTGTCGCCGACTTTAACATCAAGTTCAACTTTAGTAACCTGACTTTGAGCTCTGTGAATAATTTTCTTAATTTCGCTGTCTTTAGCAGGAATAGGTTTCTTAGCAGAACCAACGAATTTTGTAACGCCTGCTGTATGTCTAACAACATACCAGCTATCGTCATCCATAATCATTTCAACTAAAACATAGCCAGGAAATATTTTTTCTTCTTTATCTTGTTTCTTACCATCTTTAATTTTGGTAATAGTTTTTTGAGGAACTTCAACACGGAAGATTTTATCGCTCATATTCATATACTCAATACGTTTTTCAATATCAAGTTTTACTTTATTTTCATAGCCTGAATATGTGTGAACAACATACCATCTCTTTTTAGGTTCGCCGGAATGTTTCTCGGTTTTTAGTTCAACTTCTTTTTCATTAAGAATTTCTTCAGTTTCTTTTTTATTTTTAGTCATCAGTTCAATCCTGTCTATTATATCTAAGTTAATTTAAACAGCGTAAATATACCTTTGAAAGCCAAGTCCAAAAGTAAAACCAACATTGTGAAAAAGAATACAATAACAATTACATAAATTGTTTCAGCGATTACCTGTTGTTTTTCAGGCCAAGTAATCTTGCCCCATTCAGACTTAACGCCTTTAAAATAGGTAATAATTGCTTCTTTAAATGATGATTGTTCTTTATCAGAATTAGCCATGTGAATCCTCTTATATTTCTAAAACGCGCCCTGAAGGACTCGAACCCTCGACATCCGGTTTTGGAGACCGACGTTCTACCAACTGAACTAAGGACGCCTTTTAATGATTATTTTGTTTCCTTATGAGCTGTATGAGTTTTGCAGAAAGGACAATATTTCTTAAGTTCCATTCTTTCTTTTAAATTCTTTTTATTCTTAGTGGTTGTGTAGTTTCTTCTTTTGCACTCTTCACATGCAAGTACAACCATTTTGTCGTTTTTTCCTTTAATGCCCATTGTTTCACCTATATGTTCTTGTGTACTAATTTTTCATAAGCCAAATTTATAGAATGTAATTCCTTCTACATTCTACTTTGAGAAATATATTTGGTAGGTTAATCATATAGTAAACATAAAAAAAATAAAATAGCCTGTTTACAAATTGCAAACTTTTTATATTATTTTGGCAATTTATGTTTCAGTAAATACTTTATTATATACAAAAGATATATTAATTTAAAAAACAGGAGAGAGACATGGCATATACAATAGTATCATCAGACGACCCACTAATAGATGGATCAAAAGTTTACCGCAGAAAAATTGCTGAAGGTGAAAAACTTGGAGAAATAGCAAAACAATACGGAAGAGGAGAGGATGAACTTCAAGCACTCAACAAACTTCCAGACAAAGACCTTATCAGAGCAGGTCACGATATTGACATTCTATTAAATAAAACCAAAACGAACGGCGTTGAAGATGAGTTCATTAAACTTTCACAAGAAGATACCAATGGCGACGGTTATGTAGAAAGATACGAAAACGCTTTAAGATATGTCGCAAACAAAAATAACAAAACACCTGGACCAAAATTAGAACAAGAATCAAAATTCATATTAGGCAAAACAGAAAAAGCAACATTTACTTCTGATGGCTCATTAACATACCAACAATTATCAGAAAATCTTGGAGTTCCTTTAGACAAAATACTTCCAAACAGCTCTGTAACAGCAGATACAACTATACCTAAAGGAGCAAAAATAGATATTTCTGACCAAGACTTACCAGAAGTACCTATAATGCCTGGCGTTACTCAAAGTACATTCGGAACAAGGCTTTATATTGATTTGCCTAAAGATATGATAAAAGACACATCTAATATGTCAAAAGCTGAAATTAGAGAATACAAAAAAGAATTAGCTGGCGTAGTCGCTTCATACGGAGACATAGCAGAAGACTACAATGTTAATGATTTAAAAATAGATTCAGGAAGAATAGTATTGCCTCAAGACAAAAACATCTTAGGATATTATTAATAACTACCTGTGATAAGGCTCATTAAGGTTAATTTTGTAAGAACGATAAATTTGTTCTATCAGAATTAACCTTATCATTTGATGAGTAAAGGTCATTTTAGAAAAGCTGAGTTTAAAATTTGAGATGTCAGTGACTTTTTTGTGAAGACCATTCGCACCACCTATTACAAAGACTATTTCATTCACTCCCGAATTTGAAATTTCTTTAATTTTTTCTGCAAATTCTTCTGAAGAAAAGTTTTTCCCTTTAATTTCAAGGGTTATAACAAATGAGTTTGGCTTAATATGGGTCAGGATTCTATCTGCTTCAAGTTCCATATACTTTTCATACAACTTCTCATCAAGAATATTCTCAGGAGTAACTTCAACAACAGAAAAAGAGCAATATGAAGAAAGCCTTTTTTCATACTCGGCAAGGGCAGATTTCATATAGTTTTCTTTTATTTTTCCTACAGCAACAACTTTTATGTTCATAATTAATTATTATAGTCTAAATTTGACACAACTGCATTTTATTCTTACCATAATTATCATGGACGAAATAAAATTACCTGAATATAAGATAAAAGAAACCCTTGGAAAAGTTGAAATCGCAGGATTTACTATTGGCGGAGATACTTCTATTTCTTTTATGGAAGAAGAAAATAATTCTGGCAGGGCACTTATTGCAATTGAAATTCCATTTTTTCAAGATAAAAACCAAAATAAAGTCATAGAAAAAGCCTGGGGCGAAAGCGTAAAAGACTTCGAGACTCTTTTCAAAAAAGCAGAAAATACAGATGCGGATATTATTTGTATTGAACTTAATTTTGATGAAGAAAGAATTAAAAAAGAACTTGAAAGCGCGCTAAAAATAATTAACTCCACTCTAAAAAGCACAAAAAAACCTTTAATAATTAAAGGCTCTGGAACAAAAGATTACGACAATATTGTTCTTCCAAGATTTGCAAAAGAGCTAAAAAAAGAAGTCATTATTGCATATGCAGAAGATGACAACTATGAAACTATAATACCTCCTGTAATTGAGAATAATCATATTCTAGTTTTGCGAACTCCTATTGATATTAACCTTGCAAAAGAATTGAGTATTTTGTCAACTGAAATGGGACTAAAAAAAGACAGAATACTGATAGATTCAGAAATGGGAGCTCTAGGCTACGGTTTTGATTACGCCTATAGCATAATCGAAAAGATTAGAGAAGCAGCGTTTTCAGGGGATAAAATGCTCAGCATGCCTATAATAACTTTCGTAGGCGATGAAACTTTTAAAACAAAAGAAACAAAAACAGACAACTTTCCTGATAGTTGGGGAAAACTCGAACAAAGAGCTGTTATGTGGGAAATAGCAACTGCATCGGCAATGATTTCAGCAGGCGCAAATATTGTTGTTCTCTCGCATCCAGATTCTGTAAAAACACTGAAAGAAACACTATGGAACTAAGCGGACTTCAGATATTTAAATATTTGCCTGGCGCAAAGAAAACCGAACACGCAAATTGCAAAGAATGCGGATTTCCAACTTGTATGGCTTTTGCGCTCAAGTTGGGGCAGAAGAACACAACAATTTCAAAATGCCCTCATGCTCCCGAAGAACTTGTAGATATAATCAATGCTGCTCTTAAAGTTCAGCAGTATAAGTATAAATTAAAAAATGACATTGAAATCGGTGGCGAAACTGTAATGTTCAGGCATGATAAAACATTTGTTTCTCCTACTCTTATTGCAATTACACTATTTTCAAATGACAAGGATTTTGATAAAAAATTAGAACAAATAGCAGATTATGCGCTTGAGAGAATCGGAAAAACCTTTAAAATAGGCGCTATTAACCTTATAGATAACGGAAACGCGCTATCTGCAATAGAAAAAATTGCAAAAAATAATCTTGCCGTTATATTAAACAGTAATAATGAAGAAGTTATAAATAACGCCAAACAAAATGTTTCGATATTAAACTCTGACATTATCGAAGAAAAAAACTTGCTCACAACAGCTAACGGAAAAAATATCGAAGAAATCGCTGAGAATTCAAAAACATTGCTTTCTCAAGGCGTAAAAAACATTGTCATTAATCTTGATATAAAAGACAAATCAACTCAAAAAGCAGTTCAAGACCTCACTTATTTAAGAAGGCTGGCAGTCATAGAGAAAAATGAACTTTTTACATATCCCGTTATGGTAAGAATTGAAGAGCAAAATCCTTACAAGGCATCTGTTATTGCTTCTTTAGCTATTTGCAGGTATGCAAATATTGTTATTCTAGATGTCTTCAATGAAGCCTTACTTGCAACCCTTTTCACACTGAGAGAAAACATTTACACCGACCCGCAAAAGCCTTTGCAGGTTGAATCCAAGGTATACGAAGTCAATGACCCAGACAATAACGCATACGTTATGATGACGACAAACTTTGCACTCACTTACTTTGCCGTTTTAAATGAAATTGAATCAGCGCCTTTTTCAACTTATCTTGTTATCACTCCATCAGATGGAATGAGCGTTTTGACTGCATGGTCGGCTGAAAAATTCACAGCTGAAATGGCTGCAAAAATAATTAAAGAAAGCGAACAACTAAAGGAAGTTAAGAACAAAAAACTCATAATCCCAGGGCTATTAGCACATCTTCAGGAAGAACTTCAAGAAACCATTCCTGAATGGAAAATTATTGTAGGACCCGCTGAAGCCTATAAAATAAGAGATTTCATTAAGAGTGGAATTAAAAAATAATTTCTACGATTCTTCTTTAAGTTTTGTTTCGGATAACTTCAAAATAATAATTGTTTACGTTAAAATAACAAGCGGTGGCTTTATAACCGCCAAATGATTACGTAAATGGAGTAGAGAATGTATAACGTTGCTATTATTGGAGCAGGTCCTGCGGGAATTTTTTCTGCGCTTGAAATAACTAAATTAAAACCTGAGTGGAAGATAGTTATTGTTGAAAAAGGTCAGAAAATTGAAAAAAGAAAATGCCCCTTAAGAGAAGGTGTAAGACAATGTGCAAAGTGTAAAAAATGCGGACTCCTTTGCGGATGGGGTGGAGCAGGTGCATTCTCAGATGGAAAATTAACACTTACTCCTGATGTCGGAGGCCATTTAACAGACTATATGCCAAGAACAAAAGTTGAAGACCTTTTAAAATATGCCGACAATTTGTATCTTGAACACGGCGCAACAGATGAAATCTTCGGGCTGGATAAAGCTGCTTTTGCAGACATTGAAAGAGCTGCAACTCTAGCTGAACTAAAACTTGTACACTCGCCTGTAAGACACTTAGGAACTGAAAGAAGCCTTGATGTTTTAAAACATATGCAAGACTTTTTGAGCGATAAAGTTACCATTTTAAATAACGTAAGCGCTAAAAACCTTATCGTTGAAAACGAACAAGTAAAAGGGTTTACAACATCAGACAATCAAACAATATATGCTGACAATATAATCATTGCGCCAGGTAGAGAAGGCGCTGACTGGCTTACGCAAGAATTTTCAACAAACAAAATCGGCATGGTTTCAAATGCTGTTGATATCGGCGTAAGAGTTGAGCTTCCTGCTCCAGTTATGCAAGATATTACTGACAAACTTTATGAATCAAAACTTGTTTACTACTCTCCAACATTTGGTGATGAAGTAAGAACTTTCTGTATGAATCCAAACGGTGAAGTAGTTATGGAAAACTATAACGGAATTTCAACTGTTAACGGACACAGTTATGCAAGCAAAAAGACTCCTAACACAAACTTTGCGCTTCTTGTAAGCAAAAAATTCACAGAACCATTTAAAGAACCTATTTCATACGGTCAACATGTTGCAAGACTTGCAAATATGCTTGCTGGTGGCGTTTTGGTCCAAAGATTCGGTGATCTTTTAGACGGAAGACGTTCTACGCCTGAAAGAATCAACTCAAGCATTATTACTCCAACTCTTGCTTGTGCAACACCTGGTGATTTAAGCCTTGTAATCCCATACAGACAAATGCTAAGCATCATCGAAATGCTTTATGCACTTGATAAAATTGCGCCGGGCGTAGCTTCAAGATACACCCTTCTTTATGGTATTGAAGTTAAATTCTACAGCGCAAGAGTTAAACTTACAAACGACCTTGAAACAGAAGGCGTTAAGAACCTTTATACAATAGGTGACGGCGCAGGAGTTACAAGAGGACTGCTACAAGCATCTGCTTCAGGTATTCACGTAGCTCAAGTTATATGTAATAAATAACAAAAATAAAAAATAAAAATTAGTAAAAAAGCGAGAATATTAATTCTCGCTTTTTTCTTCTATTTATAACTTAGGCTCTTTTATCAAGTATACAATCATAGCAATTAAACCTAGAAGCATACTCAAATAAGTGCCTCCTATTTGAACACAGTTAGGTAAAAATAGCGGAAGAATAAAGAAAACTGCCATCTTAAAATCATTCTGGAATTTGCTCGCAGCATAGAACGCAAATGGCACATAAAGCAATCCTGAATATGTATATGATGATGAATTTGCAAGAATAATAAACATCATAAAAATGTAGAAGTATACATCTTTCTCGTCCTTTTTTCTTATGTATGCAGCAAATCCAGTCAAAAGAGCAACTAACATTGCCGAAACTTGGATATTATATGAAAATGGCTGCTGAACAGTAGAAGCTAAATTTAAAAAGTTAACACGTGAAAATTTAAAATAGGATAAATGGTCACCTATATAAGAATAATTAAAATTTATTATATCTGGATCATTTTGCGGAATTGTTGCAACAGTCTTTCCAATAAGATTACCGTCAACTGGAAATGGCTGATGGGGATTTATAAGCTGGTAAAGGTTTATAATAAAATCTACTACTGCCATTGGACCGAAATACACCATTCCAAAGATGAAAAAGACAATCCCCCAAATTATAGAAGATAAAAGTAATTTATAATGTTTTCTTAAAAGGAAATATATTAAAACAACAGCCGGGAAAAGCCTTAAAAAAGCAGGTATGATAGCCAGAAGCCCCGCCCATATTTTATTTCTATAATGATAAGCAAGCACCAAAAGCAATGTAACTAATACATAAATCTGCCCTCTCTCAAAATTAGCCCAAGTTGGTATAGAAAACATTATCAATAATACAAATTCATTTCTTAAAGGATATAGTTTTTTTAAAAAAAGTATCAATGAAAATAAACAAATTAAGTTAAAAATTGCAAAACACAACTTGGAAACAAAATATGATTTTGTTAAACAAAAAGGCAAATATAAAAACAAAGCATGAGGAGGATATACAAATCTTGAAGGCATATAAGGAGAGTTGTTATCTACATATAAAACCCCATGAATAAAATTATTAACCATCGGGTTCAACCCATCAAAGAAGGCTCTCCCTGCAACGAATGCTGCGCGGTAATCCATTTGATAAGAATCTATCGACATATATAATAAGTGAATAGATAAAAATACCATAGCTAAAAGCAAATATTTATTCTCTTTCACATAATTCCAAATTATATCTTTCATAAAATTTCCTAATATTCAATAGAGTTTAACTGACAATATGTTCTAAATGCAGCTCTTGCTTTATTAATTTCAGATATAAGATATGGAGAATCAACTAGTTGGGCTATTTTATCAGCGATTTCATACATATTAAACGCTTCTCTAGCCACATCTGGTTTATTTACTACTTTTACCGAAATCGTCTCTTCAAGATATTTTGCATAAGATATATAAAGCTCTGCTTGAGCATATTTTAAATCAAATTGTTTAGCGATAAGAAGCGATTTTTCCAGATACATTTTTGTTGCATCAAGGTCGCCTTTTATCATATAAATTTCAGCGATACTTTTTTGGAAATATATTATGAAATTATAATTGTTAATCTTTGGATTTTTAGCAACTTCAAGCGCCTTAGTAAGGACTGATAGCGCTTTATCAGTACCATCTATTGTTAATGACACCTGAGAAATTAAATACCAGCATAACAAGGCTCCTGTTGCAATTTTTTCTTTCGCAAAATACATTATCTGTTCATTGTATATAGAAAGAGCTTTGGTAAGATTTCCACTGCAAGAAATAACGTAACCAAGCACTGTCTTTATAAGATTTTTAGAGAATTGATCGTTAGCATTATTTGCAAAAGTAGCAAGTGAGAACAGCTCATTTTTTAAACTATCAATATTATGTTCTCTTAACTGGTTAATAATGCATAGCAAATTAATATAAGAAACAAATTCAATATTCATAACTTCAGACTGATATGCTTCTGAAATTTGATTCATAATACCCTTTGATTTTTCGACTTCTCCAGAAACCGAATAAGCAAAGGCTCTTGATATTAAAGATCTTGTTTCATAGTACCTGCTCTTAATCCTGTTTGCAGCCATTGTTTCAAGGACGTTATCAATTACCTCAAACGCCTTATTATTTCCTTGCAATGAATATGCATTTGCAAGTACAAGATTGGCTTCAAGCCAGCTTTCATAAACCAAATCAAGCGAATAATTGCCAATATTAGATTTGGTCAACGCTTCTTCTAAAATAGGTGCAACATCATTTATTATAATATTTATTGCTTCTTCTGCATTTCCTACGCTGAATAACGCTTTTAGTTTTCTTGTTTTAACAAGCGCAACGTCAAGTTTTGAAATTTTATCTTCTGAAAGTTCTAATATCATATTAACTGCTTCAACAACTCCGAAGAAGTTGCCGCTTGCGTAGCAACTGTTAACAAGATATGCGCATAAATCAATTATTTTTAACAAGTCATTCGCTTTTTTTGCGTTTGAAATCACATTTGAAAGATATGTAATAGCTTCAACAGGACTTGTTCTATATATCAATTTACCTATTTTTTCACATATCTCGTTGTATAGTTCAAGTGAATTTTCAAAATTGTTTTCACTCAAAATCTTTAACGCCTGTTTTTGAGCTAAAACATACATATTAACATCGCCAATCTGCGCAAATAATTTAGAAGAATCTATCCAGTCAGCAAATACTACCTCGGGTTTTTCAACAGATTGAGCAATAATAGGCTTTAACGATACGTTTGCAAGAACACAAGTTTTTACTACTTCATAAAGTTTCTTGTTGTTTTCAGAGAAAATTTCACTATTTTTAGCTATATCATATATTTCACGCCATAATGAAAGATTTTTAAAAGAATATGAATGAGCATTGACTTCAACAACATATAAAAGTTGTTTTAACTTTTTGAAAGCATCTTGAACGTGTTCAGGCGCCATATTTAAAGCAGCACCTACAACATTAATGTCGAATTTGTACCCGATACTGGCAGCAACATATAGAGCATTTCTTAAGAAAGGAGTCATATTGACAGATTCTGAGAGCCTTCTTTTTACTATTTCACTGATTGTTTCAGGCAATTTAATATTTGAATAATTTTTATCAAAAATTACATTTGAGCCGCTACTTTTGAGGTACGATTTGTCATACAAGAATGCCATTGCCTGCTCGACATACAGAGCATTTCCTTGGGAGTTCTTAAATATCATATTTATGATACTTTCAGGAATTGTTTCCATATCTCCGTTAACAAAGTTGCCGATAAAAGTTTCTAACTGCTCTTGTGAAAGTTTATCTAGGAATATTGTTTCATATACCTTTTCGTCAAAGTTATTTAAATAGAAATAACTTTGAACAAGTTTTCTGTCTCTATATGTGACTAAAATCCTTATACCGGATTCAAATGCGCCATTTTCAATCATATAAAGCAAGAAGTCATAAGAAGAAGCATCAATCAAGTCAAAGTTGTCTGAAACTATTACAAGTTTTTCGCCCTGTCTTATTGAATCAAAAACTTTATGCAAAATTTCATATATTACTTGTTTATTTCTTATCACACAATCAAATTCAGCTTCCAAAGTCGGATACAAGAAATTAATAAACATATTTACTTCATCAGGCGTAAGCAAATTCAATATACCTTCAAAAACCTTTTTATTATTTTTAATAAAGACGCTTACATCAGTTATAAAAGCAGGCAGTCCGAAAAATTTCAAGAATAAATCTTGCAAAAACCCAAAATTAGATATCTGAGAAAGAGGCGTGCACTCTCCCATAAGAACGCCAACTTTGGAATCTTCCAAATCTTTTATAATGTATTGCAGAATAACAGATTTTCCCGAACCTTCTTCTCCGTTTATTCCAAAAATGAAAATCTCATCCGATTTATTTATATCTTTAACAATTTTTTGCTTTGCAAGAATTTGAGAATAGTATCTTTTTTGAGGTTCTAAAATATTTTGAGGTTCAGCAGTTTCTTTTTCTTCGTCTGATGAGATTTCTTCTTCTTGAAGATTTTTTTCTTCTAATGGCTCTGGGGCAATCTCTTCTTGAGGCTCATTATCAACTTCTTGAGGAATTTCAACTTCAGAGACTTCTTCAGCTTTTTCTGTTTCTTCTTCCTGATTAATTATTACTTGCTCTTCAGGCGCTACATTTTCAGGAATTTCCTCTAATGAAATCTGTTCAGCTTCATATTCAAAATCTTCAGAAAGATTAGCTTCAGACTCTTCTACAATTGTAAACTCATCTTGAGATACTTGTTCTTCTTTTTCCTCAATAAATTCAACCGGCTCTTCTGTTTCAATATTTTGTATTACAGAATCTTCCGATTCTTTTATCAATGAGATGTTGCCTATTTCCATTGTTGAAAAACTTTCCTCAGGGGCAATAACCTCGGGAATTTCTTTTAGATTATCTTGCTTGCTTTTTTCTAGTATTTTATTGATTATAATCTGATTTTTATTCTCAGAAGGAGCAATTTCAGGATGCGCTGTGACTATATTTGTTGCTGCTGCATTAAAATCATGCCCGCATTTCCTACACTTTTCAGCAGTAGAAACATTTACAGCCTTACAGGAAGGACAAGTTTTGAGCAAAGTTTCACCGCACTCAGAACAAGCTTTAAGCCCAAAAGGTATAAGTGAATTACATTTTGGACAATGCATTTTGAGTTTCATGCCACAAGAGGTACATCTTAGAGCATTATCGTCAACTAAACTTTTACAACGTGGGCAATACATGTTCTTTCCTGATTAAATTGCAACTATCTTGTTTTATTATATGTCAAAAATTCCTAAAATTATGAATTCAGGTAAGATTTAATCAATTTTGAGAGTTCAAGCAGCCTTTTGCTGACTTCTGCTTGTGAAAGGTTAATTTTCGCAGAGATTTCGCTCTGTTTGAGATTTTTGATATATCTTAAATAGAAAATATCAAGATAACATTTTTGCGGTTTTTCTTTATGTATAGTAGCTACAACATCTGCAATTCTTTGTAGTAAATCTTTTTTGACGATAATATCTTCAACATTTTGCTTAGGGTCAGGAAAATCAAAATCCACAACGTAATTTTTATCACCGGATTGCACCTGAGAAGGCAATTTGCTGTCAGTGCTAACTTGGCTCATAGGAAGCTCATTTGTCGAGACATACCCCTGAGCTGTTTTCCTTACTCTTCCATAATCTTTTAAAACAACAAGGATAGATGTATTTACAACTTTAGAAACATAGTTCTCAAGCCTTTTAACGGGATAACTGGCATTAAAAATCATATATGACTTTTGAAAAGCTTCATTGCAAAAATCATCATACAAATCTTCGTTACCGGAAAATTTATTGTTTGATTTTACAAATTTCTCTATAAGTTGTCTTTGCTCGTCTAACAAATGCACTATGTTGACTCTCTAATTTATACATATATCCCGCTAGTATAATAATAGCATAAATTAGAAATTAATGACCAGTTTATATGTA
>JAEZIX010000084.1 GCA_023415935.1 Cyanobacteria bacterium OH_CDB_20 | reverse complement strand
CTATATGATAAGGGTGTTGAACAAGGCGAAATAATGGATATTTATACAAACTAGTAAGGTATAGATTAGAAACGTTTAAAATAGAGGAATCACTCTACTGCTATTTGATCAAGTAAATTATACAACTCGGTTGCTTTTGGATCATTTGCCTCTTTCAAGATACTAAATAAATCTCTTTTATATACAGAATGTGTTCCATCAATTATTTCTTTATTTATTTGAGTAATTGTTTTAGTTAACTCAATAGCTTTATCAAATTGTTTTTCATGGATATAGCATTCCAGTAAACATTGCTGGAGAGTTGGAGAATTTCCATATTTTAGTATTTTATTGTATCGGCAACATTGTTCAAAGTCTTTTATTGCTAATTTATTATTTTTCCCTTTATTCGAAAGCCCTCTCGAAAAATAAGCCTTTTCTAATTCACGAGCAACATTCCAAATAAAATTTTCTGATTTTTTATATTTATTAATTGATTTTTCACCTAGCTTTATTATTTGATTAATGTTATCAATTTCTTCTTTTTCTTGCCCTTTATCTTTAAATCTTTCTGCTTCTTCTTCCAATGATTCTAATTTTGTTAAAATATTATCTGTCTCAGCTTTTTCTATTGCTATTTCCATTTCTCTTCGAAATTTAGTCATTTTTTCATTATAATCTTTTTTAATGTTCTCTATTGTTTCTTTTAATTTTTCTTTTTGAACTGAAACAATATTTATATTTTTATCAACTTCACATTGCATTTCTTTAATTTTTTCTTTGTATGAAGTGCTTAAAAGAAGAGGAATTCCGATACCTCCGAGTGCAGCTAAAATACCTAAAACAGCCAGCCACTTATTCACCAAATCGGCTTGGGTTTCATAATAATGAATTAAGAAGTCTTTATATTCTCCATTATTTTGATTGCTACTCTTTATAATTATTTGCTGATTATTAAAAGTATTACTTATTAATGCTTTTGTTTGATTGATGTTAATTGTAGTTGAAATAAAAATGGTTAAGACAAACATGATAATCAAAACAAAGCTATTAATTATATTAACACCATATTTTGTTAAAAAATCTGAAAACTTTCTCAAATATTACCCCGAACTTTATTTATAGTATTATTTCATATTTGCATTATACGACAGCACATAAAAAATAGCCTGAAAGACTTGAATTTGACTTTATAAAAATTAATAAAAAGTCCTTAGAGTTGAGTTCTCCCACATTAAAAGTTGAAGAAACTTTGTTCCTCTTGGTTTCAATGTTCCAATATTTCATTATATTTTTTTGTTGAGCCTTCAGGCTCAAGATAAAATATGGTGGTGGATGTAGTCTTGGCAGCAAAAGTCTCTTATTCTTTTTATAAGAATTTTAAATGGTTTATTATAAAAGAGTATATTTTCTAAAAATATTTTCAGGTTTATTTAGCAATAAGAGAGGCTGCTAAAAGATTGTATAAAGTCATCATATGTTAAGCATATTTATTTTGAAGTATCCCAAGGGCTTGGTTTATCATTTCGCATATTAATTTCATTTGTTTTCATGGCAAACAGAGTAAAAAACTGCTCTCTCTTTAGCTATTTTATATGTTTGAGCTAATAAATTAACTAATATTAATGAACCTAAGGCTCTTGTAAACAAGAAAAATGTATTTTTTATGTATATTTGCCCATTATAGTTACCCCAATAAGAAACTATTGTACCAGTAATTATGTGAACAATAAAACACATTAAAAGCTCTAATTTAACATTTAATATTAACTTGAAGGGTTTGGATAAAGGTAACATATCTTTAAATTTAAAATTTTCCGAATAAAGACATTGTACAAATCCAATAAAAATCAATACAAGGTTACTTACAAATATATAGGAGTAGTCAAATATTTTACTTTCAGCAATATTTGCTAATACCCCCAGTGGAATTACAATTATTCCAAGGATAAGAGTATATAAAGCCATCCCTAAAGAACAAAAAAATCCATACTTAAGATACTTTGCAAAATCTAATTTCCAACTTGGAAGTACTGGTTTAATATTATTAATTTCATTATGACTAAATTGGCAAGAATATCCAAAACAAATAACCATGAAAAAAAACATAAATACAGCATTATATTTAGTATAATAACTTGTAATTGTCGAAAAAGTTAATAAACTTAACACTATCAAAGTGGGCAACCAGTCTTTTCTACTAAATGGTGAATATAGAGCTTTTTTAATATCTAATTGCACAATTTATACCTCTAACTTAAACTAACTGGAATAACTACAGACGGATATCCGCCAAATCTTGTTACATTATTGAGTGCCTGACACCTTGCGAGTGTTTTGTCATACTTTGTTTCTGTTGTTATTTGGATTACTCCTTAACTTTGCATCAAATGCTGGGGTTGTTGGGGTGATATTCCTGTTGGGTGGTTGATTCCTAATATACATAGGGTTCTGGTTTTGAATAAACATATGTTTATTTCGAAAATTTTCTTCTTCTTGCTTTTTTTTGCTTTCTATTTCTTGTACTTGCTTATCGTGAAGCCTCTTTTCATTTTTAGACAAAATAGAAGCCAATTCTGTAGCCGCATCAGCAGTGTTATTAATAATATTTTCTATTATTTTTCCAATAGCTATTTTAGAAAAAGGATTCTCAATGCCTTTAGTAAATGATTTTGTAGCAGCTTCTGCTAAAACAACTTTTGTAACCCCAATTTTTCCATCTTCTTTAGAAGCAATCAATACCTTACCGATTACAAAAACAGCATCTAATGTTATACTTTTAACAAAAGTCGCTGGTAAAGATAATGCCTCAAACATTTTAAAATATGGATTGCCAGCATCTTTGGGAGTGGTATCAGCCCATGGTCCATAATTATTATAATAATATACTTTACCATCAAGTTCATATGAATATGAACCATTTGGGCGCATTTTGAAATTTTTCAATTCTGTAACAGGTACGGCGTTAGAATCCGGGTTCTGTATATAAGTTGGTTTATCAATAAAATTTTGACTCATGATGCTGCTCCATTTATTGATAATTTTGATTTAGCAATCTTATAAATTTGAGCAAAAACATTTCTTACTATTAGATCTATTATTGAACCAAAAAATGATAAAATCACAACGTTAAAAATATTAAATGGAATCTTATATACTATAACTAATATGAAATATGGAATTCCAATAGGTATAACAATTAAAATAGAAAGAAAAAGTTCTTTTTTTACATTTTTTATTAAGTTAAAAAGATAACGTATATTGAATGCTTCCTTAAATTTAAAATTGTCAGCATATAAATTAATGGCTAATGAATGAATTATTACGAATAAATACATAGAAAATAAAATAAAAATGCATAAATATATAATGTTAAAGTGGTTTAATAAAAGTGCCATTGGCAAACAAATTATTATAAAACAAATTATATAAATCCATGATATAACTAAGAACAATAAACCATACTTAAAGTATTCTAATAAAAAATCAAATTCCCAAACTGGTAAAAGTGGTTTAATTTTATGAATCTCATTATGAGCAAATTTCACACAGTAACCAATATTAAGAAATGAAAAAGGTAAAAACAGTATCTCTGCTATTACATTAAACTGTTTTAAATTTGGATTTTTAAAGCACTGAAACACAAGAAAAACTCCTAAAATGGTAAGGATTGAGAGTTTACTTTTCCATTCATGATCACTAAATGGTGATAGAAATGCTTTTTTAATATCTAATTGCACAATTTATACCTCTAACTTAAACTAACTGGAATAACTACAGACGGATATCCGCCAAATCTTGTTACATTATTGAGTGCCTGACACCTTGCGAGTGTTTTGTCACACTTTGTTTCTGTTGTTATTTGGATTACTCCTTAACTTTGCATCAAATGCCGGGATTGTTGGGGTGATATTATGCTCAAATGGGCGTTTACGCAGTTTATTTAAGTCTTTTTTGAACTTATTAAGTTCAGTAATATTTGCAGCTTGAGCTGTCGTATTACCGCTTGGAATGATTTTTTGCTCATTATTGACAACGTTTTTTGATACTCTACCCTTTAAGACAGTGTTACTTGGAGATAGATCAGATTTTCTTTTGAAATCCTCCCATTGTTTTTTGAGTAATTCATTATTGTAATCAAATTGATCTTTGAGCATTTGTTGTTGGACATCATTGTAAACCTTATATGCCAGTTTATCTTTTTTTACTAAATAATTTTCAAGTTGAAACAATGGTGTATCTGACAAAAAGCCATTAGGTTTCCAGGTTGAATCATCCGCATGAGCCGGAATATCATAGAACATATTATACATAGCTCCGCCATAAAGCCATCCTACACTAGTTCTTGCTAGCCCAGCTTTTAAATGACCCCCCATAATTTTTGCGGTAATAGCTGTTTGTAATGCTTCATTTGTATAATATCCTGTAGATCCCCCGACGACCCCTGCTTTCCAGTCTCCTGTTTCTAACCAAGTTAGCCCACCACTTAAAACAGAGTTGGATTTATTCCCAAACTTACCAAGAGATCTACTAGTGTCTCTTAATGTGAAATTTGAGCGATTTCTATTTCCTAAAAAATTAAGATTATCGACAAAAGAATTGTAGTTTTCTGTAAAACCACCCCACCAATCAGAAAGTGATATATCGTTTTCGTCTATATTTTGTTCTTCATATAACATAATTTAATTTCCTTGAATACCTAAAGGTAATATTTGGCAAATATTTTTAAAATAATTAATAAAAATATAAAGCTTATAATGCATATATTATAAATTACTTTATTAAAGTGAGTTTCCTTAATATTAGGTGAAACTCTATTACTTACCCATAAAAGAATAAATACAATTATAAAATTTATTAGAATAAGTAAAAAATCAGATATTACGAAGTCTATAGTATTCATTTTTGGATTTGGTATTGAAAAATTTTCACCCGCGGTGATTTCAACTAACTTCATTAATGAAAAATAAAAAGCTATTTTTAACATGACAATTCTTTTAAATTCTATATTGTATCTTTTTATTCCCATAATTGAAACAAATAAAATAGCTGATGATAATGCTAAGAAGTCAGTTATATCATGAGCAATATTTAAATTTAGATTTAAAGAGACCTTACTAAATGCCTCATATATACTAAAGGAAACATATTCCATAAGGAGTAAAATCCAAAAACCTATGTGATATAAAAAATAGATCAAAATAGATAAAGACACTGGCTTTTTAAGCCATATTAAATACTTCTCATTTCTTTTTTGAATTTCATTATGATTTTTCATAGTTTCCCTAACTAATTGAAGTCGCCGTTTCATTCATAACGTAGTCTCTGATTTTTCTGTTATTTACAGTAGGTATAGCGATTCCTGCTGCTGACACAATAGCGTAGTTCTGAGCTCTATAAGCTACTTCCACGGTCAAAGCTTTACACTTGTATAAGACAAGATGAAAATCACCTATAGCGTCTGTAGAATAGTCTATTTTTCCTTCCAGTTTGAAATATTTAGGCTCACTATCTTCACTTAAAGTGAATGTATGTTGTTGATTAGGTGTGGTTCCTGATGTTGTTACATTTATTAGTGTTGGTTAAAACCCACCTTGAAAACTGAAGAAACTTTGTTTCATTTGGATTCTGCCTACCTGCATAGTCAAAAAATAATAAAAATTAAGCCTAAAGCTCAATTTAAATATTGGTGGAGACGGTGGGAGTCGAACCCACGTCCAAAATGGGATTACATAGATATCTACGAGTGTAGGCTTTTTTTATCTCGCTTGTAGCAAGGGAAAAAGTCTTAACCTAAGCTATAGCAAAGCAGTTTTAACTGATGCCCAGTTTGAGAAAAGTCTTGATGCGGTTAATTCTCATCACCGCACTGCATCTTGCATAATTCGCTCTATTAGACGGCAAGCTGGTCTAACAAAGGTGCTCACTTAATCTTAGAGATTAAGCCGCTTTTAGTGCTCTTGCACCGAAAGCAGTTCTAGCATCGATAACATTATTGTTAGCGTTTATTTTAGTTTGCCCGTTGATAACGGAGAACAGCTCTCCGACTCGCAACCTAGATAAAACAATCATCCTGTCAAATCCAAAACGTCCCCATATTCAATTTACAATGTGCATATATATTAATATTATAGCAACAAATTATCTCTTTTTAAATATCCACAAGAAATATAGTAGCAAAAAACATTTTGTTTACTTGTTTTATTTACGTGCACAAATTTAGATAGAGGGAATAATGAAAATTCAAGCGATATACAGCTATTCTGGTAATACTTTTGCCCAAAAAACAAATAATGTTTCGTTTAAGTCTGGTGTTGACTCTTGTGATGAACAATCTACTCAGATTATATCCAGAGATGGAGCTGAAGCTATAAAAGCAGCGGCATTAACTAGTGATAACCTTACACGTTTTAAGATGCTTGAAGAGGCAGTCAAGCATATTGAAGAATATGAACAATATAAAGCCGATGCAGCTGAACTATATCAAAAAGACTGTGAAACAGTTGCTGATATTATAAATTTGGCTCAAAGAGCAAGTAAAAATAAGTTCCGTGATGTTAGAAATTCTCATGGAAATGTTGTCAAACATTTTGATACAGTCCCTTATAAAGGAAACAAATTGCCTAGAAGAATCGTTGAGAAAGATATTCCGGGCTTAGATAAAAGAGTAAGTTTTTTTGATAAAGGAAAACTTCAAAGAGTTGAAGAATATACTCAAGGTAAGACAAACACCATTTATGTTAAGAATCAAAGGCCAACTGAGCGTTTAGATGGAGTTGTTTTTGACCCTCGTGCTTCGTTAGTAACTTCAGATAGAAAAATTCGTTATTCACAGCCAAGTTATAATCCTTCAGGATCTGTAAAATTTGATTACCTAATCGGAGTTCAAAATTACAAAAAATCAGGCATGAAAATCGCAAAGGCATATTCTAGTGATGATAATGGTAGATTATATAACTATAAAGAGGGCTTTTTTGATGACCAAGAAAATGAATGTGTAAAAATCGACAGAGAATTTGAGTATCAGTTTGGAAGGCCTAAGTCTTATTTTGAAGGAAAATTTGTTGACTGGGGTTATACATCAACTAAAAAGCAAATTGATTTTAAGTCTAACTCATCTTATGTAAAGGTTGAGGATGGTCGACTAATTCCTGTTGCTGGTTTTGTGGAGTAGTTAATACAATAAATAATATATGGTAAAGCGGGATTTATAGTCCCGCTTTCTAATTGTTAAGATTTATATAAATTATACTAAAGTATTAGTTCGCATGGGTTATCTTTTTTTATTTTTTGTGCTATAAATTATACAACATCAAATCCCAACTTAATCAGGAATAATTATATATAGTACAAAATTTTTTATTGGAGGACAATTTATGTCAGTCGGTTCATTCGTTTTTATGCTACACAGTCACCTTCCATACTACCGTAAAGCAGGTATGTGGCCATTTGGTGAAGAGAATTTATATGAATGTATGTGTGAAACATACGTTCCTTTATTGAATGCAATTTCAGAACTATACGAAGAAGATGGAATTAAAGCTAAGTTAACAGTTGGTATTACCCCTATTCTTGCGGAACAGCTGAATGATGAGCATTTAAAAGATGGCTTTATAAAATATTTAGATTCAAGAATAACAGCAGTTTCTAAGGATTTAGAAAGATATCCTGATCCTGAAGTTGCTCATTCTCAACACTTGAAATATCTAGCGAAGTATTACTTCGATTGGTTTAATCACATTAAAGATTGCTTTATTAATAAATATAATAAAGATTTAATTGGTTCTTTCAAAAAATACCAAGATTTAGGTTGTATAGAAATTACAACATCAGGCGCTACTCACGGATTTTCACCTTTATTAGCAACAGACTCTAACTTAAATGCCCAATTTAAAGTTGGTTCTGATACTACTAAAAGATTATTCGGTAAGAAAGCAAAAGGTTGCTGGCTTCCTGAGTGTGCTTATAGACAAGGTTATGAATTTACAGGAAAAGACGGACAAAAGAAATGGCGTCCAGCTATCGAAGTTACTCTACAAAACAACGATATTGAATACTTCTTTGTAGATTCTCACGTTATCGAAGGTGGAAACTCTATCGGAAACAGACGTGTAATCGGTGTTTACGGAAATATTGAATACATCCCGCTTCCTGAAAGAGAAGCTACAGGTTACGATACATATTCAGCTTATTGGCTTCCAGATGCACAAGTTGCAGTTATGGGAAGAAATGATAGAGCAGGCTTCCAAGTATGGTCTGCAGCAGATGGATACCCTGGTGATGGATGTTACCGTGAATTCCACAAAAAAGATGATAAATCAGGTATGCACTACTGGAGAATTACTTCTCCTAATACAGACCTTGGTGATAAAATGCTTTATGATCCAGTGTTAGCAATGAATCAGGTTGCTTCAAACTCTGATCACTACACGACTTTACTTTACCATATGCTTAACGATTACAAACTTGCTAATAACAAAGAAGGTTTAGTAATGGTTTCATTTGATACTGAGTTATATGGTCACTGGTGGTTTGAAGGTGTTGAATTCATTAAACAAGTTATTAAAAAATTCCACTCATATTTGCCTGAAGTTGAAAGACTTACAGCAAGTGAATACTTAGAAAAACACCCACCTGTTGAAGCTATCCAAATCCCTGAAAGTTCTTGGGGTGCTGGCGGACACTTCTATGTATGGCAAAATCATTTGACAGAATGGATGTGGCCTATCATCAACGGATGTGAAAAACATATGATTGATATAGTTTCAAAATATGAAAAAATCCCTGAAGATAAGCTATTGCATAGAGCGTTGAATCAGCTTGCAAGAGAAAATCTATTGCTACAAAGTTCTGATTGGCCTTTCTTAATCACAACTTGGCAGGCAAAAGACTATGCAACAGAAAGATTTGAAGAGCACGTTAAAAGATTTGAAATGATTGCAGATATGATTGAATCAGGTAACATTGATGATGCTAAATTGCAAGAAATCGAATCAATTGATAATTGCTTCCCAGTTATTGATTACAGAGTGTATTCGCCGATTGCAGAGGGTGTAATTCCTCAGCAAGAAGGCAAATTAGCTCCATTATATAACTAAAAATTAATAATATTCACGATTATAGCACTACGGAAATCCATAGTGCTATTTTTTTATGATAACTCCTTGAACATCTTTTTCCATATTTAAAGAATCAAGGAGGCTGTTTGCAAGTTGTGCTGCAGTATTTGCGGTGTAGAACCTTCCTGAAGTCATAAGCGCCGCACATTTTAGCTGATCGTTTGCATCATTATCGCTGATACTAAATGCTATGACGTCAATCTTAATATCGTCTCTATACTGCATTAGTTGAATAGCATAATCGCAGGGGCTTTCGTCGCAGTTTTCACCCCCATCGCTTAGCAGAATAATTCTTTTTGTCCCATTAATACCAGCGAAGTCCACATTTACTGCTTGTTTTAGTGAATATGTTATTGGTGTCCAACCTGTAGCGTTTACTCTTGCAAGTTTATTCATAATATCGCCAGCGTTATTTTGTGCAACCGGAGAAATGAGTTCTGAAGCTGTACAACTTTGCATTGGGGTAAAACCATTCTTGTGACCATATACCCTAAGTCCGACCCAAGTGTCTTTGTTTAATTGCGGCAAAATATCGTACATTGTATCGAGTGCAATGTCTATTTTTCGCTGGCTTCCGATGGATTCATTCATACTGTTTGAAAAATCAACAATAAATAAAACTTTTTCTTTTGGGGATTTAAAATGCTCTTTTGGCATTTCTCCAGGTTTATACCTGTTAAAAGTCGGCTCTTCCGCGAAAGAAGAGGCAATACCTAAAATTGCAAAAAATGTTATAATCATGAAAGAAATTTTAAATTTTGACATTTTTATCTCCTGAAAGGATTGTGCTATGGACTTCTTAGATGTTATTAATACAAGAAAGACTATCAGAAAGTATGAAGATTTTAACCCCCCGATTGAAGATATTAAAAGAATTATTGACTCGGCAAGATTGGCTCCATCTGCTACAAACACACAGAACTGGAAGTTTATTGCAATAATAGATGAAGGCGTAAAGCAGAAAATGCTTAATGTTTTGGAGAATAAATACGATGAAATCGCGTCTTGGAAAGAAAGTGAGCCAATAAAAAATAAGATACTTTTTTACAGGAACTATTCAACATTTTTTGCAAGTGCTCCTGTTGTTATTGCGGCAGTTTTATATCCTAAAGAATCTTATATAAGTGATTTGTATAGAGCTCACGGCGTGACTGAAGAAGAGTTCCAAGAGGCAAGGCCTGATTCTTCTCTTTTGAGTATAGGTGGAGCCATTGAAAATATGTCTTTAACCTCTCATTATCTGGGTTATGGCACTTGCTGGATGTGTGCGCCAATGGTGGCTGCAAGAGAATTTAGAAAAATTTTGAATCTTGAAGAGGATGCGAAAATAGTTTCTCTTTTGACCCTTGGTAAGCCAGTTGAACCATCTCCAGCTCAACCTAAGAAAAAATCACTTGAAGAAATTATGGAAATTATATAAAAAAAAGAAGCTGTTTTTGCAGCTTCTTCTTCTTTTAATTTTTTATCATGTTTCAACTTTTGTCAGTTTGTTTTAGTTAACATTATATTTTATGCTTTTTAAGTTAAACCTAACATCTTCTTATACCAACTGAAAGTTTCAATTTCAATGCCATTAAAAGTTGTTTTTAGACATTGACTCTTTAGATATTTGTCAAATTCATCGTTAAATTTTGACTTAACGACTTTCTTTTCAACAGTCAAATCACGAGTTAGATTAACCATTTTAAGCCTCCTATTTAATTTAAAGCTGAGCTATTATATATAAAATTCACGATTGAAAGGGATGGGGGGAAGATAAATATTTTTATCTTGCAGTAATTATACCATGTTTGTAGTAGTTTGACTATATCTATTATAAGTCTCGAGTAATTATTTTTTGCTATCAGTAGTTTATAGAATTGTAAAATTTAGTTAAAAAAATTGTTTTTTTAATGTTATCTTTTTTACTAGTTAGCATATGCTTCTACATACTTCGGGTTCACAGACAGCCACTTGAAGGCTTTCTGTTCAAAGTTATCAGGAATATCTGTTATGAAAGTACCACCATAACGCCCTCTGTTGAATTGTACAATTCCCCTAGCGGATATATTCTTAAGCGCTTTTCTAATAGTATTTGTGCTTACATCAAGTGACTGAGCAAGACTTTCCATTGAAGGGAGTTTGTCGCCGAGTTCGTATTCTTTTACTATCATTGTTAAAATTTGATTTTCAACTTTTTGGTAGCTATAAAATGCAGCTTCTTCTGCACTTGCAAAAATTGAAGTTTCTTTCTTTGGCTCTAAAGCTGATGCGTTAGGTTTTCTTTGTACTATTGTTCCGTATCTTCCGCGTCTTGCAAGCAATATGCCTTCGTCGATAAGAATTTGTATCGCATCGTGTATTGTTTTGATGCTTACGCCTAAAATCTCAGAAAGAACAGAATGAGATGGTAGTTTTTCAGCAACATCAAGATTTTCTGATATATAATTTCTTAATTCTTCTGTTATTTTAGAAACAAGAGTATCTGCTTTTATTTCACTTGAGTCTTGTTGATTATCGAGGTCAATTGTAGGAATTTGCTTCAATAGCCAGTTTGCATCGTTACCTCGGGTAAATCTTGACTCAACTATTCCTTCGTTTCTTAAATATTCATAAGCAAGTCGAGTTGTGTTAGCTGAAACATTTAGCATATCAGATAGTTTTCTTGAAGAAGGAAGTGCTTGGTTCACTTTTATCTTCTTATCAATGATGATTTTTTTGATTTCGTTTATGATTTTGTCTCTTTTGGAAGTGAGTTTTCTTACTTCTTGAGTCGGGTTATCAATGTTTGTTACCATTGTGCCTATTCGCTGTTTAGAAACAAGATACCCTTTATCTTCTACATATCTTATGGCGCTTTGGATTGTTCCGACACTGACATTGAAAAAACAAGCCATTCTGTCTTTTGTCGGCATTAGATCAGTTTCTTTAATCTTTCCTGCCAGATAGGCATCTTTCAACCAGTTAGTGAGATATTTCGCTATCAGTGAGTCTTTTGACTCATAAGATTCTCTATAACTCGGCATGTTAAGATTAAATTCTGAAATTTCAATTCTTCTTTGTTCCATTACAGCCATTATTCCCTCCGGGTAGTAGTTATTATTTTAATTGATTTGTTGTTTAAAATAACAAACACTATTTTTTTTGCTAGTATAACATTTTTTATTAAAGTTTTGTTACTTTAAATAAATGAACATTTGCCCCTGTCAAAATTTTAGCAAAAAAAAAGCCGCAACTGCGGCAAAATTTGTTATGGAGAAAAGGAGTGGAGGAAATAAGTAACAAAGAAAATTGGCTATACTATTATATTTCCCATTTTGATTTTTATATAACATTTTATATATAAAATGTATATCATTTTTTACATGTTTAAAAAGCAAAAAAAAATGTTTGCAAAGTTTGCAAACATCAAATAAACACGAGGATATTAAGAGAGAGAGAGAGTAAAAACATTTTTTTTAATTAATCATTTTTTATAAATTCAATGATTAATATTTTATAATAGTTATTTTATAATCTTTTGATTTCCATTTTGTTTCCCGCTAAATGAACTATTCCCTTATGTTTTAATAAAGGATTTTTTTCTGCGAGAATTGCTTTTTTATAGATAAAACATTAAGGAATGTAACACAAATTTTCTAAGCTGCCGGTTTGACTGCGTCTTGGTTTTTCATGTTTTGATAGTCTGTAAGAACTTCTTTCCATGATTCGACAAATTCAACATCTTCTTTTAAAACTTCTTTTGGTAATCCTGCATGGTGGATTAGTGGAAGAAGCTCATCAGCCGCCCATTTAATAGGTTCTGAATTGCCATCATCTGTGTCATTGCATATAAATATGAGTTTTCCGTCAGAGGTTGTTTCTGTTCCGATAATAGTTATCTCATGACCGTTTATTACTTTTTTATTTTCGTCCATTTGTGTATAGCCAATAATTACGTTATTATTGAGTTTTAATGCATCAAGTATGTGTTTTTGAGTTGTTGCAAAATCACATTCATAGCCTGTAAGTTTACCTTCTTCGTCTAGAATTTGGTATGTTACAGATACTTTTGGCCTTCCTTGAACAACTTCTTCAACAAAATTCTTTTCAATATCAGTTAAACCTCTGTTATCAGGGTTATATTTTCCTGTTCTTGTATCAGTCAGGGTATCATATGTACCTTGAGAGCCGATATTCATAAATGTTGACTGTAATAAAACATCTACTAGAGAACGTTCTCCAGGATCTTTATAAGAATTTTGCACTCTAGCGCCAACAATAGCATTTCTATCAGGTTTTAGAGTAAGTTCAATATTATCCCAGTCTTTAAGTTTATAGTCTGCGTTGAATTCATTTAAAAACCATAATGCTTCTAATGTGCCTTCTGCTATATCAGATAATTTTAATACTTTTTTTACAGAATAGTTTTCAGAAGAAATTCCCGCAACCATTCTTGAAAATTCAGCAGGTTGCTTACTTGCAAGATTGAATTCGATACTCGTAGCAACACAAGAAGCGGATCTTACGTTTAAATCTTGAGGAGACTGCGCTCTTGATATTTTCTGAGTTAAGATCTCATTTTCAATGCCTGTTGGCATATCACCAAAGTTTTGAGTTATGGTAAATGGGTTTGCAATTGCTTTTACAGTTTCTGCAAGCAATTTTTTAGCTTCAAGACCTTTAACTCTTGGCGTAGTTGCAATGAGGTATAAATTATCTAAAACAGTTGATTTGTCATTAGAATTATTATTAAGCAAGATGCCTGATTTTAAAAGAAAATTTATTGAATCTTTGGTTTCAGAGTTTGCAAGTTTTTGTATTGCGCTAAGTTTTGCTTTTTGTTCAGGGGTTTCCGTTCCAGCGCAAAAATTAGGAATATATGCTTTTAAATTTTCTGAAGAATATTTTGTTAAAGGTTCTTTTTCTGAATTTATCGCAGCAACATCAACACCCGTTACTGCTTTACTTTGAGTATATGGGGCAAATTTTGTATTTGCTATTCTGTTGATGTTTGCTATTTCAA
>JAEZIX010000064.1 GCA_023415935.1 Cyanobacteria bacterium OH_CDB_20 | reverse complement strand
TCAATCCGGCAAAGAACTTTTTAATTTTATCAATGAAAGTTCTTGGTTCGTCTATATCTAAGAAAGGAATATCTTCCCCTTTAATTCTCTTTGCAACATTAAGATATGCTTGACCTGCAAGAGATTTTTCAGAGTTTACAATCGGCTCGCCTCTATTTGTTGAAGTAATGATACCGATATCTTCAGGAATTATTCCAATAAGCTCACAAGACAACAAATCAAGTACATCATCAACACTCATCATATCTTTTGACTGAACAAGATTAGGTCTTACTCTGTTCAAAAGTAAACGGTACTGTTTAATTTCTTCTCTTGCTTCTAAAAGTCCAATGATTCTATCTGCGTCTCTTACTGCTGACATCTCAGGAGTTGTAACAACAATTGCTTCAGACGCACCTGATACAGCAGTTTTAAAGCCGTCTTCAATCCCTGCAGGACAGTCAACAAGTACAAAATCAAAGTCTTTTTTTAGTTTTTCAGTTATTTTAGTAAGCTGTTCTGCTGAAACTGCGGATTTATCTCTCGTTTGAGCAGCTGCCAACAAACATAATTTAGGATTTTTCTTATCTTTTACTAAGGCTTGTTTAAGTTTACATCTTTCTTCGACAACATCTACAAGAGTATAAACTATTCTATTTTCAAGTCCCAACAGCAAATCAAGATTTCTAAGTCCGATATCTGTATCTATAAGCACAACAGAGGCACCTGACTTTGCTAAAGCAGTACCAATATTTGCACTCGTAGTGGTTTTACCTACTCCACCTTTTCCGGAAGTAATAACAATTACTCTGCCACTCATTAAACTCCACTCCTTAATCGTTTATTTTAAATATAACTATTTCACCGTTAATAATTCTTGCCTCTTCAGGGGTAAAAGAATTAGTTTTTTCGACAAAAATAACATTCAATGCATCCGGCCTTCTTGCATAGCAATTTGCTATTCTTAATTGAATAGCGTTCATATTTAAAGCACGGATTCTTGCTTTTTCATTACCTTCTGAACCTGCATGAGCAATACCGCTCAAAACACCCCAAACTGTAATATCACCTTTGGCTTTTATTTCAGAACCAGGATGACAATCGCCAATAATAACGATATGCCCATCATAATCTATTACCTGACCTGAACGAATTGTTTGTTTAATATATTTTGTTTGGAAAGAATCAAGTTCAAAGTCTTGTTCTGTAAATTCTTCAGAACTTGCTACAATAGAACTTAGTGTATCTGTAACTATTTCTTCAACAACAGGCACTTCTTTTTCAAACATTGTTTCTAGTTTTTGCTCAACATCGAAAATAACATCAAGAGCATCTTGAGATTCAGCTTCTTCATCAGTTTCTGCTTCTTTTAGCTCTGGTTCAATTTCTTCTTTATCTGAAGAAAGTTCAACTTCTTCACCTAGTTTTTCATACTCTCTAGGGGTTGACGGAATCTCAACTTCAACAATATCATTTATATCTTCTTGTTCTTCGTTTTCAAAAACTTCGGTTTCTAACGCATCTTGTTTTGCAGCGTTAGGAAAATCTTCAATTGATTGAATCATCTCATCAATAGTCTTATAAGTCATTTCAGGCTCTTCTATTTCAGGAGTTTCAGGGCTGTCAGGATTTGTAACAACTATTCCCAATCCTGTAGCAGCAACTTTTGTTACTTGCGACTTTGTGTCAATAAAAGTAAGAGTTGAACTCATACTGTTAATAAGTGATTTTATACTTGAAAGCTGCGACTGATTAAGGTCTATTTCACCCAAATTCAGGCATACTTTTTTGTTAAAAGCGTCTTCTGTGTCCAAAACTTTTGCCAAATCATAAACAATTTCAGCTGCAGTTTTAACATGACTTAAATCAATAGTATAAACATTATCATTGAAAGGTTCACTCATATATCCATTCCCGCTAATTGGTATCTCATGACTTTTAAGACAACATTTTTCTTCTTAAAAGTATTATAAAAAAGAATATATTAAACCAGATTATAATACAATTATTTGTTTCAAATTGTTTATCAAACAATTGTAACGTAAAATTAAGCCCTGTAATAACAAGTCTTTTGCAATTCTTTTTTATTATTCAACCGTTTAATGTTTGTCGGCTAAAAAATAATAAGTAATAATATAATGAGGTCACAGAAGAAGAGTTGGGTATGCAGTTAAAATCAATTAAATTATTAGTTTTGCCGGTAGCAATAACATTATCTTTAAATTCGACATTCGCGATTGAAGACAATATGTTTCTTCCGGACGTAGATAAGAAACCGCCTCCGCAAGAAGATATATTTTCAAGAGATGCAAATGTATCATCTTCAAATTTGGAATTTTTAAAGAAGAATTACAAAGACATAACTAAAGAAGAAAATATTATGCAAGCTCTTGAAGTTATGAAAGGTACTTTGGGCAACTATTCTCGTAATGCGATTATGGGAAACAATATTCTCAATAAACCTATCAGAATTGAGTTTAAAAATCTTGCTGAGATAAACCCAAAATACTCAAGTTTTGACGCTCTTGGCTGGAAAAAATCAAACAGATTATATATCTATTTAAACCAAAAGCACAGTACTGCACCTCCAGAAGCTATTGCTGCATTACTTTCGCACGAAGCTCTTCATCAGGATGAACTTGATTCTCTAAACGAAGAAACATATGCTTGGACAATGGAAGCTGCCGTTTGGACGCAGTTAACAGACAAAAATCCTTCTCTTCAAGATCACGCTTCTCCCCTTGTAACAAGAGAGAATATGCTAAGGCAACTATTTGAAAAAGGCAACTACACAAACAAATATCTTAAAAAAGCAGTCTTTTCAAACGTAGGATATAGAACACTTCCTACAAGATCCCCAGGATTTGAAGATAGAGATATAGAAGATCTATAAGAAATAATTTAATAGGGCAGTTTTTATAAAGACTGCCCTATTAGTTTTTGCGGCTCATTTTCTTTTTCATTAATCCAAATCTGACTCCTGGCATCTTGAATACCGGAGTTAATGATTTCTTTCTTGAGCACAGCAAAATTTATATCTATAAAATTGATAGTATCAAGTTCTTCTATATGAAAATCCTTTGAGCCGCAATTGTGGCAAAATTTCCCTTTGGGTTTCACCTCATTGTTGAAGTTTGTATAACCAATTCTCTTGACGTTGCAGCAGGAACATCTGACAAGGTACCATTTATTCTGAACATACTCGCCGCACTCTTGACAATAACCGCCTTCTTTATCAGGTGTTACACTATCATGCCTGCATTCTTTAGTAAAATTTAAAAATTCAAAAATCATATTTTCTGTTTAATTATTAAGAGCAAAAAGTCAAAAGCAGGTAACTAAAAATTTAGTTACCTGCTTTTAAAATCTATATAAAAAGGCTTTAAGCCATTAATTTCAAACCTTTTTGTCTTGCAAACATTGAATCTACGTGGCTAAAATCAACATCGTCGAAAATTGAACCTTCAAGATGTTGGACCGGTTGTTGACCCATCATTTTTCTAAACATTTCATATTGAGCAATTTCTAACTCTGTCATTTCATTATTCATATTTTTACCTCTAATTTTATCATCTCTCTTGTATATATAAAGTATATATACTATTATATATTGCTTGTTCTGTGATATTTGTATTCACATTTCTTAACAAAGAAATTTGCGAATCAAAAAACTACACTCCTCTAAATAGTTGAATTTTAGTGGTTTTGAGAGCGTTAGGATACAAATTTTGATAGAATAAAATCAGGGGAAATTGTACCTGTTTGAAATGAGGAAAAATATCATTAAATAGCAGGTGGGATAGTATAAAAACTGTTTGTGAGGACAAAAGTTGTACAACAATACTATTTATCCGGGATATGTAGGAACCTATACCGGACTTCAAAGACAAATAGTAAAAAGAAAAGCGGATGATGAAAAATCTCAATCATCTGCGCAGTCTGATGAATTCAGAAGAACACAATCCTCAACAGAAGAAAACACCTCAAGCCAGAACAGCTTTAAAAATTACCAGCAAAACCAATTCCCTAATGGTCAACAGGTTGCAATAGAC
Source organism: Cyanobacteria bacterium OH_CDB_20 (assembly GCA_023415935.1). Taxonomy (GTDB): domain Bacteria; phylum Cyanobacteriota; class Vampirovibrionia; order Gastranaerophilales; family Gastranaerophilaceae; genus JAEZIX01. The sequence goes on along the minus strand of JAEZIX010000064.1, from coordinate 10,975 downwards.
TATACAAAATCAACCGTTAATATCTCACAAATAATTACAGATTTTAAAAACACAACTACTGCAATAGGAGCCCCGGATGACGTTGCAGAAGAAGTTTTAGGGTATCTTAGTCTTATTGAAACTCAAGCCCAAAAAGATGAACCTAACAAACAAATTATTAGATCAAATCTTAAAAATGCCTCAAAAGTCCTCGATACATATATAACAAAAACCTTAAACAAGGATTCAAACGTTGTTGAAAACTGGATTGATGCTTTGTTCTTGCAAAAAATTGACTTCAAAGCAGATTCAAACGCATTGAATCCTGATTTTCAGGTGCAAATTCCTCAAAAAAAATCCCAAGAAACAGGAGCAGCAGCTCCCCTACAAACAGAAGAAACAACTACCCCACTAGAACAAACAGCAACAGCCGAAGAACAGTCACAAGGTCAAACAGAAGAACAAGCACAAGCAGCAGCAAACTCTGGCGTATATATCCCCCAAGACAAAGAACTCAGGAGGATGTTCCTTCAGGGCAAAAAATATGCTGCGATAGGTCAAGATGAAAAAGCCGAATCCGCATTTGCTCAAGCAATAGAATACGCAGAAGGAAAAGGCGATACCCAAGCCCAATCAATAGCATACTACGAACTCGGGCAGATTTATGACCGAAATGATTACCTTCCCGAAGCTCTTGAAAGCTATCAAAATGCAATTGCAAACTCTCAAGACAGCAATTTAAAGGCTCGCTCTTTTATATCAATGGGAAAAATTTATGATGATGCGATTGCCTTTGAACCTGCGGTTGACCATTATTTTGCTGCAATATCCTTTGCCGGCGAAGCAGATAACCTTAATGCCCAAACAAAGGCATTAACCAATTTAGCCGATATGTACTGCGAAAAATATGACAAAGAAAACACCTTCCAATTCCTAGATCTTGCAAATGGAATAGCTGAATCAACCCAAAATCCAAAAGTTATTGCTGCAACATTCGGAAGATCCGCAAACATGAGCGAAAGACTCGATGAGAATGCAGCAGCTCTAAACTATTACAGAGAATCAACCAGATATTACACTCAGACAGATTCAACAGAAAGCATAGTCAAAAACTACAGAAGCGCCGCAGGTATAATGCTAAAACTTGGCGAAACCTCAAAAGCCAGAACTCTGTTAGAAAAAGCATACATAAAAGGACAAGATTTAAACGATAGCAACCTCACAAATTCAATAGGCAAAGAGCTTATCTCAATATCTTAAATTCAATGTAACAAATCTTAAAACTTGAGAGCATAAACATAAAGTTCATTAACCCAAAAGCCGATAATAAATTCACAAGGGTATGAATGGAACAGGAGAAGTTTTATGCAATATTACACAGCTTGGCCTAGTGCTTACAGTTTTAAATCTGAGATTAAACTATTTTTAGAATCTTTCAAAGAATATGTGGAAGTTGTTTTAGAAAAAATTGAAGAAACGGATAAAATCGTTTCAGTAGCTTAAAGCATTTTGTGTTTCTACACAGGGCAAAAAGAGACATGAGGCTTTAGTATAAAGCTTTTACAAAGGCAGTTCGACTATAAACGTGCTGCCTTTTTTTAGTGCGCTTTCTATATAAATTTTACCACCGTGGAGCTCTACAAGTTCTTTTGTTATTGTAAGCCCCAGCCCTGTTGAGCTTTCATTTTTTGTATAGATATTATTTAGCTGAACAAACTTGCCGAATATTTTGCCTTGATATTTTTTGTCGATTCCAACACCATTATCTTTGACTTTTAAAACTACCATTTTTGCCTTTTTCTCAACAGTAATAATGATTTCGTCTTTTATATGAGAGAATTTAATCGCATTACTTACAAGGTTAAACAAAATCTGCTGAAATTTTTGATAATCTGCCGATATAACAAGTTTTTCATCAATTTTTATTGTTATTTTCAATTGTTTTTTATGAGAAAGAGAAGAAATCATATTAACAACTTCTCCAACCGCGTCTTTTACGCAAAAGTTTTTCTTATTTAAGGTCAAGGCTTTTGACTCAATCCTTGATAACTCCAAAATCTCATTAATCATACCGAGAAGATGAACCCCTGAAGAATTTATGTCTGTGATGTATTCTTTTTGTTTATCGTTGAGTGCGCCAAATATCTCAGACCCTAAAACATCAGAAAAACCAATTATTGCGTTCAAAGGTGTTCTTAGCTCGTGAGAAATATTTGCAAGGAAATCATTTTTTATCTTATCTGCTTCAAGGATTTTTTTATTTTGTTCTTCAATTGTCTTATATGCCTGAGTTTTTTCAATAATACCTTCTTGCAAAGCTCTCAGCTGAAGTTTAAAAACACTTGAAAGTTCAGAATCTTTTATAGAATAAGATGCAACAGAACAAAAAGCTTCAAGAAGTTCTAAATCATCTTTAGAAAACTTTTTAGCCCCAAAATTAGCAAGTATAATAAACCCAAACGCAGTATCTCTAATCATAAGTTTTGCAATGATAAAATCAGCTGGTTTTTTAGCTAATTCAATCTCTTTTGCAAAAGGAGATTTATTTGTAAAGGTTAGAGATTTCTTGTCGTATATCTCAGAGCAAAATTTATCAGAAACATCAAAAAACATCCTCTCTCCAATATAAAGATCCTGCTCCATAAAGTTTAAAGATGATTTAAGATTTATCCTGTTTGAATTAATGTAATACAAGGCAGCATAATCAAAGTCTATAATTGTTTTTATAGACTTCAAAATCTCTTGAAAACCATCCTCGTATTCAACTGGAGAGTTTAAAAGATTTGTAATTTGTTTTAATGCAGTTTTAAATTTATATTCGCCCATAATAAAATTATAAGAATTATAGCCCAAGATAGCAAATTATTAAGCTAAAAACCAATTGGCAAAAAAAGTTTTCATAGTTTTTAACTCTTATATGAGAATAAACCCCATAGTCTCCCCATATACGAATTTAAGAACAAAGGTAAATGCAAGAGAAAATTTACCTCTTAAAAGTGCAAACCCTTACAAACCATCTTTTTCAAGAATATCCATATACGAGTTGAATGCAATAAAAGAAGAACCGGACGGAAGAAGAACAAAGGTACCTGTTAGATTCTCAAAATTAGACCGCCAAAATATTGATGATTACAAAGATATGCTTAAAATGAGATTCAACCTTGGGAAAAAAGATGTTTGCGGCATATTTATCTGCGAAGATTTTGCAGGGCACCCCCCAAGCATGACGCACAATTTTATCATTGAAACAGAAGAAAGAGAGCTTCCTTTAAAAGACAGGATTATTGCGATGGCGCAAGTGGACATATGGGATTCACCAAGGTCTTTTGTTCGAAATATGGAAATCAATTATTTACAATCAATGCGAAATGTTCAATCTTCAAGATTTAAAAATATTAAAGGCAGTGGTGAACTATGCTTGTACGGACTGGTAAAACTTGCACAGGAAAAAGAGCTTGATTATGTATATCTTCGTTCTGAAGAAGACAAATTTTATGACCACATCAAATTTGGGACTAAAGAAAAAAGAGGCGATGACTCAACCTATTACGTACTTAAAAATGGTGAATTCAGTGAATTTTTAAGAAGAGTTGAAGCAAAATACGGATTATAGAAAAGGCGAAAAATGAAAGTAAATCCTTTATACTGCCATATAACCCCTAAGGTAAATTCCAAAAAGAATCTACCTTCATTGCAGTCCAAAAGCTATAATCCTTCTTTTTCAAGTATTTCACTTTATGGAATAAATGCCATAAAAGAAGGGCAAGACGGGCGCAAAAGCTACGTTCCAGCTTCTTTTTCAAGAATATCTCCAGAAGATCACAGCGACTATTTCACAATGGTAGATATTGGAAACAGACTTGTACAAGGTGATAGATATGGAGCACATATCTGTTATAATTTTCGAATTATGCCGCCAAGAGAAGTTCATTTTTTTGCAGTTGAATCAGAAGAACGAGGTGTGCCTTTAAAAGATAAGATTATTTCGCTTGCGCAAGCTAACATCTATGATAAGAGACTGCATAATCCATATCATCCGGACAAACACTATATGGAAATTGCACTAATACAATCAATGAAAGACATACCTTGTTCAAGATTTTCAGAGGTTAAAGGTGGCGGAGAACTCTGTTTATATGGATTGGTAAGGCTTGCCAAAGAAAGAAATCTTGATTATGTAGTGTTATCCTCAACAAATAACGCATTTTATGACCACGTTGAATTTGGAACAAGAGAAAATTTCCATAACTCTACAATTTTCAAGCTCCATAAAGAATCATATGATGAATTTTTAGCAAAAATAGAGAAAAAATACGGATTTAGAAGCTAAAACGGTTTAATTTTAAATTTTATTTATCAACTCTAAAAATTCAGGAAAAGAAATGTCTACCCATTGGAAATCATTTATTTTAATAGGTTCTTTGGCAATTAGTCCTGCGATATAAAGACTCATAGCAATCCTGTGATCGTGATAGCATTCATGAGACGAACCACCCTTTAACTCTGTTTTACCATAAACGATAAAGCCGTCTTCAGTTTCCTCAAGATTTGCACCGAGTTTTTTAAGCTCATCAACCATTGCTTTAATTCTATCCGTTTCTTTGTTTCTTAGGTCTTGAGCGTCTTTGATAACGGTTACTCCTTTTGCTTGAGTCGCAGCAACAACAAGAACAGGAATCTCATCAATTAAGCGAGGAATAACAGCACCCTGAATAGTGGTTGCTTTGAGTTCTGAATATTTGACTCTCAAGTCGCAAACAGGCTCTCCAGAAACTTCTCTTTCATTTAAAAATTCGATATCAGCATTCATAGACTTTAAAACATCAATTATGCCGCTTCTTGTAGGGTTTATTCCAACATTTTTTATTGTAATATCAGAGCCTTCAACAATAAGCGCTGCAACAATAAAAAATGCAGCTGATGAAATATCACCACAAACCTCAATATCTTTTGGGATAAGTTTTGATTTTTTGATTGAAACCTTGTTCTCATGAACCTCAATATCTGCGCCAAGGTATTTAAGCATAAGTTCTGTGTGGTTGCGTGATTTATAAGGCTCAATAACGGTTGTAACTCCATCAGCGAAAAGCCCTGCAAGTAGAACAGCCGACTTAATCTGAGCTGATGCTATCGGGGAGGAATACTCAATACCTTTTAGATTTGAAGGATAAATTTTTAAAGGCGCTTTAAAATCATTATGCTCAAATTTGGCTCCCATAAGGCTTAAAGGCTCAATCACTCTTTTCATAGGTCTTTTTGATAAACTTTCATCACCAAAGAGTTCTGATTCGAAATTTTGCCCCGCTAAAATCCCTGACATAAGGCGCATTGTTGTACCTGAATTTCCACAATCTAAGGGCTTTTGAGGAGCAACAATCCCTTTTGAAGAATCTACAATAACTGTTTTTTCATCAACAAATTTAACTTCCGCTCCAAGGTCTTTTATAATCCCCAAAGTCGAATGACAGTCTGCCCCTTTTGAAAAATTAGAAATTCTAACTTCTCCACCTGCAAGCAGCGCAAACATCGCCGCCCTATGGCTGATTGATTTATCAGACGGGATAGTAATTTCCCCAATTAAAGGAACATCTTTTCTTTTAACAACAATATCCATAAAATTAATTAGACAATATTCAAGGTAAAATTGCAATATTTATACAAATAGGGGTTTAAATATAAAACACAATTTGTTATAATATTAGTGACAAAGGAGTAAGGTTAAAGGCGGAAGGAATATGAATATAAAATTCTTAGGGATGACAAGCCCTTATATTTCATCTGTAAATGTTTCACAACCGATAAAACCAGAACACAATTCACAGGCTTTATCCTTTAAACAGTTAAAACAAGATACATTTGAAAAGCAAAACAAAAAAACATATAATGAAGTTTATGCCCATGAGTCAGCACACAAAGCAGCAGCAGGTTCTTTAGGCGGATCTATTGTAATTGAAAAAGACGGCAATGGAGCTGTAACAGGTGGTCACGTTGACATAAAAATGCCAGCGTTAGATAAAAAAAAACCTGACAGTACAATTTCTCAGGCTAATCAGGTAATAAAAGCAGCGATGGCACCATCTGACCCTTCAGGACAAGACTATAAAGTAGCGGCTCAAGCTCAAGGCATATTAAATCAAGCTGAACAAGCAAAAAAACAACTGAATGTTGTAGCTTAATAAAAAAATAATACTAACAACTAGCTTATAAGGTGATATTTTTTGCAAAATAATCAGATAATCTTTTCTATTATATGGAAAGGGATTATTTGATGTTCAAACATATTGAAATGGTTAAAAATACTGAAAGGGCAAAGCACTTCTTTGAAGATTATGCTTCTTATACAATTGACCCTTTTACATTAAATGAGAATTTGAAAACACAACTAAACGATTTCAACCTTATAGATGTAAGAGACTATGACTCATATCTTGAAGGTCATATTCCATTTGCAGAACATTTTCCTATTGAAGATTTTGATGCAAGCCTCGAAATCATCAGCAAATCAAAGCCAACAGTCGTGTATTGCTACAACATAAGCTGTAACCTTGCTAAAAAGATTTGTTTAAAACTGGTTAAGCGAGGCTACCCAGCTGTAGAGCTTGTGGGAGGATTCAACGATTGGAAAAAAAGAGATTACGAAGTCGTAAAAACTAGCGCCAGCGATTATTGATATAATCTCAAAATATCATATAAATAAAAGCATAGAATTATACTCTATGCTTTTTGTCCTTATTTTTTTCTTAAATCCGCTGCAAGTTTATGCGCCATAAGCCCTTCTTGAAAAGCAAGAAGACTTGACTGCTCTGCAATTTTTCCGATGGATTTTTGAGAAAGTTCTTGATAAGTTTGAATTTTGACAAAATCAAACACGCTTAATCCGCCTGAATATCTTGCAACCTGATTTGTCGGAAGGGTATGGTTTGTACCAGAAACATAATCACCAAAGACTTCAGCAGAATAATTGCCAACAAAAAGGGAGCCGTAATTTTTAAAACGGTCGATATATTCTTCAGCGTTTTTAAAACAGATTTCTAAATGCTCGGGAGCTTTTTTATCAGATAATTCTATTGCTTCATCTAAGCTATCTAAAACAACAGCAAAAGATTTTTCAAAACTACCTCTTGCAATATCAGCTGTTTCAAGAGTTTTTAAAAATTCTTGCGCTTTTTCTTCTACTTTTTTTGCAAAGTTTTCTGAAAAACATATCAGATATGCTCTTGCATCTTTATCGTGCTCGCACTGAGCGAGCATATCAGCAGCCACAAAGTCAGGATTTGCAGTATCATCTGCAATAATTAAAACCTCAGAAGGCCCCGCTAGGAAGTCGATTCCGCATTCGCCAAAAACCTGTTTTTTAGCTGATGTTACAAACTTATTTCCTGGCCCAACTATTTTATCTACTTTTGGAAGAGATTCTGTCCCATAGGCAAGCCCTGCAACAGCTTGAACTCCACCCACTTTAAAAATCTTATCGGCTCCAGATAGAGAAGCTGCAACTATAGTAACCGGTTTTATTTTAGGTGAAACTGCAACTACATTTTTGACTCCCGCAACTTTAGCGGGAACAATCGTCATAACTGCTGTACTTGGCAAAGGATAATTTCCTCCTGGAATATAGCAGCCTACTGTTTCTAGCGGTATAATTCTGTGCCCTAATTTTGCCCCATCAACCTCTGTATCAAGATTTTTCAGGCAAGAAAGCTGTTTTTGAGCAAATTCTCTTACATTTTTAATAGCAAATTTTATCGCATCAAGTGTTTTTTCATCAACTTGTTTAAAAGCCTCTTCAATTTCTTCTTTAGAGACTTCAAGCATCTTAATTTCGCCATCTCCAAACTGCTTTGAATAGCGAATAAGGGCCTCGTCACCGTTTTTTCTAACATCTTGAATAATATCATTTACAGAAGTTATATTTTCAAACTCAATTTTTTCAAAAAATTCATTTGAAATTTCTTTGTAATCAATAATTTTCATAAAATACCTACTACTTTGTTCTTGAAGCAAGGTTGCTGATAATATCCTGAGGAGTTATTCCGTGCATTGCCATAAATGTAAGCATAAAATATGTCAAATCGCTTGCTTCCCATTCTAAGCCGTCTCCTTGTTCAAAGTTAACGGATTCAAAAGCTTCTTCCATAATTTTGCGTTTTAAGAAAAATTCATTCTTGAAAAGTTTTGTTGTAAAAGAGCCTTCAGGGAGTTGTGCCTTTCTTTCCAAAAGAAGTTTATAAAGATCATTTACACAAAATTCTTTATCTTCAAAACAAGAAAATCTACCCAAATGGCAAGCAGGACCTTTTTGTTTAACCTTAAAAAGTATTGTATCTTGGTCGCAGTCAAATTTTGCAGATACAAGTTCTTGCGTGTTGCCTGAAGTCATACCTTTTGTCCAGAGTTCTTTTCTTGAACGGCTATAATAAGTAGCAAGTCCGCCTTCAAAAGACTTCCTCAAAGAATCAGAATTTGAATAAGCAAGCATAAGAACCTGCTTAGAATCAACATCTTGAACAATAGTAGGAATAAGCCCATCTTGTTTTTCAAAATCCATAACACTTATAAAAGCATCTTCAAGTTTTACAGCGCCTGTATAAATAGACATTCCAAGCTGAGTTGAAACATTCATTTTAACAAGTGTTTTGATTTCTTCAACAGTAGAAATTCCGCCTGCTGCTATGATTTCGTGTTTTGTTGCTTCTCTAACTTTTTTAATCGCCTCAATATCAGTACCCTGCATCATACCTTCTTTTTCAACAATTGTATAAAGATAGCCTGAACATAGACTATCAAAGCGTTTTATAAATTCTAGAGGAGTTGCATCAACTTCTTTTGTCCAGCCTTCAGTTACAACTTTTCCGTTTTTAGAATCTATTGCAACAATAACTTTATCAGCAGGAAGTTTAGACAAAAAAGCCTCATCAGCAGCAGTCCCGATAATAATCTTCTTAGCACCATTTGCCAAGACTCTTTTTGCCTTATCTATATCTCTTATTCCGCCACCGACTCTACAATGGGCAATTTGGCAAATTTGTCTTATCAGATGTTCGTTATCACCCTTGCCCATAGCAGCATCAAGGTCAATAACAGCAATTTCGCCAAACCTTGAGTAATACTTTGCAAGTTCTAAAACATCTTCTCTTTCTAAAACTTTTTCTTTGCCTTGCCTTAATTGAACAGCTTTGCCATCCATAAGGTCGATACTTGGAATAATCATTTTTACACCTTTTTTTTATTACTCCAAAATTATACCCTAAAAATAATACTAGCCAATCGTCTACTAGCAAACTGAAAGTTTCCATGAAAAAATACTCTTGTTAATGCTCTCAGAAAACCTATCTTAAACTCCCCCCTCAACTCACAAACTAAGGAGTCATATTTATGACCGATTATGTATTGGAAGCCTTTGTAAAGAAAAGGTTTAAAAAAGCCTCAAAATCGAGATTTAAAAGATTAATTGAAGTCTATACAACAACGAAAAAACAGGTTAGATCTATCGCAAGTAAACTTGAAATCAAAAATTCAAATCAAAGCATAATAGCTTATCCTCAAACAGATAGACAAGAACTTGCTTTAATCATGAAACTACTAAACTTAAAACAAGTACAAGTGGCAAAAAGCCCTTGGAACAAAGAACTAATTGGAATTATAAAACTTTCAGACCTTGAAAGCAGCTTTTAGAAATTCTACATATATTCAAAATCTACTGCTTTTATTTCTAAAGAATTTGAACCTGCTTTTTGTGGGGCTTTAACTCTATCAACATATATGACCATACCAATATGCATACCGGTATTTGTCTGAAGTCTGCGATTTTTGTCATTTATTAATTTTTCTTTATAAATACCAAATCTTTTTTTAGCCTCGCTAATACAATTTGAAGATGCATTATAATCTCTTGTTAAAACGACTGCCCCACCAATATTTTTTCCATTTACAGCGTATTCTGAAGCTTCTCTTCCTGTTAGAATGTAGTGAATTCCATTGTTATCACATTCTTTAGGCTTGGTCGTCTGATCTGAAGTCATTGCTTGAGCCGGAAGCTTATAAGATTTATCAACATATGCAAAAGAACGTCTGAGCATATTATTTAATGCAGTCGTTTGAGGAAGAGGATTCTTGCCATCATTTTTTGCAAGTATTCTACATAGAGACTTCAATATTTTATCAGTTGCTTCATCAGAACAACTTACTGGTATTTCACTGAAAGCATCAGATCCATCCGTACCCAAACGAAGTTGGCTATTTATAGAATTATCGTCCCCAACAACAATCCTTTTTACAGGAATAACACTCTTAAATGATGGGGATAAAGACGAAATTCTCACAAAAACCTCTTTCTTCGTTCTTCAAACTTGGTATAAAAGTATAAAAATCGAAAAAATATATACTTGTTACACGATTTACAATCTTGTTACATGTTTTAATATGAAATTATTATATGATATAATTTTTGTGAGAGTTAGAAAAAAAATAACAAATGGATATAATAAAAAATCTGCTTGATTTAAGAATAATCACAAGAAATGCAATATTGACAGTGTTCTTTATTTGTCTTTCGTCGTGTGCTTTTGCAGCTGCAAATACAGACGAAGCAATGATAAATGTTGCCGATGGAAAAACCAAAATAAGAAAAATTGAATTTGAAGGAAATCAGCTGATAAATGACTCTGACATAATGAAAAGCCTTAAAATGCAGGTTGGAGACGTTTATACAAAAGATTTAATACAGCAAAATTTAAAAAACATATATGATATGGGATACTTCTCAGAAAAAATGAAAGCTATTCCTATACCTGAAGACCAAGAAAATGTAGTATTAAAGGTATATTTACAAGAAAATATTCCTGTAACAGGTTTCACAGTTGAAGGAAATACGGTTGTCCCAACAGGAGAAATCCTTGATATACTTGCTCCTTTACAAAATAAACCGCAAAATATCAACACACTTAATAATGCCATTGCAAACATTGAAGAATTATACGCTTCAAAAGGTTATATC
>JAEZIX010000076.1 GCA_023415935.1 Cyanobacteria bacterium OH_CDB_20 | reverse complement strand
CTGTAATTTATGTTATTCAATCCCTGTTCTGTAACGTTTATATTTACTTTTGAAGAATTGTATATTTTAGCCAAGTCTTTTTCTGTTTTTACAAAACCCTTGTAAGAAGCTTTATAAGACTTAAGTTCTTGTTCTGTTAAGAGATTTTTTTCTTCAATTTCTTTTATGCTTCTTTTGAAATGATCTTCGTAACAGAAAAGGCTTATTTCTCCGAATTCTTTTATTAATCTTGTCAAAACAGCCTGTCTTTTTTTTGTTAAAGGTCTACCGACAAATGAGATATTATGTTCATATCCTGAAAATTCGGTCTTGTAAAGCTTCTTATCTATTCCAAGCGGAAGATATATACTTCCTTTAAAATCATCTAGGAACTCAGGATCCCAGTTGAAAACATATTTGTTTTTGAGCTTTTTTAATTCTTCATACATTTCAGGATTGTCTGTGTAAGCGAATTTACTCTTTGGCTCATCAGCAAAATAGTGAATAAATTTGACGCCCTTTAATTTTTTAAGGTCTTTTGCTAGTTCTTTATTTACAAGAAAACCATAGTCATAGCCAAGAATATAGTCGGGTTTGTATTTTTGAATTTCTTCAAAAGTGACATCCCTTACATCTTTTTCAACAGTAAATACGCCAAGTTCTCTAAATGCTTCAGCCAGGCCATGAATAATCAGGCACCCTGCAATACTTATTGGTGATATAACAAATAGTTTTTTCATAAAATCCTTTTATACATTATACAATTCAGACTTTTAAAAAAGAAAAAATTTACAAATAAAAATACCGCCTTAAATTTAAAGCGGTAAATAAGTGTTCTCTTTCCCTGTAAAACTTATTATTCTGCAACAGTTTCCTCCGCTACAACCGCTTCCTCTTTAGGTGCGGCTGCGGCGGCTTGTGCTGCAGCTTTTTCAGCTTCAAGTTTTGCTTGAGCTTTTTTAGATAATTTTTGTGTAGTTTTTTGTTTGTATATTAGTTTTCCTTCAGCATCAGAATTATCTAATAGATATTTAACTGTGTCTGTAGGTTGTGCGCCTTTTTTAACCCAATCAAGAGCAGCTGTTTTATCAAGCTTAAGTTCTTTAGTTTTTGGGTTGTAGTTGCCTAGGAATTGAATTGGAGCAGCTTCTCTTTTTGTTGTAGAGTTAAGAACTACAATTCTGTATATAGGGTTTTTCTTATTTCCCATTCTTCTTAGTCTTATCTTAACCATTTGGTTTCGTTCTCCTTGTTGTGTTGTAGTGAGTCGGTTGTTTTAACCATAGCCTTTAGTTATTTCGGTTTTAATATCTGTTCTATTAAAGCCTCTCTTAACTTTGGCTCCTCAGCCGCCATGCCTAAAGCGTTGAGGATTGCTTCAAGCGTGTAATATTATGGAACCACAAAGAAAATTATTAATCAATAGGTGTTAAAAAATTTTATTAAACGTTTAATAATTCTTATAGAAACAATAGATTAAAGATATTATGTGATATAATTAACGAACAAGAAAGGAAAGCAATTTGACGATGAAAAAAATACAAGCACTGATTGGTTTTTTAACTGTTTTTTGGTATCTTGAAGGCACATTTGCTGGTGCAATTCCTAATGTTTTGACAAACCAGATGAAAGAGGTTCTCAAATCAAATCCAGAGCTTCCAAGTATCTCCAGAGTGCTTATTTCGACATTGTTAATGGTTGTATTTATTTATGTTGTTGCTTTCTTTTATAAAAAGATTAGTTTGTTTAACTCTAAAGCCTTGTCGATTGAAGATAAATCATTTGATTTAAATAAATTAAAAATCATAAATTCAAAGTCTTTGAGTGCTAACAGCGCTGTTCACATAGTTGAAGTCAACGGAAAATATCTTGTTTTGGGTTCTACCCCTAATCAAATAAGTCTTCTAAAAGAATTTGATAAAAATGCCCTTGTTGAAGAAGAAGTAAAATTGACTGACGAAAATAAAGAGGGAGTCTCACAAGAAACTATTGAACAAGGTCTTAAAACATTATTCCCGCCGGATGAATCTGAAGAGCAAGAAGAAGAAATTGCTTCAGATAGTGAATTTGAGCAGGTTTATAAAAAATATTTATAATATGTGTTAGTAGGAAATGGAGTTTTATATGGATAAAGTGCAAATTGGGGATGTAAATGTCGGTGGTGAGCACTGTTTGGTCATTGGTGAAATAGGAATTAATCACAACGGTTCTTTAAAATTGGCAAAAAAACTTATAGATATTGCTTCTGCGTCAGGTTGTGATGCTGTTAAATTCCAAAAAAGAACAGTAGATGAAGTCTACACAAAAGAAGAACTAGATATGCCAAGAATTACCCCTCTTGGAAATACTAATGGTGATTTAAAAAGAGGGCTTGAATTTGGCTATGATGAATACAAAGAAATTGATGAATATTGTAAAAGTAAAGGCATAATGTGGTTTGCGTCTTGTTGGGATAAGAAATCAGTTGATTTTATTGATCAATTTGACCCACCTTGTTATAAAATTGCTTCTGCAGCACTTACTGATGATGAACTTTTAAAATACACAAGGTCAAAAGGTAAGCCAATCTTACTTTCTACAGGTATGAGCACAATTGAAGAAATTGATCATGCTGTTAAGGTTTTAGGAAAAGAAGATTTAATACTTTTCCACTGTACATCAACTTATCCTACAGATAATGGTGAACTTAATTTGAGGGTTATAAATACATTAAAAGAGAGATATGGCTGCCCTGTCGGATATTCTGGACACGAACGTGGCGTCACACCTTCGGTTATAGCTGCTACAATAGGAGCTGTTGCAGTCGAGCGTCATATCACAATTGACAGAACCCTTTGGGGAACAGATCAAGCTGCTAGTCTTGAGCCTGAAGGTCTACATAGAATGATAAGAGATATTAGACTTATTAACTCTATCTTAGGTGATGGAAAAAAAGTTGTATACGATTCAGAAAAACCAATAATTAAAAAACTTAGAAAAGTAAAAGCAAATGTCATCTAGCAAAATAAAAAACAAAGATAAAATTAAACTTATCGTCAGTGATTTTGATGGTGTTTTTACTGACGGATGTGTTTATATTTCAGATGATTATAAAGAAAGCAAAAAAATCAATTTCAAAGATATAATGGGTGTTTCAATTGCTATAAAAAATGCCTATAAAGTCGTTATTATTTCAGGTGAAAAAACGGCTGCGATTGATTTTTTACAAAGGAAATTCCCGGCTCTTGAATCATTTCAGGGTATTAGAGCCAAGGCTGATGTACTAATGAAGGTAATGGAAAAATATTCTTTAACCCCAGCAGAAGTCATATATATTGGCGATGACATTAATGATATAGATTGCTTGAATATTGTTGATAATGCATTCACAGTTCCTGACGCTGTTGAAAAAGTTAAAAAAGTGAATAATATAAACATATTAGAGGCAAAAAGCGGAGATGGAGCCTTCAGAGAAGTTGTAGACTATCTGGTAGAATGATTTTATGAAGAATTTTTTACAACATATAATAAATCAGATACTCAAATTTGATAAATATACCAATGATTACAGAGCAAAAACCTGTGTGGTTGAACTTCCATCTATTGCTTATGTTAATTGGGGTATAAACCTTGCAAATGAAAATAAGTATGATGAAGCAATCGAAAAGTTTGAAACTTCAATTTTAATGGCTCAAAAAACTCCTTCTGCATATTTGAATCTTGGAATTTTGTATGCAAAACAAAGCCAGTTTGAAAAAGCCATTGAATATTTTAAAGAAACTATAAAAGTGGATTCTAATAACGTAAGGGCTCATTATCTATGGGGTACTGCTCTTGTTGAACTTGGCAGATACGGGGAATCTGAAGTTGTTTTTAAAAAAGCAAAAGAAATCGAACCGAAAAATCCGGATATCTATTTAAATTATGGAATAGCTCTTGCAAGGCAGGACAAGAAGGAAAAAGCTAAATCAATGTTTCAGATGGCTTTGCTGTTTGATCCTTTGAATGAAAATGCTGCATTATACCTTGGTATTGTTCTTTTTGAATCTGATAAGTATGAAGAATCAATAGGTAATTTAAAATATGCTCTTAGACTTAATTCAAAATCAGACACTGCTTGTTTTTATATAGCATTGAGTGAGTATAAACTTGAAAACTTTGATAAAGCAATAGAATTTGCAAATAAAGCAATTGCAATTCTAGAGACTAAGCCAGAACCATATTTACTTATTGCTGAAGCATATATGATGAAAAAAGATGAACAAAAAAGCTTTGAGTACTATGAAAAAGCTGAAAAACTTGGGCTGGCAACATCTCAGTTCTATGCTTCTTGGGGGCTTGCTTTTCAGTACTTTAATAAGACAAAAGAATCAAATGAAAAATTCTATACAGCTTTGCAAATGAATCCTGATAATCACTTTGTAATGTTCAATCTTGCAACAAATTTTTATCGTGAAAAGCAATATGATGAAGCATTAAAAATACTTGCAAAAGTACTCGAACTTGCTCCTGAAGCTGTAGAAGCGTATGCAAATTCAGGCATGATACACTACGACAGAAAAGAGTATGAAGAAGCTATAAAATTCTTTCATAAAGCTCTTGAAATCTCTAAAAAAATGACGAATTTGTATTTTTACATTGCAAATGCTTACTATTATTTAAAAGATATAAAACGTAGCATAGAGTATTACAACAAAGCCATTGAATATACACCTGAAAATATTGAAGCCTATTTGAATTATGCCAATCTTCTTCTTGAGCAAGAAGATTATAAAGATGCATTAAGGAAGATAAGAACTGCTTACCAGCTCGATAAAGAGTCTTTGAAAGTAAATTTAGTATATGGATTAATTTTAATGAAACTTAATCTAAATAGAGATGCAATAGAAAAGTTTGATTTTTGTATTAAAAAATCAGCGGAATTTTATCCTGCAATTTTTGCAAAAGCAGAAGCCTTATACGCCATAAAAGCCTATCAAGAGGCTATTGGTATATTGCATGTAGTTGATGATTCAATGAAAGATACTCCTGATTTTCTATATTTGAGTACAATACTCTATACAGCACTTGCGCTAGAATCTAATTCGAATTACAATATGGAAATGGCAATGAAGTATTGTCAAAATCTCAAGAATCTTCACTCTGAAGATTCTAGAACTACCACAGCAGATAACTATATACAAGAAACATTAAAACTAGTAGGCGAGAGGCATTAAGAAAAAAGTGGGAATAATTGTACAAAAGTTTGGCGGAACATCAGTAGCTGATGCGAAAAAAATCCACAACGTAGCCAAGGCTGTAATAAGAGAAAAAAATAATGGAAACGACGTTGTAGTTGTTGTTTCAGCAATGGGACATACTACAGATTATCTTGTTAAACTTGCAAATGAAGTTGTTGATAATCCGGATTCGCGTGAAATGGATATGCTTTTAGCAACGGGCGAGCAAGTTTCTATTGCTCTTCTTTCTATGGCCATTCAATCTCATGGTTATGAATCTATAAGTATGAACGCGCAACAAATAGGCATTATTACTGAGTGTGTGCACTCAAAAGCAAGAATTGTTGAAATTAAAACAGACAAATTAAATAAACATATAAGCGAAGGTAAAATAATTGTTGTAGCAGGTTTCCAAGGAGTTACTCCTGATGGTGAAATCACAACACTTGGTCGCGGCGGATCTGATACTTCAGCTGTTGCGGTTGCTGCAGCTTTAAAAGCAGATAGATGTGATATTTATACCGACGTTGAGGGCATTTATACAACAGACCCTCGAATAGTTCCTAATGCTGAGAAACTAGAAACTGTTTCTTACGAAGAAATGCTTGAGTTAGCAAGAGTCGGAGCAAATGTTTTACATCCGCGCTCTGTTGAAACAGCGAAACAATTTAAAGTTCCGCTAAGAGTAAGAAGTTCTTTTGAACTCGATAACCTTGGTACGTTAATTATAGGAGTTGAAGACATGGAAATTTATAAACCGGTTGCAGGGGTTGCTGCCGATTCTTCACAGGTAAGAATTGTTGTTTGTCAGGTTCCTGATGCACCTGGTACTTCTGCTAAAATATTTGGAGTTCTTGCAAAGAACAATATAAGTGTTGATATGATTATCCAATCATACGCAAGAATGAATGATACAAACGATATTGCTTTCACTGTTGATGAAAAAGATCTTGATGCAACTATGAAAATAATGAATGATGTTAAATCAGAACTTGGAGCAACTGATATCCTTATTGATGAAGATATTTCTAAAGTTTCAATAGTAGGTGCTGGCATGGTTGATAGACCTGGTATTGCAGCTGCTATGTTTAGAGCTTTAGCTGATGTTGGCATCAATATTAAAATGATTTCTACAAGTGAGATTAAAATTAGCTGTCTTGTTGAAAAATCAAAAGCCAAAGATGCAATAAAAAGTCTTTGCAAAGAATTTAAACTTGAGACTGATGAAATTGCTATTGTACATGGCGATTTACCAGATGCTTAAGGTAAAACAATAATAATTATCAATTTTGTTAAATAATACTATTCTACATAGTATTATTTTTTTTACTAGTGTATAATAGGGTAAAAACGAGAGGTAATATAATGTCATTTGAAAAGATTAAAGAGAATATATATTATTGTGGAGAAAAAGATTCAGAAAGAAGGCTTTTTGATCAACTTGTACCTTTACCAGAAGGAACAACATACAATTCTTATTTGGTAATAGGATCTGAAAAAACTGCTCTTGTCGACTCAACTTATCCTCCAAAAATTGATAAATTTATAAAAAAACTTAAAGAAAACGGCATTAATAAAATTGATTACATAGTGTCAAATCACGGCGAACAAGACCATTCGGGAGCTTTTCCTAGACTGCTAGAAAAATTCCCTGAGGCAAAAATTGTTACTAACCCTAAATGTAGAGACTCGATTGTTAATATGCTAAATATTGACGAGTCAAGAATAATTGTTGTTGCTGATAAAGAAGAACTATCTCTTGGTGATAAAACTTTGCAGTTTATCTTTGCGCCTTTTGTGCATTGGCCTGATACAATGTTTACTTACCTAAAAGAAGATAATATTCTTTTTACCTGCGATTATTTGGGCGCTCATTACACAACAGGCGGAATTTTTGCCGATAACTCGAAAAATCTTGAAACTGCTGCAAAAAGATATTATGCAGAGATAATGATGCCTTTTAAAAATTTTGCAAATAAATATCTTGGTTGGGTTAGAGAGCTTAATCCCGAGATGATATTACCAAGCCATGGTCCTCTTTATAAAGAGCCAGAGTTTATTCTTAATCTTTATGAGAAATGGACTGGTCCTGAGCTTGAGAATAAAGTGTTGTTGCCTTATGTTTCAATGTATGAAAGTACAGAAAAAATGTCAAAGTACTTGGCTGAAAAACTAGACGAAAAAGGTATAAAAACAATACTTTTTGATACCGTAGATGAAGATCATGGCGAGCTTGCAATGGAATCTTCGATGGTTGCAACTATTGTACTTGCAGCTCCAATGGTGCTTGCAGGGCCACATCCTTCGATGATAACAACATCTTATCTTTTAAGTATTATAAAACCTAAGTTCAAAAATCTTGCGGTGATAGGTTCTTTCGGTTGGGGCGGGAAACTTGTTGAACCGCTGGAAAACATGTTTAGCTTGGTAAAGCCTAACAGGCTACCTGATGTTATGGTAAAAGGATGTCCTAAAGAAGATGATTACAAAAAGCTAGATGAACTTGCTGAAGCTATATATCAAAGTCATAAAGAACTTGGTTTAATAAAATAATATTAAGAATTTTATAAATATAAACAAAAACCTGACAATTATCCTGATGTTTAAACTTTGTATAATCAGATGATTAGAAGGTTTTTTCTTTATGGGCATAAATAAAGTTTCAGGAGTTAACGGTTATATTCCGCCTCAACGTATAGTCAAAAATGATGTCAAAACTGAGCAGGCTGCTACAGTTGCTGCTCAAGATGCTTTTATAAGAAGTTCTCAAACAGAAGAGCCAAATTATGTTAGATACCCATATGGCGCCCCGGAGCTTACAAGAGCAGTTCTTGCAACATCTGCGATGAAAGTACCAAAAGATCCTGAAATACCTGTTGAAAAAGCAGAGGATCCAGATTCTTGGATTGTTGTTGGGAAGGCAGAAGGAGCTGCTGCTAGTCACAACAATGAAACTCACCACTATAACCAACAAGAAAGTAATAACCCTGAGGGTGAAAACCTTGAATTTTCTGATGAAATTGAGGAAGAATAATTTATTCTATCTTTGAAATTAAGTCGTTATAAACATCAATTGTTTGTTGGCAAATAGGTAGCTTTCTTTTTAGAAGGCTTTTAATTGTTAGTTTAAAACACTTTAATAGCGCATCATCCAGACTGCCATTTTTATTTAATGCTTTTAAAATTTTTAACCGATATTTATCATCTCTTGTTTTGTTTTCGATTTTGTCTGCGATAAATATAACTTTTTCGAAAGTTGTCATGCCGACTCTACCAATTGTATGCCAACGGATAGCAGACAGGATTTCTTCATCTGAGACACCAAAATTAGTTCTTGCAAAATGAGCGCTAACAGGTGCATGCCATGTTTTGTAGTTTATAAGTTCGCAAGGCTCGTAGTTACATTCATTTTCAAGACAGGTTTTAAGGCAGTCTTCAGGCGTACATTTTGCTGAATCGTGTAAAAGCGCTGCAACTTTTGCTTTTTCAACATCAACTTTAAACCTTTCTGCAAGCATAACAGCAGCTTCCATTGTCCCTGTCGAGTGAACATATCTTTCCTCTGTAAGGTTTTCCTTTAGCCATTTTATAATTGAATCAATATCAGTGTTTGTATAGTTCATTTTTCTCGATATATTTAGCTACTTCAAGAGGTACTATATCATAAATCGGCTTGTTTTGCATAATGAGCTCTCTTATTTGGCTTGATGAGATATCTTTGAAAGGATGAGCAGACAGTTTAAAATTGTATCCCTTTTTCATTATGGAATTAAATAAAATTTCGTCGTATGAATTGTCTCTATAAAATAGGATAAAGTCTATAAGTTCTTTAAGTTCTTCAGCTTTGTGCCAGCTTTCGATTTGAGAGAAGGCGTCTGTTCCGATTATGAAATTAATTTTACCTTCTATGTCGAACATTTCATAGAGTTTCTTTATTGTATAGAATGTGTAAGAAGGTTCTTCTCTTTTAAACTCAATATCAGACACTTCAAATCCTTTAATATCTTTTACTGCAAGTCTTACCATTTCTAATCTGTGCAAGCTGAGTTCTTTAGTCGCCATTGAACATTCTTTGTGCGGAGGTTTATAAGCAGGAATAAAGAGAATTTTATCGAAATCAAAATTCTTTAAAACATACTTTGCAGCTTCCAAATGGGCATTGTGAATAGGGTTAAAGGTGCCCTGATAAAGACATAGTTTCATTATGCCATATTTACCTTATCAAAGTATAATTCTTCAGCAAAATCTATGAGTTCAGACATAAAGTTTATGTATCTTTGCCTGTCTGCTTCGCCTGAAAGAACAATGTCAGCGCAATCTTTGCAAGGTCTTATATGTATTTCTGCTTTTTGAGATGCGTTATTAAAGATATCTTTTGCAGATTCTCCAAGGTCTCTTTCTGCAGCTCTTATAAAAAATCTTTTTTCTTGTATGTGTTTTCTTACATCAACATATATTTTGAAATCAAAAGCATCTTTTATTTCTTCTGTGAGCGAAAATAAACCTTCTGAAATAACAATTTTAGAAGGTTTAGCAAGTGTATAATTATCAAATCTAATAGCAGTTCCAGACATGTCATATTTAGGAAGCATAACTTTATTTCCTGATAAAAGTTCAAATATATGTTTTTTCATAAGAGAAAGTTCAAGTGCTTCAGGGATATCAAGGTCATAATTTTTTGCAAAGTTTGAAAAAGAACCTGCAGCCTTAACCATGTCAGAACGGTCGTAGTAGTAATCATCAGTGTTTATTCTGGTGATTGCATTTTCAATGTCAAATTCCTTTGAAAAGCTGTTTATTGTGTTGATGATATCAAAAGCAACTGTTGATTTTCCGGAAGCTGTTTCTCCAGCTATTCCAATAGACGCTGATCTTTTTATTGAGCCTGATAAAAACATTGCGATTTTTGAAATAACAGAATTATTAACTCTAATAAAGATTGAATCATTAGAATTAATTTCTTTCTCAAAAATTTCATAAAGTCTTTCAGAGATACTTTCAAAATCACTATTTGGCTGAAATGCACTTATTGAGAGTGTTTCAATTTGTACGTTATTATTGGTTATCGCCGTTAGTGTACCTGTCAATTTTTTTTCCTCTTTTAACAGTGGTATCATCTAATTGAAAAAGCGTAAAAAATTTTTTTTGCGTTTTTTTTAGGATAACAAAAATTATTTAAAAAAACAAT
>JAEZIX010000060.1 GCA_023415935.1 Cyanobacteria bacterium OH_CDB_20 | reverse complement strand
ATAAATTGGGGAGGAAAGTAAATTGGCAGTTTCAGACAAAATTAAATCGATCGTTGGATTTTTGACTTCTGGCTTTGAGAACAGAGATGATATCTTTGATGAAATGGTTGATGATGCGGGTGATTATCCTATTCAGGATAACCTAGCGTTAGAACCTATGTATTCTCAAGCACCTTCAAGAAGTCAAGATTTAAAAGTGGTTAATCACCCTAACTATCGTGGCTATGAAGTGATGGTTTGCGAACCACGTTCTTATGAAGAATCAGTTGGTATCGTTAAACATTTAAAAGAAAAGAAAACTATTATCTTAAATCTACATCTTTTAGACAAAGAACAAGCTTTAAGAATTGTTGATTTTATCTGCGGTGCGACTCACGCTCTTAGCGGTAACCAACAAAAAATAGGTGAGACTGTTTTTATCTTCACACCTAACAACGTTGCTTTATCTGCTGAATCTCAAAAAAGCAAATTTATTAGAGATGCTCTTTGGAATCAACCTCAATAGTCTGTCTGCTAGTTTGATTTTATATTTACAAAAGCCCTTGAAAAAATCCCAAGGGCTTTTGTGTTGTTTAAATTTTAAATAGTTTAAAATAAAACCGTTTTTAGTGGTTTATTGAACTATCAATGCGTTCTCTGATTTCTTCAGGTGTAAGCATTGGTTTTTCTTCTATCTCAATATTTTTTACAATGCTAGCACGTTTTTTTCTGTATAACATATCAACAAAAGCCTCAACGCGTGTTACAAAGCCTGCTTCACCTGTTTGTTCATCAATTGATATATTTAAGAATGGTTTTTTGTTTTCTTTTGAAAATTTTGATATTTTTTCTATCATTAAGGAGTCAGGCCCGCAGCCGAATGCATTTATAGCAATAACTCCGTCGATTGTTTTATCTTGAACATAATGAGCAGCAGCCCCTGTTATTTCCTGTTCGTTTGCCCAATAGAGATTTGAGTTTGCAGAAGAGATACCTTCGTCCATTTTTTCTGTTGTAAGCTGTTCTGCTGTGAAAACCCTTACATCTAAGTCTTCGAGTTTGTCAAATATTTTCATACTGACTCTTTCATCATAAAGATTATAGCCGTGGGCAATAACAGCAATACTTATAGGATAAGTTTTTGCATTTTTTGAAATAATAACTTTGTCCTGGATTGTATATTTTAAAGCTTCTTTAAAAGGAAGACCTGCTTGTGTCATAACTTTAAAGTTGTTATACATTTGCCATCCTTTTTTAGAGGCTCTTTTTATTGCATTTTCGTCTGTTATTCCAAAAGGAGCAGCTGCTTCTTTTAGGAACTCAAAAAGACCCTGTTTCTTTTCTGATTTGTCTAAAGTTGCTTCAATTATTGTAAAATCGTGTTTTACGACATTTCTTATTAAGTCAGGAAGTCCTCTTATTTTTGAGCAGTTGTATATTTTAGGCGCAATTGACTGAATTGAAGGTACGAAAATTTTATCAATACCTTTTGACAAAAGGTTTAAGACATGGCCTACATATACTTTTACAGGAAGGCAAGTTTCTGAAACAACAAGTGCAGCTCCATCTGTCATTGTTTTCTTTGTTGTATTGTCAGAGAGAACTATTTCTATTCCTAAATCTGTAAAAAATCCATACCAGAACGGGTAAAAATTGTAAAAAGAAAGCGCTTTAGGTATCCCTATTTTCATCTATATTCCTTTGTCAAATATGTTTCGTAACTATAACTATTATATTATAAAGTAGTTGTTTTTTGTTATATAGCAAAGTTTTGTAAATAATATTATGTCAAATTTAAAGAGGACACTTACTTGTGTCCTCTTTAAATTTTTATGATTTACGGTTTTTCGTTTAACTTGTCTGTAAATGATTTTAAGGCTGAGAATAAAGAGTAGTTGTAGTTCTTAAAGTCATTTCCCATTCCTTCCATTGCAATTTTTAAGGATTCAGTAACGCTTACGCCTTGACCTGAAGGAAGGGTTTCGTTGTAGTATTTTTCATCGAATGATCTTTCGTTTGGAATTCTTGCAGTCCAGTTTTCTGCAGGGTTTTCTGAACCAGGAGTATTATATCTTACATTAATACCTAGAAGATCAGGCCAGTGTACAAGAATATTGTTTGGAGTTGAAGGGTTCCAATCCGCTAAGAACATTCTTCCAAATTTTGCTTTGATGAATTTCCAAGGTTGGAATCTATCTTTTAGAGGGCTTGAATCCATTCCCATTTCGCCTGCGATATAATTTGCGTGATCGTCTCTAGATCCTTTTTGATTATATTCTTCAACTTGATTAATGAATGGTGTATCGTCGTGAGTACCGACTGTCCAGTAGTTTCTTTGTTCGCTTGGATTACATTCTCTATATTTTTGAGTATGGTCGAGAGGGTTAGCATATTTTGCAAGACGCATTCCTGTTAGATCCAAATCATACATTGCCCATCTTATTGGAACTGTAGTGAAGCCTGCATCTTCACAAATGATTAAGCCTCTTACTTCTTTGTGAAGTTCAGAAGGAGAAAGTTCTTTTCCTTGAACTTGTGCTCTTTCTTTTACTGCTTGTTCTGCTGCTTTTATTACAATATCTGTCATTGTTTTGCTGTATGCTGCTTCAATTTCACCTCTGTGAGAATCAACATACCATTTTGCCCAGTTGAAATCAATTCCGCCTTTTGCAGCAAGCTGTTGGCGGTGGTTGCTGTCAGGGTTTAAGATTGCTTCAATAGGATCTTTTATTCCGATAATTTTTTCTTCTGTTATACCGCATTTGCGAAGTTCAGCAAGAGGGCCGTTTAATAATTCCCTAAACATATATCTGTAGCCGTTTTTAGTTCCTTCGCCGTCTTGTTTGTATACCCAAGGGTCGATTAGGCCGTGGATGTGGTCAATTCTAACGCCGCCAGGGTTATCTCTGAATGTTTTTAAGAATAATTCTTTTAAGTACTTTCCGCCTTCACCTATAGAGCCGTCTTCATTGAACATTTTATCTCTTTTAATGAAACGGAAGTTCCAAGGTTGTCCTAAAGGTGAGTAGTCTGTAGGCATTGATCCCATAAATTCATCTGTAGTAAATATGTCAGGTTGTCCCCAGATGTCGATTGCTGAAAAACCTATTGGTCTATCTGCAATGATGTTTACACCTTTTTTGTTTCTTTGCATAGCTTCAGTTATGTTTTTATATGTTGTGATATTTATGTCACCGCGGTGCAATGCATCACCTAGAACTGACAATTCTTCTTTTTCGTGATTTTTTGCTACATTTGTTGCGTAATCAGCAAGCTCATTTTGTTGTTTATCGACAACAAATTGGCAGAACTTATAATAGTCGATTTTGTCTCCGTTTTCTGATTTTACAGCATCAATTTCTGCTTGTTTTTCTTCAGCAGTGTATGTTGTGTCATTTTTATCAAAAAGAACCTGATGAAGTTTATTGCCCCAGTTCATATAGTAGCCGTCTTCGTTAATTTCTGCTAACACGCTGTATAATGAATCTTTTTCAAGCCAGAAGTCATTATCTTTTTTGTAGGTTTCAAATTCTTTAGCGAGTTTTTTTACTTTAGGATCATTTTCTTCTAATTTTGTTTTGAAATTTTCATATGCCATTTTAAGAGCTTCACTTTGCGCGCCTAGTGAGTATGCGTAAGTAACTCTATTTTTTGGTGCGTCTTGTGGTTTTCTTGCAACTATTTCTGCTGCAACTTCAGGAGATAGCAGTCTGCCCCATTTGTCTTCTGATAGGGCTTTAACGTCAACTACAGTTTTCTTTGAGAAAGAAGTACTGTCGTATGGTGAATATAAAGGAGCTCCAATTATACCTGAAGGCTCTATTACAACGCCATCTATACCGTTTTCATAAGCAAAATCGATAAACCTTTTTGTGCCCTGATTTTTGGAAAGTACGCCAATCCCTGTATCTTCTTTGGGGTCGCTTGGCAAACTTGGAGTATGTGCAATTAGGTCCACATGGTCAATTCCTAGAGTCTTTTTGGCGTCAGCAATTGTAACTCTGTTTTCTATTTTTTCAATAGGTGTAAGCTGCCTTCCGAAAGAGGTGTTTTTTCTTTGTTGTCTAAAAGACTGAATGTTGTGGACTTGCATTTTTATTTCCCTTTACTATACTTTCCTAAATATTTTTACCAGATAAATGTATTTGAATTGCAGATAATTGTTAAATAGCTCTCAATACTAAAAATTGCTATTTTTGCGACGTTTTGTTAAGAAAATTATTATTAATCTTATTTTATAAAAAATAAGAGCTTAAATGATAATTATTTATAAAAATTTATGTATTTTTTAATGTCGAATTTACTTTTTGCGCCATTATATGTCATATGGCGAATTTTTCCTATAACGGGTCTTTCGCCGAAGGCTCTGTCGTGCAAGGCTGCAATTGACCATAAAATTCCGACGTAACCATTTGGGGCTGGTGCATCGTAGGCATAGTTGTCGTTTAGATATATTGCAATATCGATTGCTTCTTGAGGGTTGTTTGACCATTCAAGAATTTTTTTTGCCCAATACATTCTCATATATCCGTGGATTTTACCTGTTTTTAAGAGTTCATTTTGTGCCGCATTCCACAAAGGATCGTGAGTTTTAGCGTTTTCAAATTCTTGTTTTGT
This sequence comes from Cyanobacteria bacterium OH_CDB_20, assembly GCA_023415935.1. GTDB lineage: Bacteria > Cyanobacteriota > Vampirovibrionia > Gastranaerophilales > Gastranaerophilaceae > JAEZIX01. The sequence continues at coordinate 2,752 of JAEZIX010000060.1, read as the reverse complement.
GTACAAATATTCCCTATGGTCTTTTGCGTGAAATTGAAGAGTATTTTTTGCCCATTGAGGAGTACAAGTTTGAGATTTGAAATCTTTGCAGTATAGGCAAAAGTTCTCTGATAGTTCTCTTCTCACGATAAGTTCTTCTAAAAACTCTTCTTTTATTTCATTTGAAACTTTTGATTTTATTATCTCGGTTGCAACTTTTTGCGCAGATAAAAAACCAAGATTTAAGTATATAGAAAGGTTTGAAGTTGCATTTTCGGTTGGGTCATTTCTTTTTTCAGCATAGTTTTCAAGCCTATTATTAATAAAGTCTTCAAGTTTTTTCTCGGCATTAGTTTTTTTGATTGTCTTCGGAGGAATTTCTGTTATAAATTCATAAATTTTATTGTATATTTTAGCCCTTATTGTTTTTGCATTATATTCTTGTTTGTCCGATGTAAATCTTGCAGGAATAATATTTGTTCCGTCTATTTCATATATTTTAAACTTGTCGTATTTATAATATTTACGGTCTTTTATCGGGTTAAATTCAGTTACCAAAGTTGATATTTCTTCTTTTGCAAAATAACTTTCAAGAGCTGTTTCCTCTATTATTAAAAAGTCTAGACCTGCATTTAAAAAATCTTGTTTAGTATTTTCTATTTCTTTTGAGATAAAATCTTCTTTTGCTTTAACCTTGTAATTTATTTTGGGATGTAAAACAACTAATCCCTGCCCTGTTTCTTTTGCTTTTTCAAGCGCAAAATTGAGGCAAAAGTTATCGTTAAGCCTTAAATTTCTTTCTATGAGATAAACGATTTTACCTTTTTTAGGTTTTATATTGTTTATTTCAAATATTCTTTTTGGGTTAACTTTTTCTTCTGTTTCGAAGGTATTTGGAATATGTTTAAGCAATTCTCGTTTCATAGTTTTTATTATATGTAATATTTTTTAATTGTATATAGTCCATTTTTGCAATAGGTAGGGAGTTATGTTTTAATATTTTTATGATGATTAATGTTTTTAAAGCTGACTGGTTTCTTGCGCCACAACTGGATTATTTGCTATTTTTGCAAAATTTTAGAATTTTAACAAACGGTATGTTTGACAGCTTTTTTCTTTTTATAACAAAGCTTGGCGAGTGGTCTGTTACAATTCCTCTTTTAGCTACTTATTATTGGTCTATAAATACAAGAGGCGGAACATATATTCTTTTGACTTCTGTTTTTGGAGGGGTAACAAATCAGCTTTTAAAAATGACAGAATGTATATATAGGCCTTGGATTTTAGACTCTGATATAAAGCCGGTTAAAGATGCTATTGAAGGAGCGTCAGGGTATTCTTTTCCGAGCGGGCATACTGATAAGGCAATAACTATTTGGGGAGGGCTTGCTGTTGTAAATTGGAAGAATATTATACTTAGGCTTTTCTTTGTGTTGATTTTTTTCTTAATTGCTTTTTCAAGAAACTATCTTGGAGTGCACACTCCTCAGGATGTTCTTGTCTCTGCTCTTATCGGGATATTTTTTCTACTTGGAGTTAAAAAATTAATATTGTGGGTTGAAGAAAAAGAAAATAGAGATATATTGGTTCTCATTTTGAGTTATACTTTTGTTCTTTCGGTGCTGTTTTTTGTTCAATTTAAAAGTTATCCGATAGATTATTTAAACGGGAAAGTTCTTGTAAATCCTGATGAATTTAAACCAAGTGTTTTTCTTTCATGTGGGTATGCGATTGGCATTTTAACAGGACTTTTTCTAAACAGAAGATTTATAAGATTTGATGCAAATTTTGGCAAGGTTTGGTCAAAAATTTTAAGATGCTTTATCGGTCTTTTTATCCTGTTTTTATTTATAAACTATGTTTCGCAGGTTCTTATAGCTATATTTGGCATTGGTATCGGGCTTTTTGTGTGTTATTTCTTTGTCGGGATTTTTATTACTGCAATTTATCCTTTTATAATAGCTACAGCTTCTAGTCAGAAGAGGTTATCTGAGTAATTTTTTCAGCGATTACTTTGCCAATTATTTTGTGACTTTCAGCTGAAAAATGAAGCCCATCTGATTCAGAAGGTGTTACAAATTTATCTATTTCTATCAGGTTGCAGTTTTCGTTTTCTGCAACTTTTTTGTAAATCGGCTTTATTTTTTTTGAGTTTTCTATCGATTTTTCATCAAACTGGCATGCAAAGTATCCATCAAGGAGGTTCTTGAATAAAATTGGAGGGGTAACGAGTATTATTTCAGCTTCTTTGCTATATTCTTTGATATGACTGATCAATCTCTTTAAGCCTTTTTCAACTACATCTTCGTTTATGTCAAATATGAATTGTAGATCATTTGCTCCGAGCCCAAGCACGCAAATATCTATTTTGTCGCAATTTTTTAAACATTCCGGAAGATGTTTTGCTCCAGATTGGGCTATTCCGTCAGGATTGTCAAAAAATCCCGTACGATTATTCATGCCTGCTTCAATTACAGAAAAAGAGCTGCCGAGAAGTTTTCCTAAAACTCCTGTCCATCTTGTGTTAGCATCAAATCTTGTTCCATTTTCAGGATTAAAACCATATGTGTTTGAATCGCCGTAGCATAGTATATTTATCATATTTTCGCTCTCTTTTTTTGTATTAGTAATAAAAAATTGATACCGCAAGAAATTTTTTTCTGCTAGACTAGATGTTATTCGGTAAGCAAAACAATTTAGGGATATTATACAATGAAAAATCAATATACAGCTAATGAATTATTAGATTTATACAATAAAGATTTAAATGATT
>JAEZIX010000025.1 GCA_023415935.1 Cyanobacteria bacterium OH_CDB_20 | reverse complement strand
GGTATTAGTAATCCTACCTCAGTAACAGCTTTAGTAGCTCTTCTTGTATGTCTTGCACCTACAACTATTGGCGCCTTACTTTCAGCTATTGGCATTGCAGGTATGAGCAGATTAAATGAGGCGAATGTCTTAGCTATGAGTGGTAGAGCGATTGAAGCAGCAGGTGATGTAGATATCTTAATGCTAGATAAAACAGGAACTATTACACTTGGAAATAGAGAAGCTTGTGAGTTTATTCCAGTAGATGGTGTGCCTGTAGAAGAATTAGCAGATGCAGCTCAGCTTGCTTCATTAGCTGATGAAACACCAGAAGGAAGAAGTATTGTGGTACTTGCCAAAGAAAAGTTTGGCATACGTGGACGTAATATGAATGAATTAAAGGGCATTTTTGTCCCTTTTACTGCCAAAACAAGGATGAGCGGTATTGACTATGAATGTAATGAAGTTCGTAAAGGCGCAGCAGATGCTATTAAAGCATATGTGCTTCACTTAGGCGGTACTTATACAAACACCTGTGATGAAGTGGTTAAGCGTATTGCAAAAGCTGGAGGAACGCCTCTTGTGGTCGCAAAAAATGGGAAAGTATTAGGCGTTATTAACTTAAAGGACATTGTTAAAAAGGGTGTTAAAGAAAGATTTGCAGACCTTCGTAAGATGGGGATTAAAACCATTATGATTACTGGTGATAATCCATTAACAGCAGCAGCCATTGCAGCTGAAGCTGGCGTAGATGATTTCCTAGCTGAAGCTACACCAGAAGCTAAGCTTGCAATGATTAGAAAGTTCCAAAGCGAAGGACACTTAGTGGCTATGACAGGTGATGGAACTAATGATGCACCAGCCCTGGCACAAGCTGATGTAGCAGTGGCTATGAATACAGGAACACAAGCGGCTAAAGAAGCGGGGAACATGGTAGATTTAGATTCTTCCCCTACAAAGCTTATTGATATTGTTCGCATTGGTAAACAGCTTTTAATGACTCGTGGAAGCTTAACCACATTTAGCATCGCTAACGACATAGCGAAATATTTTGCTATTATACCAGCTTTATTTATGGGACTTTATCCAGGGCTTGCTGCCTTAAATATTATGGGACTGCATAGCGCAGAAAGTGCTATATTCTCAGCAATCATCTACAATGCTCTTATTATTGTAGCGCTTATTCCTTTGGCACTTAAAGGTGTTAAATACAGAGAAGTACCAGCGAAGAAATTGCTATCTAGGAATTTACTCATTTATGGACTAGGGGGTATTATTACACCATTCATAGCGGTAAAACTCATTGATATCGTTATTGTGGCCATTGGGATTGTATAAGGTAAGGCCAGTGTAATCACTTTATTTATAATTGTTTGCATTGTTGTTTATAGTGGATATGGTATAGCCGAGTGTCTTACATTTTTAATAGATTAAAGGAGAGGACTTATATGAAAATATTTAAAGGTGTTTTGCCAAAAGCAATAGCATTTTTTATAGTCTTAACAGTGATGTGTGGAGGTATTTACTCCTTAGGAATGACAGGAATGGCACAAGTGTGCTTTAACAAACAAGCTAACGGGAGTATAATCGAAGTAAATGGAACAAAATATGGCAGTGTGTTATTAGCCCAGCAGTTTACAGGGAATGAGTACTTGTGGGGAAGAGTAATGAGCGTTGATACAGGAACTTTTACTAGCAAGGATGGAAAAGCACTAATGTATGCAGTACCTTCTAATCTTAGCCCAGCAAGCAAAGCCTATGAGGCGCTTATAAGTGAGAGAGTACAAAAGATAAAAGTAGCACATCCAGACCAAGGAGATACACCAGTTCCAGTAGATTTAGTAACGATATCAGGTAGTGGATTAGACCCTCATATTTCTATAGCAGCAGCTCAGTATCAGATAAATAGGGTAGCCAAAGCGAGAGGCGTATCAGAAGAAAAGGTAGAAGAAATTATTAATAAATACACAACCCATAAGTTTTTAGGAGTACTAGGGGAAGATGTCGTTAATGTATTACAGGTTAATCTAGCATTAGATGGTATTTTATAAACATAACTTAAAGATGAACGGAGTGGTTAACTTACGGAGTTCCGCTCCGTATTTTTCCAAGTATGACATCGTTTTTATTAATAGAAAAAGGAATTAGAGGGAGATAAAGTCATGGAAGAAAGACCGAATCCAGAGAAGTTATTAAAGCAGATTAATCTACATCAGGAAGAAACAGGTAGAGGCAAGTTAAAGATTTTCTTTGGGTATGCAGCAGGAGTGGGGAAGACCTATGCTATGTTGGATGCAGCTCATGCCATGAATAAGGCAGGGGAAGAAGTAGTCATAGGTTATATAGAACCACATGCAAGGCCGGAGACTCTAGCGCTTATAGAAGGACTTGAAGTGATTAAGCCTTTAGAAATTGAATATAGGGGAATAACCCTTAAAGAATTAGATTTGGATGCTGTACTTATAAGGCATCCTAAACTTGTTTTGGTGGATGAACTAGCCCATACCAATGCCGAAGGTTGTCGTCATAAGAAACGTTATTCAGATATTGAAGAGCTTTTAAAAGCAGGCATAGATGTTTATACCACTGTTAATGTTCAGCATATAGAAAGTTTAAATGATATCGTGGCTTCTATTACAGGGGTTATTGTGAAGGAGCGTATTCCTGATC
>JAEZIX010000083.1 GCA_023415935.1 Cyanobacteria bacterium OH_CDB_20 | reverse complement strand
TGTGTCATGAGGTGAAATATGTTTGTTGATTTACTTGTTAATACATTAATTTTAATTTTTACATACATTACAATTTTTGCTGTTTACTATACAGCAGTTGTTTTTATGAGCACTAAAAGAAAACGCTTTGACTACGAGCAAAGATATATGTCTTCTAAAATAAATAATATAGTTACTATTATATATGCGCAAAATGATGAAAAAACTGTTGTACCACTGTTAGAGCAGTTAAATAATCAGGATTACCCAACTTCAAATCATCAAACACACATTATACTTGACAATTCAACCGATGACTCTGCAAATAATCTTGAGCTTCTTGGTGGAGCTAAAATATGGAAACTAACTGAGGGTGTCCCATTAGGCAAAGATGAAGCAATCTCTTGGCTACTTGAAAGATTAATATCTTTTCAAAATGTTGATGCATTCGTTTTTTTAAATGCCAATAGAAGCATAAAAAGTGACTTCTTAAAAAATATCAATGCATCATTATATGGATCTGACGTTATAGTCGGCGCAACTGAGATACTTCTTGATAACTCAACCACTGACTCTCTAATCTTAGACTCTATTAACAAATTCAAAAACAATATAATTAACACGGGTCGTTCTTTATTAGGACTTGTTTCTCAACTTGATTCAGACATCGTTGTAATAAGACAGTCAGTCTTAGAAAAAATCAGATGTGTTGATTTTCAAAGCACTAATAGTGAGCTAAAATATACAATTTTACTTGCAAGAAACAATTTTATCGTTAAATTTAATCCTAATATTAAAACCTGGATTGGTGTTGATAAATTTGAATTCAAAAAACCTGACTTAAAATACAAATTCTCACTTTTAAAGAATTGCTTCCCGCTTATGTTCTCAACAAATATTAGATTTACCGAATTCATATTTTCTTTATTTACCCCAAATATTATTACTCTAATATTACTTTATATTGTTGTAGCAGCATTTTCTTACAACTATTACTTTTTCTATGACATAAAATTCATTATTTTTATTGGTGTTTTACTTATCGCTTCAACTATTTTTGCAATAAAAACTGTTGGATTTTCAAAAGAAGATATTAAAAAATTACTTATATATCCATTTTGGTCAATTAATAAAAAATATTTTGATAAAATTTTAAAAAATATACAAAATAAAAAAAATAATACTGTTAGTAATATCGAAAAAGTAACAGTAGATGTTGAAGTAACCGATGGAAAAGGTCTTTTCCCTTGCAAATTAGATTTAATATCTGAAGATGGGCTTGTTAAAGTAGTGTTTAGATATAAGAACAAAAAATACTCAACTGATTCTTGTATTCGTATGTGTGACGCAATTAAACAGATTACAGATAAACTTACCGAGCGCGGTTTAAGAATTAAAATATGCCAAACTTGTGCATTCTTCTCCCCAAAAATTGATGGTTCAACCAACATGATAAAAGGGTTCTGCGGTAAAATTTCAGAAGAAGAATCAGATATTGCAAAAGAAGCAAAAGAATGTTTGCTCTGGAGCAGTTGTCAATATTATCTTCCACAGGATATAAGCAACGTTATTGACCTATCAAACTTTAAAATTGACAATGATTAATTGTTACAAAATATTAATATTTTCTTATAAACCCTAAAGTTTCCACTTAAATAGTTCGATTTATACTTTGTACAACTCGATATAGATTCATAAATGTAAAGTATTGTAACAGTATATACTTTTTATGAATTTAGTATATAAAAAATGTTTTTATATAAGTGTGTAAAAGATAAAGGTATAAGAATATGGGCTTAGCATCATCACAAGCAAGATTACTATTATTGACATCAAGAAAAAGTGATTTAGAGTATAAATCTCAAATGATTTCGCAAAGAAAAATTATGCTTTCTATGCAAACTGAAGGTCTTGGTACAGAATATACAAAAGCTTTATCAAATACTCGTTTGATGATGAGCTATTACAATTCAACAAATGAAAATCAATCATTTAAAGAACAAATAACATATGCAGGTTTAACAACAGGTAATGGAACTGTCCTAGGAGATTTTTTAGTAACTGATGAAAAAGGTATTGTCCAATTACCAGCTGCAGAAGAAGGCAAAAACCCTGAATTACCTACTTGGTTAAAAGCTATGACTTCTGCAAACCCTGCAACTGCAAGATTAAATACTAGTAAAAAAACTATTGAAATATTGAATGCAGAAGGAACAAAAGTTGAATATTCATACCCATATGCAGAAAATGAAGATTTAAACAACAAAATGGCATTCCAAGATGGATTACAAAATGGTTCATTTTATTTAAAGAAATATGATCCAACTGCACAATCTGAAACAGATGCTGGAGATCCTCTTTTCACACAAGCTATTTCAGGTTCAACAAACTTCGATTCAGAATTATACACAGAAGATGATGCTAAGGCACAAGCTGACTATGAACAAGCATCAAGAAAAATTCAAAACCAAGATAAAATATTAGACCTTGAACTAAAAAATATCGAAACACAACATAAAGCAATTGAAACAGAATACGATTCAGTAAAACAAGTTATACAAAAGAACATCGAAACATCATATAAGATATTCGCAAACGGTTAAAATTTAAAAAACATAGTTAAAAAAGAACAAATAAATTATTTGTTCTTTTTTTATTTACAAAAGTTTATTGGCAGAGTTAAAAATAAGCAATATTTTTAAAAAATATGTTTTTGTTATTATATAAACAAACTTAGGGAAAGTTATGTCTGTTAATTTTAATAACATTCAAAATCCATATTTAAACACTGCTCAAAATGAAAATTTTGGAGCAATGACTCCTGAAGCTCAAGCAAAGCTGCAAAAAGTAGAAGCAACAGCAAAAGAAACTGCGAAAGAAACAACAAAAGACACAATGTTTCAGACTATGTTTGTTGAGCAATTTGGCTTTGATTTTTCTAAACCAAAAAGATTATTATTTTCACTTGCTTCAGCTGCTGTACTAGCATTGGGGCTAAGATTTGGATTTTCTAAGTTAGTTAAAAACAACAAACTAGTAAACGGAACTAACAAACTAGGAAACTATCTTAAAGAAGTTCCATTTATAAAAACAATAGGTTCAAAGTTAAAAACAGCAAGCAGCGACCCTGCAAAACTACTAGGAAAAGCAAAAAAATTATTTACAACATTATCGACAGATTTTAAGAACTCGTCTTTATATAACACAGTAAAATTCGGGAAAAATGCTGCAAAAAACCCAATGGGTAAATCACAAGTTCGTGGTACCTGGGGAGAACTTGTAGATACTGTTACTGATTCTTTAAGAAAGCTTTTCAAAAATGAAGAAGCCTTCAATAAAATGAAAAAATTCACAACTGACTCTGGTTCAGTACCTATTGAAGAACTTGAAGATTTAGTAAAAAAACCTCGTTTTTCTAAGATTAAAAATCTTTTCGGCAAAGGGAAAAATATATGCAACCTTACTGACGAACAAATGGATACCGTCAGAAATGCTCTAGGAAAAATTAAAGCAGGTTATAAATTAGATGATGCGTCAAGCTCTTTAATCGAAAACATATTAAAGAACACAGAAAAAGGCGCTAGAGATGACGGATTTAAAGCATTAGCTAAATTCTTTGGCTCGCCATCATCAGTTTCTGTAAAAGAATTAATGGAAACATTGCAAGATACAACAAAAACAACTTTCCTAAAAGCTGAAGATAAAACTAAAATCTTAGACATTTTAACAAATCTTTCTAAAGAAACAAGAAAGAATTCTCAAAAAGAACTTATAGATATTGTAAATGTTCTTAGAAAAGCTCAAAAAACTGGCGTTAGAACTGAACTTACCGAAGTGTTACAAGCAATGGTAGGTGGAAACAAAAATACAGATGTATCTGACCTAGTAAAATGTGTTGAAAAATTCTCAAAAGATGATACAGCAAAATTTGATGAATTCGAAAAAATATATAAAAGATTTAAAGAAGGCAATGGGCTTTTAATTACAAGAGACGGAAAAGAAATTACAGATCCTAAAAAGCTAATAGAAGTTTTAAGTAATGGACCTCTTGCAAATATAAATATCAAAACTGAAGGTGGCCTGATGAGCGGCCAAAATGTAAATCTTTCAGAAGCTATGAAAAAAATTGCAATGATAAAAGGTGATACAGCTGAAAATACACTTGCAAAAATTATTCAAATATTGGGCTTAAGAGGTTCAGAAGCGATATCAAATGGTGTAGCAAGTAAAACTTTCTTCGGATCCGCTCTTGCAGTAATGTTATATAATGGAACTTTTGCGAAAGTTCATGATGCTCCAAAAAAAGAAAAAGTATCTACTTTCACAGAAGAAGCAGTAACTGATATGGGTAACTACATGATGATGCCAGCTGCAGCAGGCATTATATATAAGCTCGGTAATCTAAAAAACTGGGGCTTAATGGAATGGGTAAAAAATGCAACAACTGGTGAGAATGAATATGTAGTTAAAGCTGGATATAAAAGTGCCCTTGATAAAGCAAAGAAAGTAATAGAAAACGCAGAAGGCGGCATTTTCAAAAGAATGGCAGCAAAAAGAGAAGCAAGAAACATTATTGATGATGCTCTAAAATCAGCTGCAGGAGGAAGTAGCTTACCTTCAAGAATAGTAAAATGGTTCGGAAGAAAATTAGGCAAAATATTCTCATTCGGCTTAGATGATAACATTTTAAAAGGCGCAGCTGGAAATAAAATAAGAGGCGGAGTCGGTGGCGCAGGTAGATTAATTGGAATATTAGTCTTGTCCTCAATGTTATTAAAGCCAATATTAAAAATAAGCAGAACACTCTTCGGGAAAACAAGTACAGTAAAAAAAGAAGAAGAAGAAGCTAAAAAAAGAAAAGAAGAAAAAAACAACCCTGTTAACACAGCAGAACAGCCTTCTTCTCAACTTCCTGCCGGTGGTCCTACAAATTATTTAGAAATGATTGATGCATACAATAAAGCTCAACAACAAGCAAACCAACCACAAGCTGCACAGCCTCAGCCGCAACAACAAACGCCAGCGGCAGCAGCGCCTACAATTCCTACAAACGGAGAAATCCCTGCAAGAAAAATAAATAATGATGAAAATAAAAATAATCAGATTGATGATCCTAACAGATCATATATTCCAAATCCAGTACAAACATTAACAAAGGCAACAACAAAAAATTATTCTCAACCAGCACTAGATGCTGCACTACAACAAGCAGCTAACGCTGAAAAACTTGCTGAAAAATTCGTTTAACTTTGTACAATATATTAAATAATGATAAAATAGACCTATGTTTATTCAAAATATAGGTCTTTATATTGAATATTTGGAAGTTGAAAGAGGACTTTCACTCAACACTATTGATGCATATAGAAGAGATTTAACAGCATTTAGCGACTTTTTTATAAATCTTGGGATTGAAGATTTTTCAGATATAAAAAGAAACCATATTAATCTATATATAAAACATTTACATGATAAAAATTATGCAACTACTTCTGTTACAAGAATATTAGCCTCATTAAGAGGGTGTTTTATATGGCTGACAACTAACGAAATAATCACACACAACCCGGCTTTAAGCATTGAACAGCCGAAAATTCCAAAGCGATTACCAAAAGTGCTCAGCATACAAGAAATTGAAAATATATTAAATAATCATCTTACTGTTACTGAAACTGCTATAGTAGAGCTTTTGTATGCAGCAGGACTAAGAGTATCTGAACTTACAGAACTTACAACACAAAATATCGATCTAAAAGCAGGTTATATAAGATGTTTCGGCAAAGGCTCAAAAGAAAGAATTGTTCCAATTGGAAACAAAGCCGAAAATGCTATAAATAAATACTTGAAAGAACGAGAATATATTTTAAAAAAATATAACTCGACTTCAAAATACTTGTTTATAAATAAAGACAGCAGAAAGATGACCAGACAAGATATTTATACTATAATACATAAACTGGGGACTGATATTATAAACAAAAGTATCTCACCACATATTTTTAGACATTCATTTGCAACACACCTCTTAGAGAATGGTGCTGATTTGAGAGTTGTACAAGAACTTTTAGGGCACTCGGATGTAGCGACAACTCAATTGTACACGCACGTGAGCAAAAAACGACTAAAAGAAGTTTATTTTTCAATTAATAAGTAGGAATCATGAATCTACAAGAAATTTATATAAATAATAAAAAATCCGAATCACAAATGCCAATAATTTCATTTGAAGTTTATCCTTCAGAAACCAATGACAAATCAATTGAAGAATTATCAAAATTGAAAAAATACAATCCTGCAATTGTTTCTGTCACATACAGAGCTGATAAAAACACAAAATCAGAATCATTAGAATTTGCTAAGAGGATTAAAAATGAGCTAGGCTATAACATAATGCCTCACTTTGCCTGTATAAATGCCAATAAAGAGTTTATAAAAAACTATATAAATGAGATTGAGCAAGAGGATATTAAGAATGTGCTTGCTCTTAGAGGTGATAAACCAACTAATTCTCAAACTGCAGATTTTAAATATGCGTATGAATTGATTGAATTTATAAAAGAGAATACAAATTTATCAATCGCTGTTGCAGGTTACCCTGAAGGACACCTTGAAGCAGAATCTCTTGAAAAAGATATTGAAAATCTCAAAAGAAAAATTGAAAAAGGTGGACAAGTAATATACACACAACTTTTTTTCAATAATGACTATTTCTTCAAATATATTGATTTACTTGAAAAATCAGGAATAAGTAATCCGGTAATCCCTGGAATTTTACCTATCACAAATTATAAACAAGTGGACAGAATGGTAGAACTTTGCGGAGTAAACGTACCATTACAATTAAAAGAGCGCCTGGAAAAATATAAAGATGATAAGGAAGCTATTATGGAAATAGGAATAGACTTTACTTCTTATCAGGTTGAAGAACTTTTGAATAATGGAATAAAAGGATTGCATTTTTACACTTTAAACAAAGCAAATCCAACAATTCAAATTATTGAAAATATTATTTAACATTTTATTGTAAACAGCTTGCAATTTAATATATTTCGTCTAAAATCAAGATACAAATATTTTTATTAATTGTTTTTCTGCACTATATCTTACATTTTAGGTAAATCTTTTATATTAAAATTTCTGCAAAGATAGAAGGAGTAACATGAAAGTTAGTTTTAATCCGGCGGTTTCAAAACCAGCCTCAAATTTATCACCTTTATATGAGACAAAATTATTAATCCCTTCGTTAACAGCAAGCTATAACCTCACAAATCTTAATGATATCAGGTCGATAGCAGGGCAGTCACAAATTAATTTCTATGGAAACAGAGACATAACGCCTCCAGTCAGTAGAATATTGGAAACTGAATCAACTAAAAGAATCAGGGGGGATTACAAGTGGCCTGAGATTAAAGATATCAAAGCGCTAATGATTTCAGCAGAAACTCAAACATTTATGAAAGTTGGCGGTTTGGCTGAAGTTGCAGTTCAACTTCCTGATGAATTCAACAAAAAACTTACAGGTACTCAGAATAAAATGCAAATTATGACCCCACTATATTCTAGCAGCAGCGACAAAAACTTGTCTATAGAACAAATTGATTCTACACACTATATATACAAGAACGGAAAAAACCAAATTCAACTTGAAAAAGTTAATGAATTTCCAGTAGAAACCTTCGACAGGCAAAAACAAGAATACTCAACTGAAAACGTTGGTGTATTAGTTGGAAAATTAAATGGTAGTGAATATGTATTTTTAGAAAATGATAAATATTTTAACGTCACACCAGGACCAAAAGAAACCCCAAATGGCCCATATGTTACTTCAACGAATGGGGTAAATTCTATTGAAAGAATGTTATTCTTCTCAAAAGCAATCTACCAACTAATGAAAAACATCCAAAAAGAGCCAATACAAGGTTTCGAAACACCAAATGTAGTTCTTTCAAATGATTGGCACATAAGTCCTCTCAGCATGATGATGAGGAACTTAGCACCAATTGAAAATTCTGACGGAAGACTAGACTCAAAGACATATGATTACTTCAAAAAAACACCTGTCATACATATAACTCATAACGCAACTTACACTGGAAATGTTAAAGATGAAGATAACAGCTACGTAAAAATGACTCTTGGAGAAGACGCAGAAACTATCATTTCAAATGCACGAGGCTATATGGGCAAAGACTCACCTTTATATAATGAAGGTGGTCAATATTGCGCAGGTTTCTCTGACACATACAATGCCGACAGAATTGTTGCTGTATCACCGCATTATGCTGAAGAAATAGCAACATCCAAAATTATGAGTAGAGGACAAAATGGAATTCTAAGACTTAGACAAAACTATGGCACTATGTACGGTATCGTAAACGGCTACACTAAAAGCCTATCTGAACCAAATGAGAAAATGACAAGTTCTATAAATTCAAGCCTTAAACCCGAAGATCCATTTGTTCCTTTTGCAAATATGTATAATGATGAAGGCTATAAGATTAAAATGCAAAACAAAGCAAGAGCAATTAACATTTTAAACTCAATTGCAGAAAAAGCTACAGTTATTGAGCCTGAATTAGAAGCTTTTGAAAGAAAAGCAACAATAGAATTTGAAAAAGGCAAATATAAAGATGAAAAAGAAAAAGCTGAAGCTTATCAAAAACTTCAAAGCGCAATAGAGGATAAGGGTAAAGAATTATACAAAGATTTTGTCCCTGGCGTAAACAGATTAATACAACCTTCTGATTCACATATTGATCTACCAGAAGACACCTCTAGAATTCCTTTCATTGCAAGCGTAGGTAGAATCACTGAGCAAAAAGGTTTTGACATCTTAACAGATTCAATCCGAGGCGTAATAAAAAACTTAAAACCTTGGGATGAAAGACCAATCATAGGTATACTTGGAAGTGGCAACAGAGAAATTTTAGCTAAACTTAAAGATTTAAAAACTGAAATAGCTAAAGAAGATCCAGTTGCAGCATCAAGAATCTTTATATTCAGCGGTTTTAGCCCTGGACTTAGAGATGCTTTAGGAGTTGGCTCAGACTTTTTCTTAATCCCATCTAAGTGGGAGCCATGTGGCTTAACACAAATGGAATCAATGCCAAAGGGAAGTATCCCGATTACAACAGCAACCGGTGGACTTGTTGATACTATTATCGATGGCGAAGACGGCTTCTTAACCGACGTATTCTATGCTAATTATACAAATAGGGCTACAAACGAAGTAACAACGGAAAAAATCTTCGATAATGGGAAAATCCTTCCAAACGAGTTGCCTGCTAATAATACAGAGGCATTCACTCGAACACTTAGTAGAGCTCTTGATACATACTACAACGATCCTGAAAAAATCAAGCAAATGTCTATAAATGGTATGATTAAAAACTTCAGTTGGGATGTTCCAAATGGACCTTTAGAAGACTATATTAAGTTACTTAGAACAGGTTCGCTGGCATCGTAATAGAATCCAATAAAGAGAGAGCTATATTTGGCTCTCTCTTTTAATCATAATTTCAAATTATTTTCTCAAAAACCTAAAGGATTATCTTGAAAGTTAATTTCAATACACCTTTAAATAGATTAACTCCAAATATTGGCAAAACATATGAAAAGCCAATACTACTACCATGCAAATCTGATAGCTTTAATTACCTTAATCTAACAGACATGAAAGCGATTACGGGAAAGACGCTTGTAAACTTCCATGGGGTTGAACAAATTAATCCGGAGTTAAGAAAGATTTTAGAAACCGAATCTACAAAAAGAATTCAAGGCGAATATAAATGGCCTGATATCACTGACATAAAAGCCCTTATGATTGTAGCTGAAACTCAAACATTTATGAAAGTAGGAGGTCTTGCTGAAGTTGCAGTTCAACTGCCTGATGAATTTAATAAAAAAATGGCAGGAACCTCAAATATGATGCAAATTATGACGCCTCTTTATACTAACGACAGAAATCCAAATCTTTCTGTTAAAAATATCGATGGAAAACATTATATATACAGGAATGGGAATAATGAAATTCAACTGGAGAAGGTTGCAGAAATACCAGTAGAAACATTCGACAAAAAAGCTCAAAGATACGTAACAGAAAACGTTGGCATATTATTTGGTGAATTTAACTGTAATGAATATATATTTTTAGAAAATGAGAAATATTTTAATATAACACCTAAAGATACCAAAAAGACTAACGGCCCATATGTAACATCAACAAATGAAACAACTTTAGTTGAAAGAATGATATTTTTTTCAAAAGCAACATATCAATTGATGAAACATAATTATAAAACACCTGTAAAAGGATTTAATACACCAAATGTTATCATTTCAAATGACTGGCATACAAGCCCACTAAGTACTTTTGTCAGATATGTTGCCCCGCTTGAAAATGCAGAAGGAAAGCTAGACAAAAAAACTTACGAATACTTTAAAAACACACCTATTATCCATATTGCACACAGTGCATTATACCTCGGGAAAGAAGACCAGATAAAAAATGATTTGCTTAAAATGATATTTGGCAACGATGAAGGTAGAATAGTTCCAAATATAAAAGGATATTCGGTAGATGGCTCGCCACTTCATAATAGCAGGGGTCAATATTGCGGAGGATTATCGGATATATACTTAGCAGACAGGATTGTTGCAGTATCAAGAAATTATGCAGATGAAATTACAAAATCACCAATAATTAGTGGTGGGCAAAATGCTATTCTAATGTCTAGGCAAAATTATGGAACTATGACAGGGATTCGAAACGGCTACAATAAAAACGCCATTGAACCAAATGAGAAAGTTATATCTTCTATAAATACAGCTCTGGCTCCTGAAGAACCATTCATACCATTTGCGAATATGTACAATGAAGAAGGCTACAAAATAAAGATGCAAAATAAAGCAAGAGCGATAAGTCTATTGAATTCTATTGCACAAAGAGCATCTGAAATTGAGCCAGAATTAAATGCTTTTGAAAATGAAGCAGAACAAGAAGTTGAAAAAACATTATTTAATGACGAAAAAACAAGAGAGCAAGCCTATGAAGAATCCAGAAAAAATGTTGAACAAAAATGCCTGGAAAAGTATAGCAGTATAGTACCTGGAATAAAAAGGCTTATTCAACCAGATAACTGCCTTATTGATTTACCTGAAGATATAAGCAAAGTACCATTTATTGCCAGTGTAGGCAGACTTAGAAGTTTAAAAGGATACGACAATTTAGCAGTCTCAATTAAAAACATAATTTCTAATTTAAAGCCTTCTGAAGAAAGGCCAATAATTGCAATCTTAGGAAACAGCGAAAAAGAAATTGTAGATCTTCTTAAAAAACTTAAAGCTGAAATTGCAGATATAGACCCTATTGCAGCAAAAAGAATTTTTATATTTGACGGTTATAACACACAACTTAGAGATGCAATGGGTATAGGTTCAGATTTTTACTTGATTCCATCAAAATGGGAAGCTTGCGGACTTACTCAGATGGAAGCTATGGCAAAAGGAAGCATTCCTGTTGCAACTTCGACCGGTGGGCTTGTAGACACTATTATTGATGGTAAAGACGGTTTCTTAACTGACGTTTTCTACGACTCGCCAATAAATTCTGAAACTAAAGACATGCCAACAACAAAAACTTATGATAATGGGAAATTCACTCCAGATGAAATACCAGAAAATAATATTGACGCCTTCACAATAAAATTAAGAGAAGCATTAGATATTTATTATAAAGAACCTGAAAAGATTAAACAAATGGCTATTAATGCAATGGCTAAAGACTTTAGCTGGGATGTCCCTAATGGACCTTTAGAAGATTATATCAAGCTTTTACGCACAGGTTCTATAGACTAAAAATATTTTAAATTAATATATGTAAACATACTTGCCAATGCAAATATTTGTTTTAAAATCAAATTTCAAGGAATGTTAAACTTTATTAATAGACTAGCAAGTTTTTTTTTGTTTGGCATTTAAAAATGTGTGTGGGTTTCATAAAAATATTTCTGCAAAGATAGAAGGAGTGACATGAACGTAAATTTTAATCCAGCGGTCTCAAAGCTAGCACTAAACAATTCTCAACAAGGTGAAACAACAGTTTCAATACCATCTCAAACAGCAAGCTATAATCTAACAAATTTAAGCGATATGAGGGCAATTGCCGGTCAATCATTAGTTAATTTCTATGGTAACCAAGGTATAGCTCCTCAGGTTAGTAGAGTTCTTGAAACAGAATCAACAAAAAGAATTCGTGGCGAATACAAATGGCCTGAAATTCAAGATATTAAAGCGTTTATGATTTCAGCAGAAACTCAAACATTTATGAAAACCGGTGGCTTAGCAGAAGTTGCTGTTCAATTGCCTGACGAATTCAATAAAAAAATGGCAGCAGCACCTGGAAATAAATTGCAAATCGTAACTCCTCTATATGTTGGAAACGGCGCAAAATCAGCTTCAATTACAAAAATTGATGATACTCATTATCTTTACAAAGGCGCTGAAAAGAAAGAAATTGAAATAGAAAAAGTATCTGAATTCCCAATACAGTTCTATGACAAACAAAAACAAAAATTAACAAAGGAAAACGTTGGTATCTTTGTTGGTAACTACGGCGGTTCTGATTATGTATTCTTAGGAAACGATAAGTACTTCAGTATAACTCCAGCTGCAGACAATCCTGGAGCTTGCCAAGGACCTTACGTTAAAAATGACCAAGGCATTAGCGAACTTGAAAGAATGTTATTCTTCTCAAAAGCTACTTACCAACTAATGAAAAACGGTTTAAAAACACCTATTAAAGGTGTTGAAACACCAAATGTTATTCTTTCAAATGACTGGCATGCAAGCCCATTAACAACATTCATGAGAGATGTTGCTCCTGTTGAAAAATCAGACAGAAAAATGGACGCTGCAACATATGACTATCTTAAAAATACTCCGGTAATTCACATTACCCACAACGCAACTTACGTTGGAAAAGATAGAGACAACCGTAGTGAAGATATCTTTAGAATGATATATGGCAGAGATGCAAACAAAATTCCTTCAGCAGTAAAAGGCTATATGGGCGATGGTTCTCCATTCTTCAACGAAAGAGGACAATATTGCGCAGCATATTCAGATTTAATGAATGCAGATAGAATCGTTGCAGTTTCACCAAACTATGCTAAAGAAATTTCTACATCAAAATTTATGAGCGCAGGACAAAATGAAATTCATAAAATAAGAGAAGGCTACGGCACAATGCTTGGTATTATCAATGGTTATACTAAGACAGCAGCTGAACCAAACGAAAAAATGATTTCATCAATCAACTCTGTATTGAATCCAACTAGACCTCTTAAACCATACGCTCATATGTACAATGATGCAGGCTACGAAGCTAAAATGGAAAACAAAGCAGCTTCTATTGATATTCTTAATGAACTTGCAAGAAAAGCTGCATCTGGCGAAAAACTAAATGGCTTTACTTTAGTTCAACCTGAAAATTGTAAAATTGAAACAGATAAAGATATAAGAGATATTCCTTTCATCGCAAGCGTTGGAAGAATCACAGAACAAAAAGGTTTTGATTACCTTGCAGAATCTCTTAAAAATGTATTGAGCAAATTACAACCTGGTGACGAAAGACCAATCGTCGGAATATTAGGAAGCGGCGACCCTAAAGTTATTGAAAACCTAAGCAATTTGAAAAAAGAAATTGCAGAAACTGACCCGGTTGCAGCATCAAGAATGTTTATATTTGAAGGTTTCAGTGCTCCATTAAGAGATGCTCTAGCTGTTGGTTCTGATTTCTTCTTAATTCCTTCTAAATGGGAACCTTGCGGTTTAACTCAAATGGAAGCAATGCCAAAAGGTAGTATTCCTATCACAACTGCTACTGGTGGACTTGTTGACACTATTGTTGATGACCAAGAAGGATTCGTAAGTGATGTATTCTACGCAACATACAGAAATTACGCAACAAATGAAGTAATGCAAGAACCTGTACCAGTCTTTGATAACGGAAAATATTCTGTAACAGAAAGACCTGCTAATAATATCGAAGCATTCTCAAAAACATTACAAAGAGCGCTTGATACATACTACACTAACCCTGAAAAAATCAAGCAAATGTCAATTAACGCGATGGCTAAAGACTTCAGCTGGGATGTTCCTAACGGACCTCTTGAAGAGTATATCAAACTTATGCGCACTGGATCACTTGCTGCATAACAAGATTAATAAACGAAAAAGGAGCTATAAAAAGCTCCTTTTTTTATTTTAAAAATGCATTTATTTGAAAAATTCTTTCAAAGTAATTTTACTTTGTTCAGAAGTTTCTAAATTTTTAACAGTGAGTTCACCTGCAGCAATCTCATCTTCTCCAAGAATAATTGCATTATTTGCAAGTTTAGATGCTTTTTCAATTTGCTTTCCAAATTTACGTGAAGAGTAATCAAAATCAGCTTTATATCCATTATCACGAAGTTTTTGAGTTAACTTAAGTGCTTCATTAATATTTGTTGAAACAACAAAATAATCCAATTTTTGAGGTTCAATTTCATTAATTAAAGAATTAAGTCTTTCAACACCCATTGCAAAACCTACAGCCGGCGTATGAGGCCCACCGAGAGTTTCAACAAGAACATCATATCTTCCACCACCACATACAGCATTTTGCGATCCAAGATTATTTGATTTAATCTCAAAAACTGTCTTTGTATAATAATCAAGTCCTCTTACAAGAAAAGGATTTTCAACATATTTTACATCCAAACTATCAAGATGTTCTTTTAATTGAGAATAATGAGGCGCACACTCATCGCAAAGTTCCATTTTTGATACTTGTTCTTTTAGCTTATGTTTTTCCATAAGTTCAATACACTTCTCATTTTTGCAATCAAGTATTCTTAAAGGATTTTTTTCATATCTTGAACGGCAATCATCACACATTTCATCGATATAAGGCTTCATAGCAGCCATAAGTCTTTCTTTATAAGCTGCTCTACAAATACCGCAGCCAAGCGAATTTATCTCAACAACTAAATCGTTCAAACCAAGTTTATTAAGGAATTTTGATGCAATAATAATGCACTCAGCATCTGCGGAAGCATCTTGGATGCCAAACATTTCAACCCCAATTTGGTGAAATTGTCTTTGTCTTCCTGCTTGTGGACGTTCATACCTAAACATAGGACCTTTATACCACAATTTAACAGGGGAAATTTCTCTTTGCATACTATGTTCAAGATAAGCTCTTACAACTCCAGCAGTATTTTCTGGGCGTAGTGTAATTGACCTTCCGTTTTTTTCAAACGTGTACATTTCTTTATTAACAATATCTGTGGTATCTCCCACACCTCTTTCAAAAAGCTCTGTAGCTTCAAAGATTGGTGTTCTTATTTCTTTAAAATTTGCCTTTGTAAAAACTTCTTTTGCAGCATCTTCAATAAAATACCAATTTTCAATTTCTGAAGGCAAAATGTCTTTTGTGCCTTTTTGTGCTTTTATAGCCATAATTTCCTCATATTTTTGCTTTATAATTAGCATTATAATACAAATAACATCAAAGTTTTAATTTTAAGCACTAAAAATATCTTTGTGATAAACTAAATAGCGCATCTTAAATAAAAAGGTAAGTTATGAAAGTTTCAAATATTAAACAAAGCAATAATTTAGCATTTAAAGCTAAATGCACTAACAGAATAAAAAATCAGTTTGCAAACGGTCAAGAATATTATAAAAATGACGAAATAGCTTTAAATTATTATATTGACAGAGTTAATGAGATAAAAACTATTGCGCCTAAAATGACTGTAGACAGTTTAATAATATCAAATGCTACTCCTGAACTTCCGGGAAGACCAACTGTTATCTTTAGAAACAACAGAGATGAAATAAAATTTGCAACGACCAAAAATCCTCAATCTGGTTACAAACAAAGCATTAAAACAATCCAACTTGCAACTCTTGACGGAATAACTGCTCTTTGCGAGTCTTTAAGAAATCTCGGCTAACTATCAGAGGCTGAGACAGGAATTTTAATTACGAACTCTGTACCTTCACCTTCAACAGAAGAGAAAGTTATTGTTCCTTTGTGTTTTTGAATAATTTTTTCTGAAATTGCAAGCCCTAAACCTGTACCAACTCCAATATTCTTGGTAGTAAAACCAGGTACAAATATTTGTTTTTGAACTTCTTTTGGCATTCCAGAGCCATTATCCTTTATTGAAACATATAGATAGCTGCCTCTTATATATGTAGAAAGCTCTATAATACCTTTTTTATCTTGTGGAATTGAGTGGCAAGCATTAATCAAAATATTCATAAATACTTGATTTAAGATATTAACATAACAGCTTATTTTAGGAAGTTTAGAGTAATTTTTAACAACTTCAATTCTATTTTTTGTTTCGTGAGAAATGAGTTGAAGTGTCAAATCAAGCTCAGCATTGATATCTACTTCTTGAAGTTCTGCCTCATCAAGCCTGACAAACTTTTTAAGCGATTTTACAATGTTGCTGATCCTCTTAATTGCTTCTGCATCAATATCATTAATATTTTTAACTGTTTCAAGCAAATCACCATCAATGGTAGAGTGTTTTGATATTATTTTTGACAAAAGAGTATTATTAGAATTTACTGAAGCAAGAGGTGTATTTATCTCATGAGCAATACCAGCAACCAATTGCCCTAATGATGCCATTTTTTCTGAATTTATCAAATGAAGCTGCGTTTCCTTCAACTCATTCAAAGTATTTTCAAGTTTTTGATTTTTTTTACTTATCTCTTCAAAAAGGGAAGTTTGGATACTTGAAACAGCCAGCTGAGTTGCAATGGCTTCAAGTATTTCCAGATTTGAGTTAAAATCAATTTTCTGAGAAGTAAAAGTAACAATAACACCTAACATTTTATTTTTATCAAATACAGGAATGATAATTCGTTTGGTATTTTTACTATAAGTTTCAAGTGACTTTTTGCATTCTCTTATACAAGGCGAAATTACTATTTCTTTTTTTTGAATTCTTTTTAGAATTTCTTCTTCAAATTCTACATTTTGAAGCACTGATTTTCCATTAGGAACAACATCAACAACTTGAAATTTCGATTGTTTCTTTTTAGCATAATAAGTTTTAAATGAGCCCAAAAGATTATTTACTTCAGATATTGTAAGATTTATAAGTTCATCTAAACCTTTTGACTCTCTAATTGCAAAAAATATCTTATTTAAAAGCGCCATTTTTAATGCTTGTTCTTGAGCACTTTCTTTGAGTTTCAGATATTCTTTACTTTCTTCTAATAGCTTATTATACTTTGCGTTTAGGTCTTCATAATTGGTTGTAGTTTTTTGGAATTGTTCAATTGATGTGTGTTCTTTAAAAATAACAAATTTTAAATTTTTTCTATTAATACTAGAAATACTGAAATGCAAATATTCATCTTTTGAGTTTTGAAAAGTAGTATATGTATAAAAATTCTCTGGAGAATCCATCATCACATCAATTGGAGTTATTTTAGAGATATCATCTGGATTTAAAACACAAACGTCAAAATTAAAATATTTTTTTATCTTTTCGAAATTTTGGAGTCGCCCAAAAATCTTCCTACTTGCAACATTTTGGAAAATTAACTGATTACTTGAATCAAGTAAAAATATAGCATCTTCGATATTATTTAAGATTCTGAAATTTTCCATTATTTACATTAACCTGAAAATTAATTTTTAGTTAAACCAGTGAAAATAGCTTAGATAGGCCATAAACATTCCGAGAATTGCACCAAAGAAAACCTCTAATGGCGTATGTCCTAATAGTTCTTTTAATCTTTCTCTAGGGTCAGTTTGTTTATGAGAATAAATATCATCCATTAACTTATTTAGTGTAACTGCCATTTTACCTGCAGAACGTCTTACGCCTGCTGCATCGTACATAACTACCAAAGCATATCCTGTCGCAATAGCAAATTCGACAGAACCAAACCCCTTCATAAATCCAACCAATGTAGCAAGAGCGACAATACCCGCTGAGTGAGCGCTTGGCATTCCCCCAGTTGTGAATAAAAGTTGAAAATTAATTTTTCTCTTTACAATCAAATATCCTGTAAATTTAAGCAATTGAGCTATAAAAGCAGAGCCAACCCCTGTAATTAAAATTTGAATGCTTGGGTAATGCAGTAACATTTAAGAAATCCTTTCAGTTATAGATGTGATTATCCCTTCAAGTATTTTTGAAGAATAATTATTCTTCTCTAGTATACCACAAGCAGATTGAGTAAGTTCAAAAACTTTTTTCTTTGCAGCTTCTAGTCCATACATACTTGTATAAGTGTTTTTATCAGACGCCTTGTCTTTCCCGGGCGTTTTACCAAGTTCATCAAGCGTAGCTATTTCATCTAAAATATCATCATAAATCTGAAAAGCATGACCAAATAATGACGAAAATTCAGTAAAATCAGTAAGTTGCTTTTCATCTGCTCCACCCAAGATGGCACCAGCTCTGAAAGCAAAAGCAAAAAGCTTTGCGGTTTTATATTCGTGGATGTAATCCAATGTTTTTTCATCAATTTTTTTATGTTCTGACTCAATATCAACAACTTGCCCGCCAATAATACCGTATACGCCGGCTGCAGTGAAAAACTCATCTAAAACAGCTAGAATTTTGTCATCACTGACTGATTTTGGAGTATGTTTTTTTATAATTTGAGGCGCAAACGATAACAGAGCATCACCTGCAAGAACTGCAATAGCCTCGCCGTAAACCTTATGATTTGTAAGTCTTCCTCTTCTATAATCATCATTATCCATACACGGCAAATCATCATGAATAAGACTTTGTGTATGAAGCATTTCAACTGCGCAAGCTGCTGGAATTGCTTGCTCATATGAGCCAGAAAGAATTCTTGCAACTTCAAGAGTAATAACTGGTCTTAACCTTTTTCCCCCCGCCAAAACTGAATATCTCATTGATTCAAAGATACTATTAGGATAATCAACAGGAAGATACCTGTCTAAATTATCTTCAACTACATTTTTTAATTTATTAAATTCATCTTTGTAAGCCACTATTATTAATCCTCTTGTGATATCGACTGGTTTAAAACTCTTCTTGAAAGGTTTCTTTTTTTTGATGATATTTTTGCCATTACTCTGTTTTGATTATTTTTGGAGGTTTTTTCTTCTTTTTTTCCTGAATAAGTAATCATTTTTTTATAATCTTTAGCTTCATCAACAAATTTTTTATAACTTTCATATCTGGAAGTCGGAATATT
>JAEZIX010000055.1 GCA_023415935.1 Cyanobacteria bacterium OH_CDB_20 | reverse complement strand
ATTATCTATATATTATATTACAATTGAGGTATAATTTTAATATGCTGCTAAAACTATTTATTTAATAAGTGATTAGAATGACAGATAAAAAGACATCAAATATTCAAAATAAAGTGATAATGGTTCTGAGCCTTTTTGTTTTTATTGTCATCACTATATATAGGCTTCTTCACCATACTCCATGGTATGATGAGGCGCAGGCTTGGAATATTGCAAGATATTTAGACCTTTCTGAAATAATGTCGATAGTTAAAACCGAAGGGCACCCTTTCTTATGGTATTTCATACTCAAACCATTTGCAGTGCACAATCTATTTTATCCATACTCGTTGCAGTTTATTAATTATTCTTTTTTCCTTGCTGCGCTTTTTGTAATGTGGAAATATTCCCCGTTTAATATATGGATAAAGGTACTTATAACGTTTTCATTTCCTTTTTTGGGGATATATTCAATTCTTGCAAGATGCTATGCGGTGGGTATTTTGGGGCTTTTTGCTCTAACTGTATTATATCAAGAAAGGATAAAAAAGCCTTTATTATATGCCTCTTTAATATTTTTAACAGCAAATACAAGTATTATGGCTCTGGTTGGAGCTTCTGCGTTTGGGCTTATCCACCTCTATGACTTGTTTATAGATTACAAAAAAAATAGAAATTTAAAAGAATTTTTAGCCCCTGTTTTTATTCTATTTTTTACTGTAATGATGCTGTTTTTTCAGTATTTTAGTTTAAGTATTCCTGCATTTGTCAGAAATTTTAATTTTGCAGTTCAGGCTTCAGCATTCTTTAATAATTTCTACCTGCACCCACTATTTAAATATCTTTCTTACTTTATTATCCCTATAGTTTCTATTTCTTTCATCTTTTACGTCAGAAAAAATACCAGATGCCTCTTTTTTATTCTATATTGCTGGTCTTTTCTGCTGTTGTTTTTCAATTTTTTATACGCTGGACAAGACTATCATTTCTATTTTTTACTTATATATTTCATAATAGCTTACTGGCTATATTTGCAAGGTAATTCTGATAAAAATATTAAATTTGATAAGATATTTAGAGTGTTATTCTCGTTGCTTTTGCTTTTATCTTGTTTTAAAGTGAGCAGTTCTCCCTGGTGTTTTGACTCGAAGGCTGACAAACTTGCAAAGAATATGGCAAAAACGCCTGAGTTAAATAGTTATACAATATACTCTAGTGTGCTATACACAGCTGATCTTCTGCCATATCTAAATTCACCGAATATAAAATATTACAAAGGCGGAAATTTGTATGACCACAAGAACTTGCTTAATATTTATCAAGAGGATAAAAATATATTCTTTGACGAATCATCTGTTCCCATAAATAATAAATCTTTATTTTTGATTGAAACAAAATATATTGGGAAATTTCATTCAAAGAAAGTCAGTATAAAACCTTTTATTGTTATGGATAATTTCTCCTTTTGTAAGTTTGAAAAAAGAAGTAAGTAGTATTATACAATTTTGAAACATTTTCATTATTTATTCGTTGCAAAATTGCTAATTATTTAGTAGACTATTATAGCTTACACTTGCAAGTTTGGAATTATTTATAAAATACCAAGTGGTAAGATTAGGTCATGTGTCCCATAATAGTTTACAAGTTAGTTTAGGAATTTATGTATAATATATGTTTCTCACTTGATGAAAATTATTGCGAACAACTTGCAGTTGCTATAACGTCTTTGCTTCTTAATTCAGACGAAGATGATTCATTTTCTTTTTATGTATTGAATGAATATATATCTGAAGAGAGCAGAAGTAAAATAAGATTGCTAAAAAAAATTAAAGATTTTGAGATTTCTTTTATAGATATCGATTCAAAGTATTTTTCTGATTTTCCTATACCAAAATATAAATGGCAAGAATGCAAAAACTCTACAATCTCAAGACCAGCTTATTTTAAATACGTAATAGCTAATGAATTAGCTCATCTTGATAAGGTTTTGTACCTTGATTGTGATTTATTAATCATAAATTCTTTAAAAGAGCTCTACAATATTGATATTGGTGATAATTACGCAGCAATGGTGCAAGATGTTGAAACAGAAAAATTATCTGAAAGTTTTCAGATATCTAACTATTTCAATACCGGTGTAATGCTAATTAACCTAAAAAAATGGCGTGAAGAACAGCTGAAAGACCGTTTAATAAAAGCTACATATGAAAATATTGATAGAATATTATTCGCAGACCAAGATGTATTTAATATTGTTTTAGATAATAAAGTTATGAAATTGTCAAAAAGATGGAACTATCAGTTCTTTTTGAGTACAAA
This sequence comes from Cyanobacteria bacterium OH_CDB_20, assembly GCA_023415935.1. Taxonomy (GTDB): domain Bacteria; phylum Cyanobacteriota; class Vampirovibrionia; order Gastranaerophilales; family Gastranaerophilaceae; genus JAEZIX01. The sequence continues at coordinate 8,150 of JAEZIX010000055.1, read as the reverse complement.
AGAAGATAACATTCGTCTTTATCACAATTTTGATGCGTATAACATAATTCATTATGCTGGACAAAATAAACCTTGGAATCAACCATATAATAGTGTTATTTTTGATGAATATTATAATATTCTCCAACAAACACCTTTTAAAAATAACTTATTTAAATATAAACAGATGAAATATGAGCACATGTATAGATATATGTATGATTTAATTAGTACAAAAATCTCTCAAGAAACAGAGCACATTTACAATTTTATATACACACAGATAGAAGACGCGACAAAAAGAGAATGCAAATATATATATAAGCACATATATGAGCAGCTGAATTCAATGAAGGCAAGGTCTATTGAAGAAATGTTGCAATTATTAGAGAATCCGCCTGATGAATAAGCGTGTAAATTATTTTAGCCTAAAAGCACCCTTTTTCAAGGATGCTTTCGGCGTTCACTATTAATCATTTCCCGACAGAATCGATTAAATAGCTACATTAATCACAACAAGAGTTACATTTTGGTTTGCAGCTGCAGTCTTTGTTTCTGTGAAATAAATTGTAGATCCAAGATCTCTTTTTCTCACATTTACAAGGGTCACATGGGTCGCAAGGGCAAGGTGCAGCACAGCCTGTTACACAAGGTGCTGGACAAGGGCTTTTACAACAAGGTGCAGCATAACTTCTTGATTGAGGCATCACAGGTTGGTTTATGCAAGGAGCTTTTTGGTAATTGGATGGAATCGCCCAAGCATATTCAGCGCAAGGTACTGCTTTGGACATTTGGCATCCGCATCCGCATTTTGCAAATGATTGGCCTGCATTCGCCATAATTGCAATGGCTAAAGCAAAAGTTGTTACTAAAAATTTCTTCATAAATTTTTCCTTTTCTTTTATCAACGAATGTTCTAAACACCCAACTGTAGGGCGTTATACTATTCTTAAACTTCTCATCAAAAGGTATTATAAGGGCAATTATATCGATTTTCATTAAGCGTTAGTTTAGTTTTTAAATTTTTTAATTAAACTTGTGGTGAGTCATATAGGTAAGTATTTTTTTAATAAAATATTAAATATAAAACCCTATAGTGATACTTTTACTAAGTATTTGAAGTATTATTGAAATTATAGTAAACTTGTATTATTTATAACTAAGATTTTAGAATATTTGTATTATGATTTATTGTTTAATATTTTCTTGTAAATTATCAGTAGGTGTCTGAGTTGGAGTTAACTCCTAAAATTGATACAATGTAGCGATAATAAGAAAATTCACAATAAGTTGATGATGAAAATAATAAAGAATGATATTGGAAGGTCAAATTGATATTTAAAGCAATTTCTGAATTTAATAGACGTAAAAAGCCTAATTGCCTTTTGATTACACCACCACTACTAGAGCCTCAAACCTTTTATCTGGCTGCACCATTACTTACGGGGCAACTGGCAGCTAAAGGATATAGTGCGAAAAATTTTGATTTAAATATCAAGTTTTTTAGAACTGTTTTATCGAAAAATTACATAGAAAAAACAGGAAAACTTCTTGATAGTAAAAATATTCCTTATGACAAAGAAAATTTTGATTTTCTTTTGAATAATGTTGAAGCAGCAATTAGTGTTTGTTTTGAAGCGAACAATGAAAAGGAAAATGAAGATGCAAAAAAGATACTTCATTCAGTATTAGAGTTCATTTCACTTCCTTATCCATCTTTCAATTTAAATAGCTTCAGTGGTTTTGAGCATTGTTTTGATAATTTCGAATATAGTTATAAAGAAATAAAAGATATGAGTTTTGATAAAGAACGTAATATTTTTATTAGTTTTTTTGAAGATATAATAAATGAAATTTCAGAACAAGGAATTGATTTTGTTGGGATTACTATTCCATTCCCTGGTACAGCTATTCCTGCACTTACCCTTGCAAGATTATTGAAAGAAAAAACTAACATACATGTTTCCTTGGGTGGAGGTTTTATTAGACCTCAAAGCTTATTGAATAACCCAGAGTTTTTTGATATATACTGCGATTCTGTTCTAATCGGTGATGGAGAAGAGTCTATTGTTGAACTTGTAAAAGTCCTTGAAAATCGCCAGAAAAATGAAAAAGTGCCGGGTCTAATATACAAGAATAAAAAAAATGAAATTGTGTTTAACCCTCCTAAACCAATAACGACAATGAATAATATTGCTAATGTTTCTCTAGATGGGATAAATCTTAAAGAATATGCAAAGAATACTCCTGATACATATCTAATGATATCCAAAGGGTGTTATTGGGGAAAATGTGTTTTTTGTAGTCTTGGCATAAAATATGGTCGTTATTGCATTAAGTCTCCTGAGAAAGTTGTTTCACACATCAAAGAGCTACAAGAAAAATATCAAATTGGTAATTGGATTCAGTTTCAAGATGATGCGATTCCTCCTGCTTATCTTGATAAGTTAGCTGACGAAATAATTAAACAAGAACTGAATATTTATTATTTTATATTTGGTCGACTAGAAAAAGAATTTAATAAGGAATTATTGCAAAAACTGCACAAATCAGGATTAAGAAGTGTATATTGGGGGCTGGAATCCGGATGCCAAAGCGTTTTGGATGCTATGAATAAAGGAATTAAACTTGAAAACGTTTCTCAAATATTAAAAGACTCATATGAAGTTGGAATATCCAATATGGTTGGGTTAATAGTTAATTTCCCAACCGAAACTATTGAAGAATATTTTGAAACGCTTTCTTTTCTAAAAACTATTGAAAAATATGTAGTTATTAGTCCAGGAAATTTTTCAATGATGGAAAACAGCATTGTAGAGAAAGAATATAAGAAATACGGCATAAACATCGTAAGCTACAATGATTTTAATCATATGAACAAATGGGATGATACAAATATTGACCCTGAGTTAAGGCAGTGGAAATGGAATAATTTTTGTGACTATGTTAAAAGTGGAGAATATCAAATAGACCCTAAAAGATTTTAAGGAGTAATTAAAACAGCTTTTTAAGTCATATTTGAGAATGTAAAATCTTTGGTTAGTATAATGGAAATGTATTCGTTGAATTTTGGCAAGCAAAATTTGCCCTGTCACTTTTTCTCATTCTTTATGTCAATTTACAACATACAAAAAGCCCTTCAACATATTAGCTGAAGGACTATCTTGTAATAAAACTTTGGAGCTTGTGAGGGGAACTCGAACTTTTTATGAAAACAATGAATTTGAATTAATAGAATTATTACCTATTCTTAAAAAAATAATTGGTTATTGATTTTCATGTTAAAATCAATTTAATTAAAAACTATTGAGTTATCATTATGCAACTAGATATTAAAAAAGCTCTACAATCACCATTTTCTGATGAGGAATGGTTTGTAAAATTGATTTTCCCAATAATAGTTATTATTTTAAATGCTTTAGGAAGTAAATATTTAAACCTTCCTGATTTATATAAGCAAATTATCTTTTTAGTAGCTATAATTCCTAATTTAATATTAGAAGGTTTTTTCTTGCAGTTTATGCATAATGAAATAAAAAACCAAAATACTCTTTTGCCAGTTTTAAAAGTAAATGTTTTTAATTATTTAAAGTATGGGGTTAAGAGTTTAAGTTTCACAATATATTATATGATATTATTCATTTTGTCATTTGGACTTATCTATATATTTACAGAAATGACATTACTAAAATTTAATGTTCAAGTTGGAATAATCATAAGTTGTATTTCTTTCTTTTTCTTCCTTATTATTTACTTAATGGCACAAAGTGCATATGCAGAAAATTTTAAACTTGGAGATGCTTTTGATTTTTATAAACTTATAAGACTTGTTGCAAAAGCAAGAAATCATATTTTATTTTTTATAGTCTACAGTGCCATTATAATCTTATTGTATTTATTTGTATTTTATTGGCTAGCCGCTACAATTATTGGAATATTATTAATCCCGCTTTTATCAACTAGTGTTGGCTTGTTTTTATTTAATTTGCAAGCACAAGTTTATAAAATAGCAAAGTTAAATTACAAATAAAATATTAGAACTCGAACTTCGGAAAAACAGTTATAACAACAAAAAAGACACTTATAAAGTGTCTTTTTTAATTGGCTGGGGCGAAAGGACTCGAACCTCTGAATGCCTGGACCAAAACCAGGTGCCTTACCACTTGGCGACGCCCCAACGTCAACCTATACTTAATATATTATTTGCCACATAACTAAAAGTCAAGACGTTTTCTTGTTTTATTTTCTACTATACTTTATTTTGTTTTTATGCCTTAATATTACTAATAACAACATATGCTTTAAAAAGGATTTATACTATGCAAGCTAGACGTGCCGCAAGAGAACTCGCTTTTATTCTATTTTCTCAATTAGATAATGATGTAGCTAAATATTCTGAAAATGACTTTGAAGATATCATTTTAAAATCTGTAAGAACACTTACTAACACTGCTTCTGATGAGCTAAAACTTACTACTTCTGCTCTTTTTGAAATTAGAGAATTTATTAATGAATACGAAGCAAATCATCCTGATAACCTCGAAAGACCTCTTGAAGTTTCTGACCTTCCGGTTCAAATTCCTATGACATCAGATATGATTGGTAGAATCGATGAGCTTTTAAATTCTGCTGAAAAAGCTATGATTGCTCTTGAAATTGCTGAAATGACGGCTCTTCAAGAAAGTTCAGTTGTTAAAGATTACATTAAAAAAATCGTTTTTACATATAAGTCTAACAATACTCAAATTGATGAATTAATTCAAAAGTATGCACATGGCTGGGACTTAAACAGACTTGTGAAAATGGATAAAGACATTTTGCGCATTGCAATTGCAGAAATGTTGTTCATAAAAGATGCACCTTTAAAGGTGGTTATTGATGAAGCTGTTGAGCTTGCTAAAAAATATTCTACTGATGACAGTGCTTCTTTTGTTAATGGTATTTTAGGGAAAGTTGCTCTTGAAAACGACTTAGTATAAAAGGTTTTTTATATATGTTCGATTTTTTTAAGAAAAATGATTCTAATAATGAAAATAAGCAAGAAGAGAAAAAATCACTCTTTGGTTTTTCCTTTTCAGGTCTTAAAGATGCAATTTCAAATACGACTCAAGCACTTGTAAATAATGTGGTTGAAGCTGTCCAAGCTGAAGAAGAATTTGACGATTTTATTTTAGATGATATGGAAGAGCTCCTTATTAAAGCTGATTTGGGAGTCGGAGTATCTTCTGAAATTGTTGATAAACTCAGAAAACAAGATAAGATTAAGCCATCTCAAGTAAAAGAGTTTTTGAAAAATGAATTCTCGCAAATTCTTTCAAGTTCAGACTCATCACTAAATTTTAATCAAAATCATTTAAATATTTATCTGGTAACCGGAGTAAACGGCGCCGGTAAAACTACCTTAATTGCAAAACTTGCAAACAGATTTGTAAAGCAGGGCAAAAAAGTCTTAGTTGCTGCAGGTGATACATTTAGAGCAGCAGCTGAAGAACAGCTTGATATATGGTCAAAAAGAGCTGGAGCTGATATTTACAGAAAAGATGGAATTGATTCAGCAGCTGTTGTTTTTGATGCTATTAAAAAAGCTCAAGATGAGAATTATGATTTGCTCCTAATAGATACAGCAGGAAGACTGCAAAATAAAAGAAACTTGATGGAAGAGCTTTCAAAAGTTAAGGCGGTTATTGACAGGCTAGCAAAAGATTCTTTGGTTGAGAGTATTCTCGTATTAGATGCAACAACAGGTCAAAATGGTTTGGTACAGGCTAGAGTATTTTCTGAATGTGTTGATTTAACGTCGGTTGCTTTAACGAAACTTGATGGAAGCGCAAAAGGCGGAATCATCATCTCTATCGTTAAAGAGTTAAATCTGCCGGTAAAATTAATTGGCGTCGGTGAGAAAATGGATGATTTAAAAGATTTTTCATCTGATGATTTTATTAACGCTTTATTTTAACGGGTAGAAGAACTTAATAGGTTTGACTCACCTCCCTTTTTATATTAGATTTATATAGTAAGGGGAAGATAGTGGAATCTTTATTAAAAAATAAAACGATTAAAACGTTATTTTTTTCATTCATCTTTGTTTCAGTAATATATATTATAATTGCATCATTATTCGGCAGAGGAATTGTTCTTGATGGGATATGGAATTTTTATTCTATCATCACGGGTGATTGCATTTCAAGTAATACTATGCAAAGAATGAGGTATTTCTCATGTCTTCTTTCTCAATTTCCTGTTTATATAGTTTCAGCAGTGTTTAAGTTTAAATATAGGGCTTTATTATTATTTCTTTTTTCTTTGCCATTATTTTTATTTCCGTTTCTTGTGCCATTTTGGCATTGGAAATTAGCGAAAAGATCTCAAAGGTATGACATAGTTATTTTATCGTTTTTTTTGTTTGTTTTTGGAGTTTTATTCTTTGAATGGTATGCTATTGTTGAATGTTTAATTGCAATTCCTCTTTATATGGTTTTGTTCCATTATCTAACATATGATATTGATTATAAAAAACTTGATATATTTTGGATTATCATTTTATCAATTTTTTGTTTCAATTCCCATGAATTCATTGGTGTTTTTGGATTTTTATTGTTTCTCTCTTCTTTTTTATATGTAAAGAGAGGAAATTTCTCCTTGAGAACAAAAATTGTAAAATATTTTATCGGTCTATCGGGACTTTTATCGGGATTGCTATTTTGGTTCTTTTATCTAACGCCTTATGGCCCTGACCTTACCTCTGATGGTGGGCTTGGTGATTTAAAGCATTCTTTTACTATTTTCTTTGGTGATTATTTCTTTTTCCTTAGATACAGACTTATTTTCACAATTGCTTTAGTTATTGTTTTTCTAATATTTATTGTCTCACTGCTATTAAAAAAAGAATTAAATAAGATTTCTATATTTATACTGTCTTCTTCTTTTATAATATTTAGCATTGTATTTTTTACTATATGTAATAAAGATTTTAGTTTATATTTTAATGACTTTATATGTTTTTCTATAGATATGCGCTTTACTGCTGCCATTTTATCTATCCCTGTATTCTTGAACACTATATTCAGAGATTTTGTATTTAAAATACCTACAGGGTACGTTTCAGTTGCTTTAAAGAACTTGTTTATTACTACTTTAATTATTGGAGTATTTGCAACATTAATACAGTTATACTGGACTTTTTCTTATAAGAATGTAGTCAGTAATTTACTTTTTAACGTTAGATCTTCAACCAGTGTAATTTTTGATATTACAAAATATAAGGCAAGAAAGTATTATTATGCAATTTTTCCTCCAGAATATGCACCTTTAGTTTATTTATTCATAAGTGATAACATGAAAAAAAAGCATATAGTATTGCCGTTTGAGTACATCCAAGATACAAAAGAAGATAAGTTCAATACAACAAAATTTTGCTACGACAAGGATTTTGATATAATGTATGGTTTTCGTTATGATGGTTTCTATTACGATTTAGATATCGTAACTCAGTATTGGGATTTATCGAAAATTAAAAAATATATGATTGAACACAAGATTTATTGTAAATAGTCAAGTTGGCAATAAAAAAGAGTTAATCATTATGATTAACTCTTTTTGTTTTATTTCTAATAAATTATTAGTATCTGTAGTGAGCAAATGCTTTGTTAGCTTCAGCCATTTTGTGAGTATCTTCACGTTTTTTGCAAGCTGCGCCTGAACCGTTTGAAGCATCTAATAGTTCACTTGTTAGTTTTTCTACCATTGATTTGCCGTTACGCTTTTTAGCAGATTCGATAAGCCAAGTAGAACCTAACGCCATACCTCTATCAGCTTTAACTTCAAGAGGAACTTGATATGTTGAACCGCCGATTCTTCTTGCTTTAACTTCAAGAAGAGGTGTTGCATTTGTTAATGCTTTTTTGAACACTTCGATTGGTTCTTCTTTTGTTTTTTCTTTAATAACATCTAATGTTGAATAGAAGATTTTTTCAGCGATTGATTTTTTACCGCGTCTCATCAATCTATTGATGAATTTTGCGATATCCACGCTGTTATACACCGGATCAGGTGTAGGAATTCTTTTTGGTGGTTTACTACGTCTTGACATCTTTTTTATCCCTTCTTAATTATTTTTTCTTAGCTCTTTTAGCACCGTATTTAGATCTGCTTTGTGCTCTGTTAGCAACGCC
>JAEZIX010000054.1 GCA_023415935.1 Cyanobacteria bacterium OH_CDB_20 | reverse complement strand
ATACTTGTGAAATACAAGCAAAATAAGAGACTTTTCCTAATTACATTATTTCACAATATAAATGTTACCTTGGGCAAAGTCCAATGTCAATCATGGTCTAAGTTTTCTTTAACAAGTAATTTACAATGTGCTATAATCCTTTGTAAGACTTAAGGAGGATTTAAAATGAAAAATAATGCTGTTGAAAACTTTGCTCAAGGATATTCTTGCTCTGAATCAGTAGTAAAAGCAGCTATAGATAAAGGTTTAGTATCAAGAGAACTTTTGCCTTGCGCAACTTCATTTTCAGGAGGTATGGGTTCAGGTTGTCTTTGTGGAGCAGTTGCTGGCGCTCAAATGGTTATAGGCTGTTTAGAAGGTAAAGATGATAACGGAAGAAACGGACTCGACGCAAGAAAACATGCAAAAGAACTCGTTGAGGAATTTAAAACAAGAAACAACGCAACCTGCTGTAAGGTTTTAACAAGAGGGTTTGATATGGGTTCTCCTGAGAGAAAAAACCACTGCAAAAAAATGGTAGAAGACGCAGCTGAAATATTAACAACTATCTTAGAATTAGACAAGGAAAAAGTATAATGAAAAATTTCATCTATCAAAACCCAACTAAAATAATCTTTGGCGAAAATACTATTGAAAAAATTGGTGAAGAGATAAAAGGAAACGCAAGAAAAGTCCTTTTAACCTACGGAAAATCAAGCATAAAAGAGAACGGCGTTTATGATAGAGTAACAAAATCATTAAAAGAAAACGGTATTGAATGGGTCGAACATTTTGGCATTCAGCCTAATCCGCTTTTATCCCATGCGGTAGAAGGCGCTAAAATATGCAGAGAAGAAAATGTTGATGCCATTCTTGCAGTAGGTGGCGGAAGCGTTATTGATGAAAGCAAAGCAATTGCAATAGGCGCAAAAAACAATGCTGAAATCTGGGATATGATTCTAAATGAATCACCCGTAAATGACGCGTTACCAATTTATACGGTCCTCACAATCCCAGCAACAGGCTCTGAAATGAACTGCGGACTGGTTCTTACAAACGATGATACAAAAGATAAATTTGGTTGGGGAAACCCAAAACTCTACCCTAAAGTATCTATTTTAGAACCTTCTGTAACACTCACTGTGCCCCAAAAACAAACAGCTTATACGTCTGTTGATATTTTCGCTCATTCTATGGAGGCATATTTTACAAAAGAAGATTACGACACACCTTACATTGACGGCTATGTTGAAAATCTAGTAAAAAATGTAATAAATTCTTCAAAAAAGCTGATTGTAAACCCTAAAGATCTTTCTGCAAGAGCAAATCTTATGTGGACAGCAACAAACGCGTGGAACGGAATGAACCACAACGGTATCGGAAAGTTCTATCTCAACAACCACCAGCTTGAACACCCTATAAGCGCGTTATACGGGCTTGCTCACGGCGAAGGACTTGCTATATTAATCCCAGCGTGGATGACATATTTTAAAGAAGAGAAAAAAGAAAGATTTGAACAATTTTTTAAAGCTATTTTTGATGATAAAAATGTCGATAATGGCATAAACTCTATTAAAGAATGGTTCACAAGTCTAAGCGCTCCAACAAGTTTTAAAGAAGCAGGTATTTTAAATCCTGATATTGAAAAACTAACTGAGCTTGCACTAAGAGGTGGAAATCACAGAGGCACAAATCTTTCAAAAGAACAAACAACTGCAATCTACGGACTTGCAAAATAATTATTTTGCAAAATCAACGCTTGCTACCTGAGGTCTTTCAAGAGAAAGCAATAAATCTTGAGGATATACTTCTTCGGTCTGACCCAAAGTTCCATTTATTATAAAGAAATCGACCTTCTCGCCATATTTGATGTTTAAATCATCAAACGGAACAGCAATTTCAATTATTTCATCATACGCAAAACGCATATTGTTGTTAAGTTGAGCCACCCACAAGTTATTAGAAGTAGCTTTTGCAAGCCTTATTGGCAGATTCAAATCCTTAAATAATGTCAGCTTAACTTCATGCGTATAGCTGTCTTTTAATATCGGATAAATGCTATCAGGCTTATTAACCGTTCTAATTGGGGACGTATATAATGAATGATCATTATATGCCTTAAAATATATGTATATTTGATAGATGGTTTTAAAATTGCCCGCCGAATCAAGCGCATACCTGTTTATGTCAAATCTCAAATAAAGATTTTGCTGATCACAGCCAAAACAAATTTTGTTGAAAAGTTTATTTTCTTGCGGAATAGGGCCTGCCGGAATATCAATACATCCTGCATATACCCATTCATCATCATCCATATCTTTTCCGTCAAGATTTGGCGAAATCTGTCTTTTTGGAGCACGAGAAGGCTTACCGATAAAAGAAATCAAAGGATTATTCAAATAATCAGGTATATCGCTTCCTAAAATAACATATATATTTTTTAGATGTTCTCTAAACAAATAATCAAAAATATGGTCTTGGCCTGAATCATTAGGCTCACCATACCACCAGAACCAGTCGCTTCCTTCTGCGATATAAAGTTCTCTTTTAGCTTCCTTCATAACATCTTCCGGAATATGTCTGGATTTTTCTATGTCTTTTATGTCTTGATGCACCTTTGTCAAATAGCACCAAGCAAGGTTTTTAGTAGGTTCCGCAATCCAAAGCTGAAAATCTCTATTAATCCAAGAACCCGAAGAAAGACTTTGTAGATTTTTTAACTGAGCGCTTTCCATATAATCGCTCACCGTAACAGTCTCCAAGGACTCATCATTTGTAATAAGCCTATATAAAGTCTCTAAGAAATGTAATCCGTCTTGAGCGTAGCTTTCCCAACTGTTTTCACCGTCCATTGCGATTGTTAAAATGTGGGTGCTATCAGGAGAATTTTGTAGTTTGTTTTGAATAGTTTTGATTCTGCTATATAAGTCCTTCGCCGCATCAACACTATCGTGGTGAGGATATTCAAAACCAATCAAGTTAGGAATAACACCGTCTCTGAATATTATATTGATGTCGCTATTTCTTGTCTGATAAGTATAAGCACTGCATAAATCATAAGGGTCTTCAAGATATCCTTTGAAATCTCTTACAAATTCTTTTTTAATTGAGTTTGCAAGAATTCCTTCGTCAGAAAGAGTCCACTCCACGCCCAAATCGGATAAAACATCAAGCGTCCTTGGACTGATGCAGTGCTCTGATGGCCAAATCCCTTTTGGCCTTCTTCCAAAGAGCTGCTCTGCTCTATCAAGCGCCATTTTTACCTGCGCTCTAGCATCATCTGACATATTGATTTTGCAATCAGGAAGAGGATATTTTACAGCAGATCTTTTTGCAACGTTGCCGTCAAACATTATTGGCAAAATCGGATGATAATAAGGACTTGTCATAATTTCAAGTTTGTTCTCATCCTGTAATCTTTTTAGAGTTGGAACGATTTCAGAAATTATTTCTCTTTGAATTTCAATAAGTCTAATCCTATCTTCAAGAGAAAAATTTCTTTCTTTCTCGACAAAATATTCAAGCTCAGGATATTTGTCCCTCCAAATAGGGTCAAACCAGGCAAGATTAAACCACATCATAATATCTGAGTATTCACTGTCAGAAAAATCAGAAATAGAAACCTCATCTTTTGAGAATCTTTTCTGGTAAAGTTCACTGTAATATTGGTGATGTGCAATTAGATTATTATAATTTGCGTCAAAAAAGTAGTTTAAAACATAGCTTTTTTCATCATTATTAAGATCTTCAATTGGAGTCGTTGTCAATTTTGAATGTATATCGTGCGCCCCGTTTCTTGCATAATCTTCCAGAGTATCTAAAAGAGAAGGGACAAAGTTAAAGTTTAACTTTAACTTAGGGAAATTTTCCAGATGCAAAAGCATATCAAGATAATCTTTGATTGCATGCAGTCTTGCCCAAGGCATAAGCCTTATACCTCCCGGCCTGTCTTGATAATTAGGTTGATGCATGTGCCAGATAAAAGCTATTGATAATTTCTTCTGCATATTAACTCCAAACGATAGAAATATAATATCACATAGAGTACCATTTTGAATATAGATTTTTTAAAAATTTATGAAATTTTGACAAAAAACATAGTTTATTAAGAAATATTAAAACAAATTATTCTACAAATACGTTACTATTACTACATGTTGAAGCAACAATTCAAAATATTACAAAAATATATCTACTAAGTTATTCACAACAAAAAAAAATCGTGCTTTAATGTTAGAAAATCAACTGCAATTACAATTATTTAATTTTATAAAAATAATTTAAAAAGTTTTTCGTTATAGAGCAATCTATAACATTGGGGAGAGGAGATTTGGAATAATCCAAACAACAGCCGCATCAAGCGGCTTTTATTTTGCAAAATCCCAAGATATCGAACATTCTATGCTATATCTATTTTATCTCATCAGGTGAGCCAATTTTACCTAAAACTGCGCTCGCTGCAGCTATTACCGGAGAAGCGAGGTAAACTTCGCTTTCTGTATGCCCCATTCTGCCGACAAAGTTTCTATTTGTTGTTGATATGGCTCTTTCGCCTTTAGCAAGAACCCCGGCGTGGCCTCCAAGACAAGGACCGCAAGTAGGAGTAGAGACTGCTCCGCCTGCTTTTATAATTGTCTGAATGTAGCCTTTTTCAATTGATTCAAGGTAAATTTCTTGCGTTCCTGGAAAGACAATTAACCTTACATCGGGATGAACTTGTCTTCCATCTAAGATTTCAGCAGCAGCCTTAATATCAGAAAGCCTGCCGTTTGTGCAGCTTCCAATAACAGCCTGGTCAATTTTTACATCTCCAACTTGAGAAATAGGTTTTGTATTCTCAGGCAAGTGAGGAAAAGCAACTGTGGGTTCAATTTGAGAAACATCATATCTGATAACCTTTTCATAAATGGCGCCTTCGTCGCTTGTGTAGAACTTATAAGGCCTTTTTGAACGACCTTCTAAAAATCTTTTGGTTTTTTCATCAGGAATAATTATCCCGTTTTTAGCGCCTGCTTCAATTGCCATATTACAAAAAGTGAAACGACCGTCCATATCCATTTCTTCAATAACATTTCCGCCAACTTCAAGAGTTTTATAAAGCGCGCCGTCGACTCCAATGTCGCCAATCATATGTAAAACCAGGTCTTTTGCTGTAACCCATTTATTTAACTTGCCGTAAAATTCAACCTTTATAGTTTCAGGAACCTTGAACCAAGTCTCACCTGACGCCATAGCACAAGCCAAATCGGTAGAGCCAACACCTGTTGAGAAAGCACCCAATGCACCATAAGTACAAGTATGAGAATCAGCTCCAATGATTAAATCACCAGCTGTAACAATACCCACATCAGGTAGAAGTGTGTGCTCAATCCCCATTCTTCCAACTTCAAAAAAGTTTTCAAGCTCTTGCTCTTTTGAAAATTCTCTAACCATTTTAACTTGCTCAGCAGACTTAATATCTTTATTAGGAACAAAATGATCAGGCACAAAAACAACTCTTGATTTATCAAAGACCTTATCAACTCCAATTTTTCTGAATTCTTTAATTGCAACAGGCCCTGTAATATCATTTGCAAGGGTTATATCAACTTTTGCAGTTATCAAATCACCTGCTTTGACTTCATCTAAGCCAGCGTGTGCTGCAAATATTTTTTCGGTTATTGTCATTGGTCTTGGCATTTTTATCCCCTTATTTAATTCATTTTCTATATCATATTACAATTCAAAATAAAATTCAAAATTATTTATTGTTTTTTTAAAAAAACATCAAATTCAGGTATTGCAATATTTTTAGAAATATGTTACAATAGTAGTATAAGGAATTAATATTTATGTACGCGCTATTGTTAGAAGAACAGATCAATTCCAAGAAAATGGCCGTCAATTCTTGTTGCTGTATGTTGGCACTAGCTATTTTCTTCGGGCAAGGTATGTTCATGAACAATTCACTCTTTG
>JAEZIX010000053.1 GCA_023415935.1 Cyanobacteria bacterium OH_CDB_20 | reverse complement strand
ATCAGGTGTAGGAATTCTTTTTGGTGGTTTACTACGTCTTGACATCTTTTTTATCCCTTCTTAATTATTTTTTCTTAGCTCTTTTAGCACCGTATTTAGATCTGCTTTGTGCTCTGTTAGCAACGCCAGCAGTATCCAATGTGCCTCTGATAATGTGGTATCTAACACCAGGTAAATCTTTTACCCTTCCGCCTCTTATAAGAACAACACTGTGCTCTTGGAGGTTGTGACCGATACCAGGGATATATGATGTTACTTCAAATCCGTTAGTTAATCTAACTCTGGCAACTTTTCTAAGTGCAGAATTAGGTTTTTTCGGAGTTGTTGTATAAACCCTTGTGCAAACGCCACGTCTTTGTGGGCAGTTTACTAACGCAGGTGATTTAGTTTTATCTATTAACTTTGTACGTTCTTTGCGAACTAGCTGTGCGATAGTTGGCATATTTTCTCCTTATGTAATTGTTTATTATTTTTTGCAACGAGTACAATCAAATTACAGCACAATCTAATTATACTTTCCATTATAGTTATCTAACAACAAGCATAACTCATTGTCAACACTTGCTATACAATCGTCTTTACATCTTAAAAACTTATTTTGGGAGCTCTATTTTTCAAGTGCATTTTTTAGAGCAATTTCAAGAGTTTGAATTTTAGCTTCTAGTGCTTGTATTCTTGTGTCAGAGCTGTCTGTTTCAACTGATAATTTTTCGCATCTTCTTTTGTAAGCTGACAAGTCCTCGGCTTTCGGAGACATAAAGTATATTGACATAAGTGTTCCAACGATTATACCGGTAAATAAAAATTGTGCTGCCATCATAACAAAATTTGCAGAGAATTCTTTACGCATGAACGGACAATATAGAGTCATATCAAGACTTGTGTTTTTGCTTATGAAATATACTGTTCCAGCTAAAATTAGCGCTGATAATATTAAAGGTAATATTTTTTTCATTTTTGGCTCCTTAAGTATTTTAATGTTTTTTGTATGTCTTCGTCTTCTTCAATTTTTACGTTTATTATACTTGAATCTTTTAATGTTTTGAAGGTCAAATCATATGCTTGTAATATCTGTTCTTGAGTTTTTACTTTAAGTTTAGGACCGTTGTATAGGCTATCGTTTGCAATAGGATGTCCTATTGAAGCCAAATGCACTCTTATCTGATGAGTTCTTCCTGTTTCAAGTTCAAGCTCGATATATGAAAAGTGTTTAAATTCTTCTAATACCTTATAATGAGTTACAGAGGTTTTTCCGTCTTCTACTATATCCATTTTTTCAGGTTTGGATTTGCTTCTGTCGATTGGTTTATTAATTGTTCCAGTTTTTTCGGTGAAATTTCCTTGCACGACTGCTAAATACTTTCTTTTTGCAGTTTTTGCTTTTATTTGGGATGTTAAAAATTCGTGTGCTTCATTTGTTTTTGCTATCATCAAAAGCCCTGAGGTGTTTCTATCCAAGCGATGAATGATGCCAGGGCGCATTATCCCGTTTAAATTTGAAAGCCCTTCATATCCATATTTATTTAGAAGTGCATTAACCAAAGTACCCCTCTGCTCTTTGCTTGTCGGGTGCGTTAGCATGTCTTTTGGTTTATTCACAACAAGCATAGTCTCGTCTTCATATTTTATATCAAGTGGAATATCTTCTGCCTGTATTATTAGAGCGCTAGCTTCTTCTATTTTAATCTTGATAAAGTCATCTGTCTTTACCAGATAAGAAGGTTTTTCAGTCTTTTCATTTACAAGAACTTGCCCGTTTTTAATGATGCCTTGTAATTTTGTCCTCGAAAAATCGGATAAGACTTCTGATAAATAGCTATCGAGTCTTTTTCCTTCTTCATCTTCTTCGATATAAAAACTGAACTCATTTTCCATAAGGCCTTCCTTATTTATTATTGTAAAGAGCAATAATAAGAAGCAAAGCTCCTATTGAAATAAGCATGTCAAATGCATTAAAGACAGGAAAGTTTATGAAGCTCAAGTTTATATAGTCAGTGACAAAACCGTCATAAATTCTTTCGTAGAGGTTTCCGATGATACCTGCTGTTAAAATGGCAAGAGCGTTTCTTTTAAGATTTGAAATCCTTTTTGCGTTTGTGAATATATACGATAAAACAGCACCCAATACAAGGCAAGAAAGCACTATCAGCATATCAGTATGCCCGTCAAAGAGGCTGAATGCAGCACCTGTGTTTTTGACATAGATAAGATTAAATACCTGATTTGAAACAGACAGATTATTTTCTATCGTATACATTGCTGCGTATCTAACACAAAATGCCGCAATAATACATGTTATTGCTAAAGCAAAATATTTAAATACTTTGTTATTTAATAGTTTTTTCATCGTCTTTATTTGTATTTTCAGGTTGTTTTGAATCTGCAATTACTGCGTTTTTCTTGTCCACTACATTTACTCTTGACATAACAAATGCCATACCTGTTATTTGAATATTTATGTTTTTAGGGTCTAATATTGCAGCTTTTGTTATTCCTATTGATGCTGTTGCAAATTCGTTGTGATTCTCTTTATTTGCTTTGAAAACTCTCTCCAAAACACCGTCTTTTTTTATATTTCTAAAAATATCTTGAGGTGATTTTTGAGGGTATATGATAGGTTCATTTGTAATTGATGCAAGTATGAATGACTGAGAAGGTACATCAGTTGTTAAAGAAACCGTGTATTCTTCACCTGCTGGAACTTGATTTGGCGCAGTTAAAACAATATTTGTACTTTTGGTGTCGCCATATTTTAATGTTGTTAATTCCTCTAGCGTGTTTTGGGATGTTATTTTCCAGTCATTTCCGAACTTTTGTAAGTAGTAATATGAAAATGAGTCAGAAGTTAAAATGCCTGTTTCTTTCATATTAGCAACAGAATCTTTTGCTTCACCAATTGCTTTTTCACACATTTTTACTACTGCATAATTTCCACTTATGGTGATATCTCTGATTTCAGTTGTGTAAGATATTTTAGGGTATATGTCCCAAGTGCGCCTAATCATGCTGAAATATGTACTTCTATCAAAACCGTCAGAATTTATATATCCATCAGAGTATAGATTTTCCATTTTTTCATAATCATGTTTATTTGCATATTTTGTATGTTTTTCAAAAAGCTCTGTTATATCCTTTTTAGGATCTTGGGCAAACATTTTATTAAAACCGATTTTGCATATTTTGTCTTGTATCAAAGCGTCTGCCGCTTCATCTGCGATTACAGGAGCTATATTCATGCCTGTTATTGCAAGTAGCAAAATACCTGTTAATAAATGTTTTTTCATATTCTAACCCTGATTTCTATTTTTGTATAAAAGTACCAAGAAAAAGTCTGCGCCTACAAGCAGAAGATTAATAATGTATAACCAAATCACAATATCTACAGAGTGAAGCAGTTTGTGTACTATTCCGCAGAGATATCCGATTATAATTAACGATAAAAAGAGTCTGCTTTTGCTCTGAACGTTTTTTGTAGTGTATGTTTTTGCTACTGCAAAAGGCCAGCTTGCGCCGAAACATATAAGCATACCAGCTTCAAAAAAGCTCATACTACGCATTTGAAATGATTGATGTAATAAATTTAAAATATCCAATTTTTGCCTCGTGTTTTCGTGTTGTTTCTCTTCTCCTCAAACATTGTAGCATAAAACTTTTTTTTTGATAAAATGTATACAAGAGGTCAAAAAATGTTATTTGTTCTTGATATCGGAAATACAAATATAACCGCAGGAGTCTTTGATGGAGAGGCTCTTATTCAGTCTTGGCGTATAGCGTCAGATGTTAAAAAATCTGAAGACGAATATGGTATTGTTATAAAAAATCTTGTTAAGGACTCAGATTTACTTGGAAAGCTTAATTATGCGGTTATTTCAAGTGTTGTTATGCCTCTTACGGAAAAAATCCAACTTTCAATTAAAAAATATTTAAATATTGATTCACTTGTGGTTAGTCACAAAATTAATACAGGTTTAAAAATTACTCTTGATAATCCTAAAGAACTTGGTCCTGATAGAATTGTTAACGGGCTTGCTGCTTCAAGACTATACGGAGCGCCTGTTATTGTTGTTGACTTTGGCACAGCTACTTCTTTTGATATTGTTAATGAAAAATATGAGTTTATCGGAGGCATAATAGCAGCCGGCATGATGATTCAGGCAAATGCACTTGCTTCTTTTACTTCAAAACTTCCTAAAGTTAAAATTGAAGCTCCCGAAAAAACCATAGGTTCTAATACTATTGATGCAATGCTTTCTGGGATTGTAAGAGGTCATGCTGCCATGATTGATGGTCTTATTGCAGATTGCGAAAAAGAGCTGGGTCAAAGAGCAATTGTTGTTGCAACAGGAGGATATTCTTCTATAATAAGCAAATACCTCCACAGACAATTTGATTATGTTAATCAAGATTTGACTCTTCTAGGGCTTAAGATGATTTATGACCTTAATTCAAATTCTTCTGAAGCGCTTAAGCATGATTGTTCTACTTTAGCTCAATAATTTCCCCATCCTGCATAA
Source organism: Cyanobacteria bacterium OH_CDB_20 (assembly GCA_023415935.1). Classification (GTDB taxonomy): domain Bacteria; phylum Cyanobacteriota; class Vampirovibrionia; order Gastranaerophilales; family Gastranaerophilaceae; genus JAEZIX01. The sequence continues at coordinate 9,268 of JAEZIX010000053.1, read as the reverse complement.
ATGATTTCTTGTCTGTTACAAAGGTTTCAACTTTTGCTTGTTTGTCATCTACCATTATTTTTATTGCATTATTGTAGTCAGTTCTGTATGTCTTTATGTTGTTGTTTTTTAAGATATCTGTTGTTGTTTCATCAGGGTGACCGTAAGGATTTATGCCTGTTGAAATTATCGCTGCTTTTGGAGTCGTTGTTTTTAAAAGTTTTTTATTGATACTCCCTTTTCCACCGTGGTGCCCGACTTTTATTATTGTAAGATTCTTAATTTCATCTTGCGAAAAATCATCAACAGTATCAGCGCAAGCATCTGCTGCAAATAACATTTTGAAATTTTTATATTCTAACAAATTAACTATAGAATTAGCATTTTCTTCTTGTATTTTTCTTGTTGTAACAAGATTTTTAACCTTTAATCCATCTTCTTTTAGAATAATCTCGCCATTTTTTGCGGTTTTCACATTGAGCTTTTTATCTTTAAGATATCTTATTATCATCTTTGCTGATTTTGTGGGTTCATAATGATCTGTTATATAAACTTCTTTAGCTTTTATGCCGTTTAAAAGTTTTATCGTGCCTCCGGCATGGTCTGTATCAAAGTGTGTAATCACATATACATCAAGGTTTTTTATTCCTTTATTTTTTAAGTATCTTAAAATAATTTGTTCAGCTGGTGATGAAGTCTTATTGTATGGAAGTTTTCCTGAGTCGATTAAAATATAATGATTATCAGGTGTCCTTATTAGCGCTGAATCAGCATTCCCCATATCAAATACCGTTATTTCCAGATTTTTATTTGGCAAGGGGATAAAAGTTAAAGCAAACAGCAGTGTTGCTGTTGAAAGCAATATAGTTAATTTTTTACTTTCAAAGTTCGTTTTAAGCTGTTTTGTAAATAGTATGATAATGCCATAAAACAATATCAACTGGACTATTTCAGGATGTTTTACAGTTAAAAGCGAAGCAGGGGCTTTTGCAAAGAAGTCTGATATTGAAATAATCATTGTTAAAAATGGATTTAAAATATAATCTGCAAAATGGCAAATTATGCCTGATATTTTAGGTAAAAGCGCCAGGATCGAACTAATGAAGCCTAAGAAACTTACAATGCTTAAAAGAGGAATTGTTAATATATTTGCGAAAACAGAATATGTTGCAAATGTATTAAAATAAAACATCTGGATTGGAGCTGCATATATTTGGGCTATTATTGGCACAATACAGCAAGAAACGGCAGAATTTACGAAATTATTTTTTATAAAATTAAGTTTCTCAGACATAAGTCCGCAAGAGTACAATATCCCGAATGTCACCAGAAATGATAATTGGAAACCCACAGAATTTATCATTGCAGGGTCATATAAAAGGAGAATCAGCCCCACAAAAAATAAAAGTGCAATGGAATCAGCATCCCTATCGATGAGTTTTCCAAGCAGAATAAATATAAGCATGAGCGTTGCTCTTAAAATTGAAGGTCCAAAACCTGTCATACAAGTATAGAATAATATAAGTAACATCCCTGTTATTATTGATAATTTATAATGCAACTTAACTCTTCTTGTTATAAAAAGCCAGATACCGAATATTAGAGTTACGTTCATTCCCGACGCTGCAAGGATATGAAGGAGCCCTGAATTTATAAAAGAGGTTTTTATATTATCAGGAGGATTTACGGCGTCATCTCCAAAAACAATTCCTCCAAGTAGCTCTATGTTGGGGCTTTTTAGATTTTGGGCATGCTTTGAAACAATCTGAGACCTTGTTTGGTTGATTTTTTGGAGCATGCGCCAGTACAAATTTGGTTTTATATTTTCAATTTTCCAATTTCCATTTTTTACATAAAAATTTGTATAAATATCCGAATATTTTAAATACTTTCTATAGTCAAACTGGTAAGGGTTTGAAGCCTTTTTCGGTAAGGCTAATTTTCCTTCGCATGTTATGGTGTTTCCTATTTCTAGTTTTGAGAGATTTTCTTTTGAATCTTCAATTGTAACAAGAGTTTTTGCTTTTATTGGTTTTGTTTGCGTCTCAAATTCTTCTTTTATGCTGTTTATTTCCATTTGAAACTTGGTTTTGTCAGGATTATTAGTTGTCGGGATAGTTATTATTCTGCCTGACAAGGTCATGTTCTGTGGAGCTAGAGTCTCAAGCGCATCTGTATCTTTTACCTGCAGGTTTGCATTTATTATTGCAATTGTAAATACAATATAAAGTACTATAGAAAACACTTTTGATATGTATTTTTTCTCTGTAATTAAAACTGTAATTAGGAGCAAAATCACTGCAAATATTGTTAATTGATTGCTAAAAAATGCCGCAAGCCCCAGTACATAGTATATAGATATTAGTATTGTCTTTTGTGTTTTTTCCATGTAATAATTTTACAAAATTTGCAAAATTTGAACAAAAAGTTATTATAATGAAATGAAAACTTTGATTTCATATTCGGTCAAATAGATGGTTTAAATCGAAAGTTTTAATTGTTAAATAATGTTTGGTAATAGTATAAGGTAGATTTCACATATGGAAGGCCACTGGATAGCAGAGATAGGGAATTTGAAATTCAATATGGATACTCTTGTAACCATGTGGATTGCCATGATTTCTCTTATTATATTTTCATTCGTTGCGACAAGAAAACTCTCTATTATACCTACAAAACTTCAGGCTTTTGTTGAAAGCATTATGGAGTTTTTCTATGGTTTAGCAGATACAATGATTGGCAAAGAAGGCTATAAGCATGTACCTTTAGCTGCTTCACTGTTCTTATTTATCATCGTTGCAAACCTTATGGGACAATTGCCTTGGAAAATGTATCACCTTAAACACGGTGGAGAACTTGCTTCTCCTACAAACGATATAAACATGACAGCTGCACTTGCAATTATTGTTCTTGTTTATTATGTATTTGTCGGTGTTAAGAAAAAAGGTTTCCACTTTATATTCCACGGATTTGGATTTGATCAAATTATTTTGACACTTGTTGATATTTTAGAGTTAATTACTCGTCCTTTAACACTTGCACTCCGGCTTTTCGGAAATATTCTTGCAGGCGAGATTCTTATCTCTGCTTTAATAGGTATATTTGCATACTTGCTACCGTTGCCTATTATGATTTTTGAACTGTTAGTTGCGTCAGTACAGGCTTTAGTATTCACAATGTTGACGCTAGTATATATATCTTCGGCAGTATCTGAAGAACATTAATTATTATTTATAAAAAGGAGAACACAATGACAGACGTAAAAACAATTTCTGATTTAGCACAAATGGGCGCAGGTATTGCGATTGGTTTTGGTGCAACAGGCGCAGGTTTAGGTATCGGTATTGCAACAAAAGGTCTTATGGATGCAATTGCTAGACAACCTGAAGTTGCTGGTAAAGCGGTAGGTTTCTTCTTGGTTGGTGCTGCTCTTGCTGAAGCGTGCGCAATCTATGCTTTGATTATTGCATTAAAACTATCAGGAATGATTGGATAAGGCTTATAAAAAATGGAATTCAATGCTACATTCTTAGCTTCAATGATTAGTTTTATACTGTTTGTCTTTGTTATGAACGGTATATTCTACAACCCTATCAGGAAGATTATTCTTGAAAGAAAATCTTATATTGATGGGCAAATCAATGATGCTAATTCTACTAATAATAAAGCTGAAGGCATATTACAAGAAAAGGATGAAAAGATTAAATCCGCTCAAGTTGATGCAAGAGATTTAATTGTAAAAGGTGTTGAATCCGCCAAAGTTTCAAATCAAGAGGCTATTGCTTCAAAACAAACTGAAGCAAATAATGAAATTGAAAACAGAAAAAATACTCTTTTAGAAGAAAAACAATCTGTAAAATCAGAATTAAAATCTAATGTATCTGATTTGGCTAAAATTATCTCAGGAAAAATATTTGGTGATGATTTAGCTAATGTTGAAGATAATTCTGATTTAGTTAGTGAGGTGATTGATAATGTTTGATTTATCTTTTCATAATATATTACATTCAAATGTTATTAACTTCACGGTTTTGATTGCCTTAATAGCCTTTATTGTAAACAAAATCAGAGTTGCTGATATCATTGAAGCAAAAAGAAAATCAGTTGAGACAACTGTTACAACAGCAGAAGAGCAAAACTCTTTTTCTAAAGTAAATCTCAAAAAAGCTGAGAAAGAAGTTGAAAACTTGCCTCAAACACTTTTAGAAATTGAGGTTCAGGCAAAAGATAACTTATCTAAGCTAGAAGAAAAGATTGTTTCAGAAGCTAAAAATGTAATTTCAAATATTGAAAAAAATATTGAAAAAGTCATTGAATCTGAAGCTTCAAAAATTAATCGTTCTTTAACTTCTGGAGTTTCATCTGCTTCTATAAAACTTGCAGAGAGTAATATTTTAAAACAGTTAAATGCTAACCCTGAACTTCACAATAGATTTATAGGGCAAGCAATAGATGAATTGGAGAATGTGAATATATAATGGCTAAAACAGATTCTAAATACGATGTTATAGCAAAAAGATATGCAGAAGCTTTATTTCTAAGCGCTAAGGATATTGATAGCGTTGATAAAGTATATGATGATTTAAAATTTGTAGGTCAGACTTATTCTGAGTCAAAAGAGTTATCCGGTTTCTTAACTAATAAACTGATTACACACCAAGATAAAAAAGATGTTTTATCTTCTTTATTCAAAGACAAAATTTCAGAAGTATCGTTTAATTTCCTTTCTTTATTGATTGATAATGGTAGATTTGAGACTATACTTACTGTTGTTTCTGAGTATAAAATGGAATTAAACAGGTTAAATAATATAGTGGTTGCTGAGATTACTTCTGCAGTTGAAATACCAGAAGAGCTCAAATCACGTTTAATAAATACATTAGAAGCTAAAACTGCAAAAAAAATTGAGCCAAGCTATAAAATTGACAATTCAATAATCGCAGGCTTGATAGTCAATATAAAAGAAAAAACTATTGATTCTAGTTTAAAAACTAAAATTTCGAATATAAAAAAACAATTAATATAAGGAAATAATTATGCCAACAATTAGACCTGATGAAATTACATCAATTATTAAATCTAAAATTGAACACTATAATGCAACGGTTGACGTTAGCAATATCGGTTCTGTTTTAGAAGTAAGTGATGGTATTGCTCGTATTTACGGGCTAAGAAACGCTATGACAAGTGAACTTGTTGAATTTGATGATGGAAAAGGTACTTTAGGTATTATCCAAAACTTGGAACAAGATAATGTCGGTGCGGTTATTTTGGGCGAATATGCTCAAATTAAAGAAGGAATGACTGTAAAAACGACAGGAAGAATTGCTTCTGTACCAGTTGGAGACGGTCTTATTGGAAGAATTGTTGATCCAACAGGAAAAGCAATTGATGGCAAAGGTGATATTGTATATGATAAAACTAGGCCAATTGAAAGAGTTGCACCTGGTATCGTTGCTAGAAAATCGGTTCATGAACCTTTACAAACCGGTCTTACAGCGATTGATGCTTTAACTCCAATTGGTAGAGGTCAGCGTGAACTTATCATTGGTGACCGTCAAACAGGTAAAACAGCAATTGCTATTGACACAATTATCAATCAAAAAGGTCAAAATGTTATTTGTATCTATGTTGCTATTGGTCAAAAAACTTCAACAGTAGCGCAATTGGCAAAAACATTTGAAAAATATGGCGCAATGGATTATACAATAATAGTTGCAGCAAACGCAAATGACCCTGCTCCAATGCAATTTATTGCTCCTTTTGCAGGTGTTACAATCGGCGAAGAATATATGGAACAAGGTAAATCTGTTCTTATAATATATGATGACTTAACAAAACACGCTCAAGCATACCGTGCAATGAGTTTGCTTTTGAGAAGACCACCTGGACGTGAAGCATACCCTGGTGATGTATTCTATCTACACTCAAGACTTCTTGAAAGAGCTGTTAAATTAAATGACAGTTTAGGTGGTGGTAGTATTACAGCTCTTCCTATCATTGAAACTCAAGCAGGTGACGTTTCCGCGTACATTCCAACAAACGTAATCTCAATTACAGACGGTCAAATATTCTTAGAATCAGGTTTGTTTAACTCAGGTGTAAGACCGGCAATCAACGCAGGTATTTCAGTATCCCGTGTAGGTGGTGCTGCTCAAACCAAAGCTATTAAACAAGTTGCAGGTAAATTAAGACTTGATTTGGCTCAATTTAGAGAGCTTGAAGCATTTGCACAATTTGCAAGTGACCTTGATAAAGCTACTCAAGATCAACTTTTAAGAGGTCAAAAACTTACAGAAGTATTAAAACAGCCTCAATATAAACCATTAAGCGTTGCTGAACAAGTTAGTATCTTGTTTGCGGTTAATGAAGGTTATATGGATGAAATTGATACTAAGAAAATCCAAAAGTTTAAAGGTGAATGGTTTGAATATTTCAATGCTAATATGCAAGACCTTGCACAAAGATTAAATGATGGTGCTGCTTTATCAGATGAAGACAAAGCGTCACTCATTAAAAATATTGAAACATTTAAATCAAACTTCTTTAGTTAATTAAGGCAAAAGTATGGCAAATTTAAAGAATATAAGAGATAGAATAAACAGTATTAACAATACTCAAAAAATTACAAGAGCAATGAAAATGGTTGCTGCTGCTAAAGTTAAAAAATCCGAAAACAGAGTAAAAGCTGCAAGACCATTTTCAAAAGAGCTTGGAAATATGCTCAACAAAGCATTGAGTACATTTTCTGAAGATATTGTTGCTGGAGACGATAAAGAAAGTTATTTAGATAATTTGCCTACACTCTTAGAAAAAAGAGAAGCTAAATCTGTTGGATTGCTTGTTGTTACTTCTAATAAAGGGTTAGCAGGAGCATTCAACGCAAATGTTATCAGATATACTATCAAAAAGATTCAACAATATAATGATGAAGGAGTTGTTTGCAAACTTTTCGTAATTGGTCAAAAAGGTTTGAGCGCTTTAAAACATGCTCCAAAAGGTCTTGATTTTGAAATTGTAAGTTCTTATACAAAAGTGGCTCAAGATCCTACTTCTGCTTCAGCTACTTTAATTGCTGAAGATTTGGCAAAATCTTTTTGCGAAGGACAAATTGATAGAATTGAAATTGTAACAACAAGATTTAAGAATATGCTTTCTTATTCTGTTGAGACGTGGCAATTATTGCCGCTTGCAGATCAGGAAAATGATTCAGAATCAACAGGAATTGATACTGAAATGGTATTTGAGCCTGACCCATCTGAGGTTTTGCTTAAAATAGTGCCTTTATATGTTGCTAATATTATTTTTCAAGCCTTGTTAGAATCTACTGCAAGTGAACTTGCAGCCAGAATGACAGCTATGTCAGCAGCTTGTAATAATGCACAAGAGATGATAAGAATTTTAACTATTGATTATAACAAAGCTCGTCAATCTGCTATCACGCAAGAGATTAATGAAGTTGTTAGCGGTGCGGATTCCTTAAAATAAAAAGGAGATCTGTAGTGCCTTTTAACATTGATATATTAAAGAGAATTTTATTATTTTTATTAGGCGTTTTTGTCTTACTATATTTGTTTGTTTTATTCTTGGTTCCTAAAATAGCCGATATAAATAAATATAGCACTTTTATTGAAAAGCAGGTTGAAACATCAACAGGGCTCAAATTTTCAGCAGAAAATATGGAGCTTAAAACAATATTTAGTCCCTATATTAATTTATATGCTTATCATGTAAGATTTTTATATCCTGATGGTACAACGTGTTTTAAAGTGACTGATGCAAATATTAAAATTAGGGTTTTACCTTTACTCTTTAAAAAAATTGAATTTAAAAAAATTATATTAAATAGACCGGTATTGGCATTATCTATTAAATCAGATGGTGCTACTTCGTTAGATAAATATATTATAAATATAAATAATGCCATCTTAAAATCAGATTACAAGGCAAAAAATAATATACCTGAAGTTATCTTATACAATTACAAAGTTAAAGTTAATGACACAAATTTTACCAGTCCTTTTGTACTAAGCGGAAATGAGCTAAAGTGTTCTGATATTGTCCTTGGGGAGTCTTTGCATGTCAAAACAGACGGGATTTTGTCTTATAAAGATAAGAAATTTGTTACTTATAATTTTGATGTTGTATCGCCTATTAAATTTGATAAACAGCGGATATTTAATGTTAATCCTTTTCAAAATATATATAAATACAACCTTTGCACAAAAATTACTGCAAAACTTAAATATGATAAAAAAGATGACAAATCTTCAATTACTGGAAATATTGATTTAAAGGATTTATCTTTCATAATTAATAACAAACCTCTTTCAGGTAATTTTATAAATCTTGCATTTAGTAATAATGATATAGAAATTAATGCTAAATTGAAAACAAGCCCGAGAGAGATTGCTACCATTGTTGGGAAGTATTCATATGGTTTAAATAAAAAACTTCAATTGAATGTCAAAGCTGCTAACTCTGATTTAGCAAATCTTTCAGAGCTTTTGACTGCTATTTTTACTAGTTTTAATATCAAAAATCAGTTTTCAGAGTATAAAGTTTCAGGATTGGCAAATTTTAATTTTAATATAGATACAGACTTTAAAAAACTTCGTTCAGACGGGATTGCAAGTTTAAAAGATGTTTCAATAAAAAGCAGTAAATATCCTGTTTCGATTACTGATATCAATTCAGAAATAAGTTTTAAAAATGACTTTATAAACATACTTTCTGCTTCTGCCTTTATAAATAATACCCCTGTAAAAATCAAGGGCAGTTTTGATTCTGATACTAATGTTAAAGCTATGGTTTCAGCAGATAAATTAGCTTTCAATGCTTTTAAAAATGCGTTTTTGCCCGAAGAGTTCAAAAAAACTGTTACAGTTTCAAATGGGGAATTGTATTTTTTGGCTAATATTTCAGGAAAGCTAAACAATCTTGTTATAAAGGCAACTGCAACAGTTAAAGATGTAGCTTTAAAATATCTAAAAGAAAATATTGACTTAAAAGCTCAAACTGTAAAAGTCGCAATTACTTTAAAAAACAGGAAACTGGATGTAGTTTCAGATTTGTATAATTTATATTTATATAGACCAGATTTCAAATTCCCGTTAACCTCACAACATATCTCTTTTGGTTCTGATGGCGAAAATATTGACATAAAAAAATCAAAAATTAAATGGAATTATTCAGATTTATTTTTATCGGGTTCTATCGCAAATATATCAAAATCTCCTGAGGCTGAGTTCAAATTAAACGGTGCGGTTTATTCAGCTGACTTGTATAA
>JAEZIX010000120.1 GCA_023415935.1 Cyanobacteria bacterium OH_CDB_20 | reverse complement strand
TAGAAAATCAGGTTTAAACTGGCTTGCGGCTTTCTTTATTCTAGACTTAATTTCGTTTGTAATGTGAGGGATAGTTTGGACAGTTGCGCCTAGGTACTCACCTTTACGCTCTTTATTGATAACTGTCTGGTAGATACTTCCTGAAGTTACGTTATTTATCTGGCTTAAGTTAGTATCCGTAAATCTTTCATAGTGGCCTAAATCAAGGTCAGTTTCAGCTCCGTCATCTGTTACAAAAACCTCTCCGTGCTGGAAAGGACTCATTGTTCCCGGGTCTACATTTATATAGGGGTCAAATTTCTGGATTACTACCGAGTAGCCTCTCGCCTTTAGAAGTTTTCCTAATGATGCTGCTACAATTCCTTTTCCGAGTGATGATACTACACCACCTGTTACAAATACATACTTAGTACCCATTTTCCCCATAATCCCTCTATTTACTATTTTCTTTTAATTTATTTTTGGAACTTTGAAAAATCCCGCTTCTTCTTCAGGAGCATTTTTCATAAGTTCTTCTTTTGTTTGTTCGTATTTAACTTCATCTTCGCGCATTACGTTTACAATAGGAATAGCGCTACTCATTGGCTCTACACCTGTTGTATCTATTTCATTCATCTGAGCTACATGCTCTAAAATTCCGCCTAATTGTTTTGAGAATTGTGTTATTTCATCTTCTGAAAGTTCTAGTCTTGCTAGTTTCGCCACGTGTTTAACATCATCTATGCTTATCATTTCGTTCCCCTAACTATAACAAAATTTTATCATAATAGGCTCTTTTTTGCACTTTTAGTTAAGAAAGTATAAACTTTAATTGCTCTGATTTTTCAAAGTGCTTTTGTAAGAATTTTTGCCTGTGATGTTTTGTTATTCCGAACTTATCTATTGCATCAAGATGCTCCTTTGTAAGATAGCCTTTGTTTTTATGCCATTCATACTCTGGATGCTCTTTTGCAAGCTCTTTCATATACCTGTCGCGCTCAACCTTTGCTAATATACTTGCTGCTGCAATTGATGCTGACTTTGAATCTCCTTTTATAACAAATTCTTGTCGATAAGGGCATTTGGGGATGAGCTTGTTTCCGTCTATAAGAAGCGTAAAATCATCAGTTGCAATTTTATGATGAATTTCCTGTACAGCCTCTTTCATTGCTAATAGTGACGCTTGCAGTATATTTATTCTTTCAATTTGTTCAATACTTGAGGCTTTTACTGACCAGATAGAGTTTTCTTTTATTACATCGTAGAGTTCTTCTCTTACTTTTTCTGTAAGTTGTTTAGAGTCATTGAGACGACTGAGTGCTTTTTTAAGCTCTTTATTTGTATCAGTAAAACAAATAGCTGCAGCAAACACTGGACCTGCCCCAGGACCTCTTCCAGCTTCATCTGTTCCGATTAAATATTTGCAACCTGAGAGTTTTTTTTCGTCAAATAAAAATAAATTATTCTTCGATTTTATCAAGTGTTAACTTCCCTAATCTTCCATCTCTAAAGTCAAGAAGTAGATTGTGCGATGCTCTTGTTGAATCAGGCTTTGCTCCTTGAACAATCCAGTTTCTTGCAAGAGCAATGTTTTCAACGTTTACTTCTTTGTCATCTTCAATATTATAGTGTTTTCTTATAACATCAGGATAAATTGAGCTTATGACTTCTATCAATTTTTCAGCTACGCTTTCTGCCTCATAAGCATTTTCGCTGACAGAGTTTACAAAAGCGAGTTTATAGGCTTTTTCTTGCTCTTCTTGTTTTAGTGGAATTATGCCGGGAGTGTCTAAAAGATCTATTCTCGGGTTGATTCTAACCCACTGTTGTTGCCTTGTTACACCTGCTTTTGCGCCTGTTTTTGTTTTTGATTTTTTTATAAGTTTATTTATAATGCTTGATTTTCCCACATTTGGCATGCCTACTACCATTATTCTTGCAGGTCTTGGTAAAAGCCCTTTTTGCATTAATTTCAATATTGCAGGTTGAGCAAGCTCTATCGCTTTATTTGTTATCTGGTTTAAATCTTTAGTATTTCCCGCACTAGTTATGATTACAGGACATTTTGTATCTTTTTTAATTTTTGTCTGCCATTTTTTTGTAGCTTCAAAATCCGCTAAATCACATTTATTTAAAAGAATTAAGCGAGGTTTTTGTTTTATAAGGTTTTCTATTTCAGGATAAGTCGAGCTCTCAGGAATTCTTGCATCAAGAACTTCAATAACAACATCAACAAGATTTATTTGTTCTTTTAATTTCTTCTCCGCTTTTGCAATATGTCCCGGATACCAATGTATGTGAGGCATTTTCTTCTCCTGTTTTTTTAAATATAAAGCCATAACCTTTGTGATTATGGCTCATAATATATTTAGTAGCTTTGTTTGTCTGTTATTTTTTCTCGATTTTTTCTCTAATACGTGTAGCTTTACCAGCTCTTTCTCTCAAGTAGTATAGTTTAGCACGTTTAACATCACCGCGTCTGATGATTGAGATTTTTTCTACACGTGGTGAGTAAACAGGGAATA
>JAEZIX010000116.1 GCA_023415935.1 Cyanobacteria bacterium OH_CDB_20 | reverse complement strand
CACATTCTATGAAAAACAAATAAAAAAATCCAGCCTAATAAATTAAAATCAAAATAAAATCAATAATATGTAAATTTTTATTAATATTTAAATAAAAATAGTAAACAAAATTTTTTATGTGAATTATTATAGATGTAACAAATCCCCAAATCTCCTCCCAAGATTATTAAGTATTAGCTGCATGTGCAGCTATTTTTTTTGCCTTTAAAAAACACTTGATAATTCATATTTTCAAGGTAATATTAGAGATAAGCGCCTGTAGCTCAGTTGGATAGAGTGTTTGGCTACGAACCAAAAGGTCGGGGGTTCGAATCCCTCCAGGCGCGCTTTTATAGTAGGGAGTGTATGTGAAAAAATTTTTTGCTGCATCTTTAAGTATAGTTGCGATTGTTTTTGTACTAATTATTGCTGATACATTTTTATTGTGGAATAACTACTATAATGTTTCTGCTTTTAGTTATGATACAGAGTTTATGAGACCCGACACTCCAAATAATGTGAGTAATTTATCTCCAATTGTTACAATAGGTTGTTCTTTCGTCTACGGGACGGGGCTTTTGGATGAAGACACTTTTGCTGCGAGGTTACAAAGATATACACATAGAAAAGTTTATAACAGAGGGATGTACCGTTGGGGAGTACAGCATGTGCTTTATCAGCTCACTAATGATGAATTCTTCACGAAAATTAGACCCCCTGAGTATATTATTTATGTTTTTATAGATGATCATATCCGTAGAATGCACATAAATTTTTTCGACAAAGAATTTAGTGATAAATACTTGCAATATGAAAAATATAATGGGGCTCTTATTCAAAAAAATCCTAATGTTGAGTTGCTTGATTACTTAAAAGTAACGTTATTGTATAAAATAGTGCAAAACGAAATCATTAAAAGAAATAATCCAGATGATGAATTTGATTTGCTTAAGCTGTATTTGTTAGAGTCCAAAAAACAAGTGAATAGATTATATAAAAATAAAGGAACTAAATTCGTAATCATAAAATATCCGAATGTTGATTTACATGGTTATAAACATTTTGAGACGAATAGGTGGAAAGAGCTTGAAAAACAAGGGTTTATTATTATTGATTTCGATGACAAAATTAAAAAAACACTTGTTAAGCCAGAATATTTAGTTGAAGATGGCATGCATCCGTCTGAAAAGGCTTGGGATTTAGTAATTCCTCTTATTGTAAATAAACTAAGTATTAATAAATAATAGCAGTATGTGCTTTAATTCATATAAAATGTACAGAAAGTGCGTAAATAAAGAATGTTAATAAATTAGGATTTGAATATATTAGATGAAAAAGATTGCTGTGGTTTCTTCAATTTGCTTTGATATTGCATATTCTCTTTTAGTTGGAATATTTACGATTTTTTTCCTTTCATTTTGTGGATTTATTTTTCATTTAAATATTAATATTATTTATCCAATACTTGCTATTATCACTATGTATACAACGCTATTTGTATTGCTAAAAAATAAAGAATATTCAAAGAAAAAATGCTTTTATTCATTTTTAATTTTATCACTTGTTTTATTAGTATCATTATTATTGTCATATTTTAGTTATGATTCATCCTGGGATGGCAGAACGTATCATCAATTATCTGTAATTTTATTAGGTAATGGATGGAATCCTGTATATGATTATGTTAACCAGTTTTCTATGAACTTATTTGGAATTGAATCTAAACATTTAATTTGGGTTGAAAACTATCCAAAATTTGTAGAAATTGTTGCTGCAAATTTTCTTGTTTTAACTAAACATATTGAGTGCGGAAAGGTTGTAAATCTTTTATCTTCAGTAATGGTTTTTTGTTATTCAAGTTATATTTTAAACAAAATGCCTTTTGATAAACTAAATAAATTTATCAAAGTAATTCTTCCCTTTTTATTGCTTTATAACCCTGTAGTTGTTGCCCAAATAATGACCTATTATATAGATTGCACAGTTTATTTCTATTTTATGTTGATTTTATTGGCAATAATTGACATTGAGACAAACAATAAAGTGAGTAAATTACCATTTTCAATATTGATTATGAGCTCGATAATATTGATAAATATAAAATTAAGTGGAATTCTTTATGCTATTTTACCATTTGCTATTTATGGGTTTTATTTGGCAATTTATAAGCAAACCGAAAAACTAAAATCACTTGTTACAGCTCTAATATTAGTTGTGATTATGGGTATTTTATCAGGAATTAATCCATATTTTACAAACATTCAACAACACAGACACCCTTTTTATCCTTTGGCAGGTAAAGACAAAATTGACTTTATGACGCCTTCTACCCCTATACAACTTGAAAGTAAAAACATAGCTTATAACTTTTTTATGGCAACATTTTCACAAGTCGATAATATGAGCGATGAATATAGATATTCTAAAATGCAATTAAAAATACCTTTTACAATAAATAAAGGAGAACTCAACAAACTTGTTTTTCCTGATACAAGAGTTTCCGGATTTGGAGTTTTTTGGAGTGGTATTCTTATCTTGAGTTTGTTTTTATCATTTTTTATTCGCTATAACTCATCAGAGGATAAAAAATTAGGTTTGCTTATATATTCAATAATATTAGCTTTATTAATCATAAATCCTTATAGTTGGTGGGCTAGGTATGTTCCGCATTTATGGATATTGCCGATTTTTATTATTATATTTTTGTTAATAGGTGAAAAACAATACAAAAAAGTTGCTTTTATCTCCTATTGCGTCTTGTTAATAATGTTTATTAACTCAACTATTTCAACTATTTATGCATTAAAAGTTGAAAGGAATTATAGAGAAACAATTAATAAATTTTTTCAGAAAATTCCGAAAGGTAAACTAATAAAGTTTTATGGAAATGAAGAAGTATCTTTTTCTCAAAAATTAAAAGAAAGAAATATCCCATATGAATTTGTGGGAAATAAATACTATAAAGCAAACTATTCTAATTTTGAGTTAGTACCATTATCCTATATTCATTTAAATACGAAAGAGAAATGTAATGATTGAAGACATTATCAAAACCTTAAGAGTTAATCATTACATTAAAAATTTTGTTGTTATAGTCCCTTTGATTTTTTCGGCGCATTTTCTAGACTTCGGATTGTGGTTAAAAATATTTGAAATGTTTCTATCATTTTGTGCAGTTTCATCAGCTGTATACATATTAAATGATTTAATTGATATAGAAAACGATAAACTCCACCCGGTAAAGCGCAATAGACCAATTCCAAGCGGTAAAATTTCAAAGCAACATGCAATTATGCTAATGATTGTGTTAATTGCTTTTAGTTTGATTGTATCTGTATATGTAAACCCGACATGTTTCATATTTGTGAGTGCTTATTTTATATTAAATGTCTTATATTCATTTTGGCTTAAAAATATTTTATTACTTGATGTCTTCTGTATTGCTATAGGGTTCATACTTAGGGTTATTACAGGTTATTATGCAATTAATATAGTCCCACCTGCTTTAGTTCTTATAGTGACATTTTTTGTCTCAATATTTTTTACTTTTATGAAAAGAAAACTTGAGTTAAATGTATTATCAGATAATTTTCAATACAGAAAATCTGCAAAAGTTTTTGACAAAAGCACTCTAGATAAATTTATTTTGATAAGCGCAATACTTTCAATTTTAATTTATTTAGCCTATGTTCTTGATAAAACCGCAATTCTTCTTGCTGGAACAAGTTACCTTTTTATAACAGTACTACCATTTGTACTTTTGTTTTTTAGATTACTTTTTTTAACCAATTCTTCGAAAGACGAATATGATCCTTTAATGTTAATTAAAAATGATAAAATAATGAAACTGTTGTTCTTGTTTTATTTAATTACCTCAATTGCAGTTATGATGCGTTAAAATGTCTGAACATTTATTGTAAGATTTAATACTCGACTATACTTTTAACTTTTTTTAGTGAATCTTGAATTTCTTTGTAACTATTGGCCTTTTCTAATATTTGTACCAATGTTCTTCTATATTCTTCATCAAGTTCAATCCCACTTTTATATAGCTTAAATCCTTTTCCGTAAGAACAGTACTCATCTCCGCTTTCTGTGTATAAGAATGTATTGCCATGGTCGTCAAACAATCTTTTAATATAACTTGGCAAAAGATGTCTTTCAATTAAACTAGTTGCAATTTCTCTTGTGTCTTCTTTTTCAATATTTTCAAATTCGCCATTATTTGAATTAACAAGTTTTGCCCAAGAATATTGAATTTTGTCCGCAAATTGAGCTAACTTACCCTTTAATCCATGTTTTGAAGCAAGATATTCTTGAAATATTTTCGTTCCAAGTTTATTTATTGTTTTTTCGCTCAGCTTACAAGTAATGAATGATGTTTCCCTATTGTAAAAACTGAAATCCTCATTCGGACTCGTGCTTACACTGTTTTGTCTACAAAAATTTTGTCTTTGTAATTTATAATTTGTATTCGCATAAGGATTAATAGTTCTAATTTTCACGCTAAAAGCATCCTACTCTCATTTAATTTGTTAGTAGAATACTCATGAATAATATTTTTTGCTATTTGCACTTGTTAATTTTACAATTTGAGCAATTTTTAGGGCTTGTTGGTTGTCCAAAAAATAGTCTAATTCCCGCAAATCTCTTTTCTAAAAGCTGTTTTATCCCACAGCTGATATTTGTTGCATTTTTTGCTGTCTTATGGGCTTCTTCAATTGTTGCATCAATTTTTGACATTGTTTTATCAAGATCTTTTGTTGCCTTATTGATATTTTGAGAAATGGTTAGTACATTTTCTGTTGTCTCTTTTATATCAGAGGATGATCCGCTCATATTTTTAGTGATGTTCTTTAATTCGTCACCAGAAAGGGCATCATCAATATTTGCTGTAATATTGCTAATATTTTCAAGTATTTCGAGTGTCGCATCTGTGCTCATCTTTATATTAGGTCTATTTTCTTGTAAAACGACTCGCAAGTCTTTGAAAAACCCATTAAGTTCATTACTTGTTATCTCAATACTGCTAAGTGTTTTATTCATATTATCACCCATTGAAGAGAATACACCTGATTCAATCTGTGCAGACATAAATGACTCAATATCTGCAGCAGTAGCACCTTCAATAGTGTCGTTATTAGTTAATGTTGATAATGATGGAGCATCAGGATATGTAAGTTCTATATAGTCTTTTCCGTTATCAAGTTTTTTTACTTTTGCGCCAATATTCCTTGGCAAAGACAAATTTTCAGGATACAAAATTACTTGAACAATTGTGTATTTATAATCTTCAGAAGGTTTAACTCGTTTGGTTTTTCCAATTTTATATCCCTTATAGTAGACAGGCATGCTGCTATAAATTGGCCCTAGCTCTTTAAATCTTACTTTTATAGCCATTGAATATTTAAAATTACTTTTCCAAAGTAGTACTGATTCTACTACTATAAAGGCAAGTAAAATCGCCAGAATTGCAATAACGATATATTTTAGTATTCCTTTTAAATTTTCCATTTAATAAGTATATTTATATTGTTATTCATATAATATTATCCCTGTTGCTACTTTCAATTGTTAGTCTTGAATTGCCTAGTTGGCTATATTAAATGGATGGATTTTTAATTGCCCATATAAATTCTTAATGTTATAATCTGTCAATGTTAAAGACTATTTCAGTATCAGTAATAATACCTATTTTCAATCCTAATCTAGAATACTTAAAGCAAGCACTCGACTCGTTTTTTTCTCAGACATTAAAAAATACAGAACTTGTTTTGGTTGATGATGGGAGTTGTTTTGATTATTCAAACGAAATTAAGTCATATTTATCTTCTTCAAGAGTTAAATTTATAAAATTAAATAAAAATGTTGGTTCTGGAATTGCAAGAAATGAAGGAATAAAAGCTGCCTCAGGTGAATATTTGGGTTTTCTTGATTCAGATGATTATTACTATTCCAATGATGTGCTTGAAATGCTTTATAATATTGCTGTTCAAACTTCTCTAAATGTAGTTGGCGCAATTCCATATTTTGAACAAAATAATAAGTTAAGTCCAATATATTGGAGTTTTCATAACTATAAAAATCTGTTTAAAGACCAAATTGTTAACATAAAAGATTATCAAATTTGTTATGGGTATTGGAGTTTTATATATAAAAGGGATTTCATTATTTCTAATAAAATTTATTTCAAAAGTCTTAGACGTTTTCAGGATCCACCTTGGTTTTTGACTGTTTTAAATAAAGCTCAAGAATATTATGCTGCTGATTTTCCTTACTATGTCCACAGAGAGAAAGAAAGAAGTGAGTATAACTTAACAAAAGCACAATTAGATGATTATATTGAGGGCTTAAATAGTGTTATCAAAATGTCTTTAAAAATGAAATATTATGATTTGCATACTTTTTTGTATAGAAAATTATTTTTTAATGAATACTTGTTTGTTAAAGAAAGTAGAGAAAAATCAAATTTTGATTATTCAAATGAATTTAACAGTTTATTAAAATCTTTCGATTTTGACGTTATAAAAAATACTGACAAAGATTTACCTTTATTGTCTGGTATGAGTGAGTTTGACAATTTAAATCTTGCAGATTATTCAAATCTTAATTACTAAATTACTAAATGACTTAGAAGTATAAGCTTCTAAGTCATTAATAAATAAATTTTATTTTCGATTTGTTATGCGTTAAATATTGTTTGAAAATCGAATGATTCTGAATAAGAAAATCCGTTGCCTTGCATTTCAATTCCATTTCCTGCAATGCCATTTCCTTGCATTTCGCGAATTTCTGTGAAAAATTCTAATTCAAAAATTGAGTCTATTGTTTTTTCTTCTATCATATTCTCTCTCCTTAATATGGTTCTTACCTTTTTAAAAAAAATTCAATATAAAATATTGCTATTTTATATACTTTTTGATTTACAAATCTTAATATAACTTTTAATAAAAAAAACGGCACTTAGTCTGCCGTTTTTTTGAAATATTCTGTTTTTCTTTTTCTAGTACTGGGAAAGCCACTTCAAAGTTTTATCTATTCATTAACTTGAGCTTTTATCTCCGGTTTTTCATTAAAACTTGAAATGAAGTGTGAATATCTTTCCATTCTCAACTTTAACCAGCTAAGCATCGTATCTGAACCGTATACTTCGATAATTCTTGTTCTGTCGAATGTTCTGCTGGATCTATTGTATGATTCATCGATATAAGTTTGGCATTTGCAGTTTAACTCATCGATAAGGTCATAGAGAGTCCTCAGCCATGCCGGCTGAACGTCTATCTCATTTACTTTGTACTCTAAAATCATGTCTATATACCTTTTCTTAATTAACTGCTAGCCAATCTATATACAAAAGATATCATCAGTATAGCAATTTATTTTTTAAATTTAAAGCCTTTAAAAATAAATGTAAAAATATGTTAACTTTTTAAATTTTTAAAAGTTAGTGTAAAATGTAATGGTTATGGATATTTCTGAGCAATTAAAAATACTACCTGAGTCGAGTGGTTCTTATCAATTTTTTGATAAGGATGGTGAGATTATCTATGTTGGAAAAGCGAACAATTTAAAGAAGCGAGTCTCAAGCTATTTTGCCAAAAAACATACTTCGCAAAAACTTAAAGTTATGGTGCCAAAAATCTCTAAGATTCAATTTATCATTACCAATTCAGAGGTTGAGGCTTTAATTTTAGAGTCCCATTTAATAAAAAAATATAAACCAAAATACAATGTTCTTTTAAAAGATGATAAAAAATTTCCATATTTTGTTATTACTGATGAAGAATATCCAAGAATACTTGTTACCAGAAAGCAAAATAAAAATAGGATAAAAGGCAAATATTTTGGTCCGTATACAAATGGAAGAGCTATGTATGCAACATTAGATTTGTTAAAAAAGTTATTCCCTCTCAAACAGTGTAAAACACCTAAATTTAAAGATAGACCATGCATATATTACAATATCGGAAGGTGTATGGCCCCTTGTCAAAAGCTTATTTCTCCACAAGAGTACCAAAAACTGATTAAAAATGTTGAGTTATTTTTGTCAGGTAAACAAAGTGAGTTGGTTGAGCATTTAAAAAAACAAATGCAGTTATACTCTGAAAAACAAGAATTTGAAAAGGCAGCGCGTTTTAGAGACAGTTATTTTGATGTTCAAAAAACAATGGAAAGACAAAAAGTAATAACTGAAAATACCAGTGTGAACCAAGATATAATTGCATTATCAAGGGAAAAGACTCTGTGCGCGATTAGCTTGATACAAATTAGGTCAGGAAGACTCACTGATAAAAAAGATTTTGAGCTTCAAATATCAGAAATTGAAGACGATATTGCAATAATAACAACATTTTTTAAAGAGTATTATGAGCTTTCTGCTGAGTTTGATATTCCGCAAGAGATAATTTTCTTCGAGAAAATTTCAAACGAGGATAAAAACCTTTATGAAGGCTGGCTTTCTGCAAAAGCAGGCAAGAAAGTTGTTTTAAACAATAAAAATTCAAAAAGGAACCTTGAAATAATTGAGATTGCAAAGAAAAATGCAATTTCTCATCTTGAGAAGATTAAAATCAATGCAATGGTCAGTCTTCAAAATGATTACAATGATGTTGGGGCTTATATTCAGGAAAAGCTAAGCCTTTCAAAATTTCCACATATAGTTGAATGCTTTGATATTTCTCATATTCAAGGTACAAATACAGTTGCGTCAATGGTGACTTTTGAGAATGGTTTTCCAAAGAAGTCTTCTTACAAGCGTTTTAGAGTAAAATCTCAAGATGGTAAACCAGATGATTTTGAATCTATGCGAGAAGTGGTTAAAAGGCGCTACAAGGCTATTCAAGAAAATAACGAACAAATGCCGGATCTTGTAATAATAGACGGCGGCAAAGGGCAGCTATCTGCCGCAAAATTGATTTTGGATGAACTCGGAATAGAAAATCAAAATATTGTCTCACTTGCAAAGAGAATTGAAGAGGTATTTATCCCTAATAAAACAAGACCTGTTTTATTCCCTATAAACTCAAGTGCTCTTTATTTTTTCCAAAAAATCAGAGATGAAGCGCACAGGTTCGCCATTGGTTACCATAGAAATCTAAGAGAAAAATCAGCACTATATTCTTCTCTTGATGAAATAAAAGGACTTTTTGAAAAAAATAAAAAGATTTTAATTGAAAAATATGGATCAGTTACCAAAATATCAAAATTAACAGAAGCTGAACTTGCACTTTTGATAAAACCTTCTCAAGCAAAAAAAGTTTTTGAATACTATAATAAAACGAGCCTTGACACTTAAGAGATTAGTTTGTTAATCTTTATTATGAAACGGGGAAAAATATGAAAAACGAATGTATATTAAAAAAGCCTGAACAAGTAACTTTTGACTTAACAGACAGATGTCAGATGAAGTGTACAACCTGCACAAAATGGCAAACTAATCCGGCTGATGTAATAGATAAAGAGCTTACAACCGAAGAATGGAAGAACGTTATAAAAAATCTTCAAGAATGGATTGGAGAAGGCTTTTGGTTTTGTTTTTCAGGCGGGGAGCCGTTTTTAAGAGAAGATATCTACGAAATAGCTTCATATGCAAAATCTTTAGGTCTGCACCCTTCTACAATGAGTAATGCCTTTAGTTTAGAGAAACATTACGAGAAAATAGTCGATTCTGATATAGAGAGCATTAATATTTCTCTCAATGCAGTCAATGACAAGAGCGCACACGACGTTGCAAGAGGCAGAGAGTGCAGTTGTGAAAAGGCTATTGCTGCTATATTGGAGCTTAATCGACTAAAAAAAGAGAAAAACTCTAATTTAGGGATTAATATTTCAACTGTAATGATGCCAGAAAATCTTGATGAAGTTATTCCTCTTGTTGAATTCATAACCCTACATAAACTTAATGGCATAATGTTCCAGTTGATTGATGATGTTGATTCTTTCCACGCTTATTCAGAGCTTGCAGGAATGAACACGTCCAAGTATAAAATGCCTGAAATACTTTATAAAATGTATGTTTCTATGGGTGAAAAAGCAATTCCACTTATGGATAGACTAATTGAGATGAAAAAAGCCGGCTATAGCATTTACAACTCATATGAACAGCTTGAGGCTTTTAAGGTATTTTTCAAAAATCCTCATGAAATATTAAAATCTATCAATTGTGATGTTGGTTCTACAAATATCGCGATAGACCCATATGGAGATGTTAGATTGTGCTTTAATATGGAGCCAGTTGGTTCTGTTAAAACACAAACACCAGCAGAAATATGGGAAAGTATTAAATCTGAAAAATGCAGAAAACTTACAAAATCTTGCAAAATGTATTGTAGAATGCTCAATTGTAACTTTAAACAAGACTTTGCAAAAAGGAATAATCCGCCTGTTTTCAAGAGGATTAAATCGTTTTTATGTAAAGTAAAATCTAAAATTTTTCTTGTCTAAATATCATCCAATAACATTCTTTATCAAAATAGAATTTTATTAGAATGAATTTTCCTTCTCTAACTACATCAACAAATGAATTAGGTGGCGGAACTTTCTTTGAATTTTTTGCTTTCTTGAAAAACTGTTTTTTCGTTTTGTCTACAAAGCTTTCCCATTTTGTAAGCTTAGGTTTAGGTAGTTCTTTGTTGTAAAAAGATTCAGGGATGTTTTCAATTTTGGCAACAGGAATAATGTGTGTAACTTTGCCATTTTCTTTAAAAAATACATAATCAACATCATTAATCTTTCTGTGAGTTAGTAAGTAATAACCGGGTTCAACTGTAATTGTTTTAAAGTAAAGAGGTGAGCTTGTTCTGAATAAAGGATAAGGAGCCCAGGCATAAAATTGATAATCCTCATCTTGATAAGGGTCAATGCCATGCAAAAGTTTGATTGTAGGTACTTCTGTCAAAAAATACATCTGATCATAATCAATTGCTTTTGCTGAAAATTGGCAAATTAAAAATAATAAAAATGTAATAAAAATTTTCTTCATAAAATCAGTTTAATGTTTATTTATTTTTTATCAACATTTTTCTGAATGATTTCTTTTTAATTTTCTCTGTTGATGTTATCATAAGTCTATGGTAATTGGAATTTAAGGGGTAAATAAATGGAAAATACAGCAAATCAATGTATAAGACCTGTCACAACAGCTATAAACGCAGCAGGGAATCTTGAAATAGGCGGATGCGATCTGGTTGAACTTGCTGATAAATATGCTACGCCTCTTTATATATATGATGAAGCAACAATACGCTCTATAACTTCATCTTACAAAAAAGCATTTGAAAAATACGGCAACATCAATATGATGTTTGCATCAAAGGCATTTATGACAAAAACAATGTGCAAAATTATGGCAGAAGAAGGTTTTGGTCTTGATTTATGCTCAGGCGGCGAAATTTATACTGCAAAATCAGCAGGATTTGATATGTCTCAGACAATTTTTAACGGAAACAATAAATCTGTTGAAGAAATCGAAATGGCTATTGAATATGGCGTTGGGGCAATTTCAATTGACAACTTTTTAGAACTTGCTCTTGTTGATAGTGTTGCAAAATCAAAAAATATAAGTATAAAAACACTTTTGCGTATTACTCCGGGTATTGAATGTCACACCCACGAGTACATTCAAACGGGTCATTTAGATTCAAAGTTTGGCTTTGATTTATCGCAGCTTGATTCTGTTATTGAGCTTATACAAGATGAATATACAAACCTCAATCTAGCAGGATTGCACTCACATATTGGTTCTCAAATATTTGAAAAACAAGTTTATTATGATGAGATTGATGTCTTTTTCAAAGAAATGAAAAGGATAAAAGATAAATATGGTATTGAACTAACAGATATCAATCTTGGTGGTGGATTGGGTATAAAATATACTGAAGATGATGCTCCAATTTCGATATTTGAGTTTGCGGATACGATTATAAAAGCAATTGAAGACCACGCAAAAACTTATGACATAAAACTTCCTCATATCTATTTAGAACCCGGAAGAAGTGTTGTTGGAACGGCTGGCGTAACAATTTATACTGCAGGAAGCTCTAAACAAGTTCCTCATGGAAGAAAATATATAGCAGTTGACGGCGGAATGGCAGATAACGCAAGGCCTTCATTGTACCAAGCAGATTACACTGTCGATATTGCCAATAAACCTGACCATGAAAAAACAGAAACAGTTACTATTGCAGGTAAATTTTGTGAATCAGGTGACATTTTGGCAAAAAATGTAAAACTACCTGAAGTCGTAGAAGGTGATATCGTTTGTTTCTACACAACAGGCGCTTATGGATACTCGATGGCAAGCAACTACAACAGAGTTTTAAAGCCAGCTGCAATACTTGTAAATAATGGAAAATCTGATATTATTATAGAGAGACAAACTTACGAACAACTTGTTGAATCGGACGTTATTCCTGATAGATTGGTATAGGTTATTTAATGCTTCGTCAAATGTATGATATGATTAGAGTGCCTCTGGAAAATCTAAGCTTTAAATTTACTTTTCTAAATATTGGTGAAGTGCTTTTTATCGCTCTTTTTCTGTTGCTTGCGTATAATCGTTTCATCAAAGGTACACAATCTGAAAAACTTGTAAAAGGTATGTTTATCTTACTTTTAACTTGGGGATTCAGTGAATTTTTAATTAAAATTGACCTTGAAATTATTGGTGTGTTTTTAAAAACACTGGTAAGCATTGTTATATTTAGCTTGGTTGTTGTTTTTCAGCCAGAGCTACGAAGATTTTTGGGCTATTTAGGACAGTCTGATTTCATTTCAAAATTTCTTTTTAATTCTCGAAAAGGAGAATCTTCTCAGAATATTAATGTTGTGGAAGAAATTGTTGAGGCAATCAAGTATCTTAGCAAAGTAAGATGCGGCGCTCTTATAGTTCTGCAAAAACATTCGCAAGACTCACTGTACTCTGAGGTTGGTACGAAAATTAATGCTGATATCTCAACAGAGCTTATATTAACAATATTTCACCCGAATACACCTCTTCATGATGGGGCTGTAATTGTTCAAAATAATAGGATTAAGGCAGCAGGGGCTCTTTTGCCTCTAACTGAAGACCCGAAATTAAGCTGGAGATATGGTACAAGACATAGAGCAGCTATTGGAATGAGTGAAGTTAGTGATTGTGCTTGCTTGGTTGTTTCCGAAGAAACTGGTGATGTTGCTATAGCAGTTGATGGAATTTTGAAAAAATATGATGATATTTCTTCGTTAAGACAGGATTTGGGAAAAATATTAGGTGTTGATAAACACGATGATGACAGTGACGAAAAATCACTTATGTTTAATTTAATTAAGATAAAGAAAAGACAAAAATAAAATGAATGTAATAAAAAATATTATTGAAGAAAAAGTATATGG
>JAEZIX010000010.1 GCA_023415935.1 Cyanobacteria bacterium OH_CDB_20 | reverse complement strand
TCTTGAATCTTTTAAGAGCGCTTTCAATACTTTCGTTTTCGCCAACTCTGATTTCAGGCATTAATTTTCACCACCTTTAATATAATTTATTTATCTATGTAAGGTGATATTAACACGCTCAATATTTGATTTCAAGTCTAAACAGAACAAAAAATCTAAAAGATAACAAATGTTCACCAAAATCAGGCCGAAATAATGTTAAAATGCCTATTTATGGCATCAACAAGATCATAAGATTGTTTTACGAGTTCATCATGTGTTGAATCGTTATAAACAATAAAATCCCATGTTTTAATGTTATCTAGCGCCGTTTCCGTTGTATCATCTGCTTTTACAAGGGTGCCTCTTAATGCTCTAACTTCTTCAGAAGCCTCAACCCTTATAGTAAAAGCGTTATGAGCTTTAAAAACATCATATTCATGAGGCATTCTAACGTCAGGAACAATAACATTTCCGTCATGGTTAACAATCGCCTTAAGCCAATAATCAGGGTCAATAGAACGTCCTTTATCGCCTAATGCAATCAAATCTGGACGATACAAAGATTTATTCGCCTCAATCTCTTCCATCGAAATATTTTTATCTTTGGCGTACTGGAGTTTTATAGCATCTCCAAGCCCAATTCTTCTAAAATCCTTAAGTTCTTTAAGGAGTATTTGTGCAACTGTATCCTTTCCGGAGAATTGTTTTCCGGAAAGAGTAATAATCATATCAGCCATTAACTATACATCACCTTTAATACTTAAACTGATTCTTCTGTCATCAGGATTAAATTTCAAAATTGTTGTTGAAATTTTGTCACCGACTTTAAGCATAGAACTGTTCTGATTTTGGAAATCGACAAGTTCATTGTTTGGAAGAAGAGCCTCAACTCCAGGGAATACCTCAACAAAAGCACCAAAGTGTTTAATTCTTGTAATCATACCCTCTAATTTATCGCCTTCTTTAATTTTATTTTTTGCTTCAATCCAAGGATCTTTTTCAAGATTTTTAAGGCTTAAGCTGACTCTTTGTTTATCATAATCTATGCCAATAACTTCAACAGAAACAACATCAGAAATCTTCAAGATATCTGAAGGATGGTCTACCCATCGCCAAGAAATTTGAGAAAGAGGAAGAAGTCCATCGATACCGCCGATATCTATAAATGCACCGAAGTCTGTAATTCTAACAACTTCGCCTTTTACAACTTTTCCAACTTCAATATTAGCAAAAGTATCACGTTTAGTTTCTTCTTTATCATCAGCGTAGACTTTTCTGTTAGAAAGAATAAAGTTACCTTGTTGAGCATCCATAGTAAGAATTTTAAGCTCAATTTTTTCGCCAACGATATTTTCAAGAGATTTAGCTCTCAAGTGGCTAGAAGGAACAAAACCGCGCACGCCCTTGACCTCAACAAGTATTCCGCCTTTAACAACAGAAGCAACAACGCCTTCTACAGTAGCATCATTTGCTTTGAGATCTTCAAGTTCGCGCCAGTTATACGCCATAGCAACTTTTTTATAAGATAGAGTGAATTTTCCGTCATCATCTTCTTCTTTTATAATAAGAAATTCATATTGTTGTCCTTTAACCAAAACCTGATCAACAGGAGTTTCAGAATCAAGTCTTGCTTCTCTTTGAGGAACTGAAGCTGTTGTTTTAGAGCCGATGTCGACAACTACACCTTCTGAATCATACCCACAAACAATTCCTTTAACCAAATCGCCTTTTTGGAAACTATAATCATACTTCGATAGAAGCGTATCAAATTCTTCGTCTGACAAAATCTCAGGTGCAGCCATTTTTTCCGTTCTCCACTACTGTTTACTAACGTCAGAACAATTATAGCAAAATTATTACTAATTGTTAATCTAGCCCTAAAAATCTTCACATATATTAATATTGTAGTAGGATATATACTATAAACGTACAACCATACAGGCAAATAATTTAGTGCCTACAAAACGCGAAATAACCTACTGATAAAAGGAAAAGAGCAGATGTAATTCTGCTCTTTTATAAATAACACAGATGTTAAACAACATAAGAATAGTATAAGCTTTCGCCAAAGGTATTTTTGAGTTTTTTGAGCGCTCTTGCTTCTGTTTGACGGATACATTCCTTGGTTACACCATAAATCTTTCCAATTTCTTCTAAGGTTTGTTTCGGCTCATCATTAAGACCAAATCTAAGTCTGATTACATTTTGCTCTCTATCTTTAAGACAATTTAGAAGCAGTGTAATATCATTTTGTAACGCTTCGTACTCAACCGATTCATTTGTAGAAGAGCGTTTATCTTCAATAATCTCAGCCAAACACACGTCAGACTTCCCGTTATAATCACATTCTGCATCAAGCGACAAAGTTTTAGAGTACGCATTCAAGAATCTATCAATCTTATCGGGTTCAATGTTCATTTTTTTAGCTACTTCTTCAACTTTTACAGGAGCTGATGACTCTTGTTCCATATTTTGCTTGATTTTAGAATACTTTGATAGCGTCTCCTGGATATAGACAGGAACTTTCATGCTGTGAGATTGTTCAGAAATCGCTTTAAAAATAGCTTGCTTAATCCACCAAGAAGCATAAGTTGAAAATCTATATCCAAGTTTGTAGTTGAACTTATCGACCGCTACCATAAGCCCCAAATTCCCTTCCTGAATTAAATCTATCATCGGCAAATTACTTGAATGCACGATTTTCTTTGCAATCGCGACAACAAGTCTTAAATTTGCTTTAATAAGTTCTTGCTTTGCACAGTCATCACCTTCGGCAGCTTTCATTGCTAAGTCTCTTTCCTCAATAACATCAAGGGACTTAAACACTGAAATCTCTTTTACATAAGAACTTAAATTTTCATCTGACACATTTACAACTTGATTTTCAAAGCAAACACAATTTTTAGAAAGATTTTTACCCATTACAATCTCCTGCTAAATACACTTGATAACCACACTATTATTGAGTACACTATCTGAGAACACTTTTTTAGCAAAGCAAAATAAGGCCAATAGAGCATAGCTCTTGCCGAACGCAAAGTATAATATTGCTTAGCAAACTTTGTATAACTTCCGTATATTATTAATATATCAAATTGATATATCATTTGCAATATAATATTACAATATATTAAGTTAAATTTTAAAAAACAACCATTTTACTTAATAATTGTTAACAATATTTTAAAATAAAAACCTCCTCTGAGTCAACAATTAATGGTATTATAAGGAAGGAGAGGAGAGGATATGTTCATAGAAGGAAATATCAGAACAGATAGATCGAAACTCCTCGAAGAAAAGTACATTGAACTAATAAATAAAGGTACAGACTCTGATAAGATACTCGTTCTGACTCTCAATGCCTACAAAAAAGAGCGGTTTATAAAAACGATCAAAGAGAATCTTCACAACATTTGCCTTGGGAAACTCAACATTTATACATTTTCAGGGCTTGTTTACAATTCTATTTTAGAAAATTGGGCTGAAATTGAGAACAAAATACCAGATCCAAATGCAAAAATAATACCTAACCTTTGCGGATTGCAAGTTTCAGAGTATTTATTTAAAGAAAGTATTAAAAAATCAGGTTTCAAGGACTATATGTCTAAAGTAAACCTTTTGCACCAGTTATTTAGAAGATTTTCCCTTATTACTCTCAATATGCTTGACGATAAAGAGATTGAAAGACGCTCAGCCATTTTAAAAGAGACATTTAATAAAGATGCAGCGCTTGCGATTAATGATTTTAAGGCAAATACCTTATATAGAAGAAGTTTTGACTACCAGAGGCAGCTCGCCATTTTGCCTTATATTATTGACAATACCGACTACTTTAAAAAATTTGAATATTTAATTGTTGACGATGCTGACGAGATAAGTTATTTAGAATTTTACTTTATAAAATCTATTCTATCAGGGGTTAAAGACTTTTGGATAGGTTATGACAAAGATGGAGCTTCTCGCATAGGCTTTTTAGGAACTTACAAAAACGCTATTTCTGAACTCAAAAATATTGCAGGTGAAAAAACAAATTTAATGACAGACAATTCCCCCGCGACAAAACTTGCAACATACTTATACGAGGGCATACAGGCTGGCTCAAAGATTAAACAAAACGAAATAGAATTTTTAAGTCAGACAAAAAGACTTGATATGATTGATTCTGCCTTAAACAAAATCAACCTCTTACTAAAAGAAGGCGTAAAAGCTGAAGAAATAACAATTGTAACGCCATTAACGAATGATACATTGAAATTTGCACTAAAAGAAACTTTTGATAAAAACAATATTAAATATCAGATTTTGTCAGGTAATGAAAAACTTGTGGATTATCCTAAAATAAAAAGTATTTTCACCCTGATAAAACTTGCAAATCCAAATTGGAAAGTTGATATTGAGATATCAGATATAAAATCGCTATTTATAAATCTTCTAGATATCCCCGTTAAAAATATTTATCAGATTGTAATAAATTACAAAAAAGAAAAGGAATTAACAGATTTTGACTTTGGAAAAGTAAAATTCAACGATAAGTATAAAAACCTCTTGAGCGTTATAAAAGAGCTCAAAGAAAAGGATTTTAACCTTTCAAAATCTGTTTTATATATATTTGAAAACCTTATTCAGAAAGATGTAAGCGAAAAAGAAGTCGGGAAAATAAGCTTTTTAATAAAAGAAATTGAAGGCTTTGAAAATGCTTTTTCATCTCTTTCAGAGCAAAATAAAAAAGAAATAATTATTCAGCTTGAAAACAGTATAATAAGTGAGAATCCGCCAGTTCAAGAAACCATTGAAGCAAAAAGTATAATAGTTGCAACACCGCAAAAGATTGTTGATATAGGGCTAAAAAGCAGGCATAGCTTTTGGCTTGATATTTCAAACTCTGAGTGGCAAAAACAAGATACCGGAACCCTCTATAATTCTTGGGTTTTCAGTAGAGATTACGAAAAAGATTCGTTTGATTTTAACGACAGCCTTGAGCTTCAAAAAGATAAATCGGCAAGAATCTTAAGAAAAATTGTGCTCTCAGCTGATAAAATAACCGCGCTTTCGAGCCTTTATGACGAGATGGGAAATGAAAACACCGGCGGAATCGAAGAATTTTTTGAATTAAATACTCAAGCTGCGTCCACTCCAAAAAAAATATTCACTCCAAGAGAAGATCAAAAGCCTGTTTTAAAATATAAAAGCGGCAAAATGGGTATTATGGCAGTTCCTGGAGCAGGTAAAACAACTATATTACTCGAACTTATTGCAAAGTTATTAAAAACCGAAAAAGCAGAAAATATCTTTGTTTTAACCTATATGGAGTCTGCTGCGAGAAATCTCAAAGAAAGAATTAAAACAAATTATCCTGAGTACAATGAACTCCCGAATATAAGCACTATCCATGGGCTTGCGCTGAGAATACTGAAAGAAAATTCAAACTTTGTAAAAGCTGGTTTGTCAGAAGGGTTTGAAATATGCGACGACTCAGAAAGGCAAAGGGTAATTATAGAAACTCTTTTGAGGCTAAAAATAAACCAAGATAGCTATGATGACTACCAAAAAGCAATCTCTGCGCTTAAACTTTCAGCTGAAAGTTTCCCAATGCGCTCACAATACAAAGAAATTCAAGATTTTCTTAACTTCTACAAAGCCTATAATAAAGCGCTTAGAGAATATAATCTTATTGATTACGATGATATGCTTGGGTTATCTGTCAAAATACTTGAGGAAAATAAAGATATACTTGATTATTATCAAGATATTTGTCATTTTGTGATAGAAGATGAAGCGCAAGATTCATCAAAAATTCAACAGAAACTGCTTTTGCTTTTATCCGGCAAACATAATAATCTGGTGAGATGCGGTGATATAAACCAATCTATCACTGGAACTTTTACAAGCGCAGATCCTATAGATTTTAAAAAGTTTATAGAGAAAAACGAACCTGTCGAGATGAACTCTTCCCAAAGATGCGCAAAACCGATATATGAGCTTGCAAACAGGCTCATAAAAGAAGTTTCTAACAATCTTCTTTTACAAAATGCCTTCTACAAAATAGAAATGCAAGGAACAGAAAAAAATCCAAAATCAAAAACTCCTGTAATGTACAACATATTTGAAGAAGAAAACGATGAAAAATCTTTTATAACAAAAAAAATAAAAGAACTCTTAGTAAAAAATCCTGAAACTAATATATCTATTCTCTTAAGAAATAATTACCAGATAGTAGATTACAGCAAATACCTCAGCAATCTTGGGCTTGCGCCTTCTTCGAGAAGCGACCTTCTATCACAAAAAAAGGTATTTAAAGTCATTTTTTCACTCTTAAAAATTTGCGCTTCAAGCTGGAATAACAAGGTTTTAGTTGCTGAAGCAGAAAATTTAAAACAAACTAAAACAATTAACCTGACAGACGAAGATTTAGAATTTATAAAAGGTCTAAAAACTCCGTTTATTAATATTGATACCAAAGAGCTATTAACAGAAGGGCTTTTGGCATTATATTGGGATGTAAACTACTGGATAAGCAACTCAAACTTTGAACTCCAAGACCTTGCAGTTAAAATAGGCAATTACTATTTCGACACGAATATAGAAAAATCTAACGTCCATCTCATTGCGACAATAATAAAGAAACTTTCTTCAACATATAAAACATCTGAAACCCTGCTTGAAAAACTTGAAGAACTTTCAAAAAGACCAATAGGCTCAAGTTATAAATTCTTCTCTCAAGAAGATGAAAACACAAATATAACCGGCGAAATAACCCTTATGACAGTTCACAAGTCAAAAGGTGATGAGTTTGATGTTGTAATTATCCCAGAACTTACTGAAGACAACTTCCCTTCTGAGCCTGAAAACCTGAAAGTAAAGACGAATACACACTTTATTGAAACGATTAAAAATCTTATACCAAGCTATAAAAGAAAATCTCAAGAAGAGCTTAAATCTGAGCAAGTGGAAGAGTCTTTAAGACTTTTATACGTAGGGATAACAAGAGCAAAATCAGAACTGTATCTAACTTGCTCAAATAAATACAAAAAGAAAAGGCAAACAACCCCAAACAAGCTCTTGATAAAGCTATTGGAGGGCAAAAATGAATAATACATTTTCTGCAAATATGATAAAAGTATTTGATGAATGTCCTCAAAAATATTATCTTATTTATGAAAAAGGAATATCATTACCTCAAGACAAAACACCTGCAAAGGAAGGCGAAAATATCCACGCCCTTATAAGCTATTATTTGAAGGGGTACAATATTGATAAACTCATAAACGTCCTCAACGAAAAAGAAAAAGCCCTATGGCAAAACTTTCTTGAACTAAAATTTACTCAAAAAGATGTTGAAGCCTGCGAAAAATCTTTTAACTACAATTTTGATGGATTAAATTGGCTAACAGGAAGAATTGACGCCATAATTAAAGAAGAAAATACTTTTGTAATATACGACTGGAAAACAGGTAAAATTCCTTCAAATCCTGAAGAATCACCACAAACAATAATCTACCTTTTTTCTATTTTTGCAAAACTCAAACAACAAAACAAAATTAATAACTATAATGACTTAAAAATGGTGTATTTAAACTTAAAAACCCTTGAAAAAACTGAAGTAAAACTGGACAAAAGATATCATTCTTATATAAACGATTACATTTGTAACAAAATCGCAAAAATCAATAATAAGGCGGAAATACTACCTGCAAAAAGCAGTGAAAACACATGCAAAAAATGCACTCTAAAGACTTTTTGCAAATATAATGAAAACTAATGTTACATATGCTATAATTATAGTAGTTAAAACTGCATAGGTTAAGTATGGTAAAAAGATTTAGTATCTGCGTTCTAATTCTTGCACTGACAATAGTTTTTACCGGTTGCAATAAAGAAGCCAGCATAAAAGTAAATGCCGGCTCAAAGTTCGATGAGATGTTTGGCAACAAACCAAAACTTGCAAGAACAAGCGCGCCAAATGTGGTTTATCTCGGTGACGATTCTCAAAACAACTATGACGGCACCGTTAAAGACATGAGTTTTGAATTTAAAGATTTAAAAAGATAAAAAATATTATATATTGAAATTTAACAATTTTTATATTAACGTAGTATTTACTATGTTTGTAGTGTCAATTTGTAAAAGGAAATAAATAATGAATTATTCGCATGGTTCTTTGGAAAACGAAATACTCAATGCCGTTTGGGCAATTGAAGAAAACGAAAACATTGAAAACAACATATCTGTAAGCGAAGTTTTAGAATCAATTAATAATAAAGGTACAACAAGAGCGTATACAACCTTGAAAACCGTTATGGACAGATTGGTTGAAAAGGGGCAGTTAGAAAGATACAAACGAGGCAAAAAGTTCTATTACAAAACAACTTATACTCGTGAAGAAATGGCTAAAAAGGCTATATCTAAACTTGCAAACCAATATTTTAATAACGACATGCGCTCACTTATGAAAGCTCTTGAGAAAGAATGTTCAACTTTTGTAAAATAAAATTTTTTCAAGATTTTATTAGCAGCATAAAAAACGGCAATTTTTTGCCTTTTTTAAGGTGTAAAACAAAAGAAACCATTGATTATAAACCATACAGAATAGAGGTTTCAAGGCTTATAATGTATGTTTTGACGGATAGAATTCTCACAAGGAAGGCTTTATTAGGCTTTCCGCCTGATGTAAAAGATCCATCTATTCAGGCAGCATGGCATGCGCTGTGCCACAGGGAAGCTGACGAAGAATTAAGGGCAAAAGACCCTTTATATGCAGAAGAACAAGACAATTATCTTGAAATGATAGCATTTACGCTGCAAAATGGAGAAGAGCTTCCAAAGAACATAATAAATTCTTATAAAAAATATCATTCAAATGCGCTAATTCCTCATGAAAAGGGTTTAAAAGGTGCGTGGCAAGAGCTCCTTACATTTTTAAACATTGAATAGCAATTGTTATTCTAGCTCTGAGAGTTTTTTATAAAGGCTAATCTGTTCTTCTGAAAGATGAACAGGTATATTTATGTTAATTTTCACATTAAGATTGCCAAATCCACCTGTTTTTTTAGGCAAACCAAGATCTTTTAGACGCAACATCTTACCAGAGCGGGTTTGAGGCGGAATTTTTATCCCAACAACACCATGTAAAGTCGCAACATCTTTTTTGCAACCCAAAACCGCTTCTGACGGAGTAACATCAATCGTTTTTGTTAAATCTTCACCTTGGATTTGATATTCTTTATCTTTCATTTGTATTACAAAGTACAAATCACCTTTTGCGCCGCTTTGAGAGACTTTACCCTCGTTTTTAAGACGAATTTTTTGACCTTCTTTAACACCTTTTGGAAGTTTAACTTTAAGACTTTTAGTCTTTGTAACAATTCCAGAACCGCCGCAATCGTAGCATGAAGAGCTTGTTCCATCACATTTTACACATTTTTCCATAGTATTAAGCTGAACATTTATAGGATTCTCAGACATCAAATCTTTTGCTGTAACGTTCAAAACCTGTGTCATATCTAAATTTTCATCTCTTGGTTCAGGCCTTTGTGCTCGTCTTGACCTTGCTTGAGTAAAACCACCCAAATCATCATAAGAAAATCCTCTATGAGCCCTACCTTGGGAAGCCTGCCCTGAAGCAAAATCACCAAATAATGAACTGAAAAAGTCAGAAAAGCCACCAAGATCGCCAAAATCTTGAGTATAAACTCTTTGTCCGCCATAATTTTGATTAAAATTAAAGCCTTCAAATCCAGGAGGTGGAGTAAAATCAGAACCTGACTGCCAGTTTGCACCAAGACTATCATATCTTTGACGCTTTTCTTTATCTGAAAGCACTTCGTATGCTTCGTTTATGTCTTTAAATTTATCAACTGCATCTTTGGATTTGTTAACATCCGGATGAAATTTTCTTGCCAGTTTTCTGTATGCAGCCTTGATTTGCGCTTCAGTTGCGCCTCTTTCAACACCTAAGGTTTCATAATAATCTTTATATTTCATTAAGAATTTGCTCCTATAAGATATTTTTATAATAATATAAAAAGCACAATTAGCCGACAAAATTAATTATTTTTTAATTATGATAAATAAACTAAATTGTCGATTAACAAACTATTTTGATGATGTACTATATTATTATGAAATTACTAAATAAAATACTAACAATTATATTAACTTTAATATTTATATCACCTGCGTATGCTGATACAACAGTACTTAAGACTTTTTCAGCACCTACAAAAACGGTAAGCACAACAACAGTAGGGACTAAAACACCTGCGGCAGTTAAGCCTGCAAGTAAGGTTACGCCAGCTTCAAAACCAATAGCGGCAAATACAAAACCAGTTGCCACAACAGTAAAGCCAACTGTATCAAGCAGACCTGCTACTACTCAGGCAAAACAAAATACTACTTCGGCTGTAAATACAGTAAAAAAGACTGATACAACAAAGCAGACAAATATCCCTGTATCAAACATAACAAATACAGCTTGCCCGGCGACAGATCCACTTGTTCCCCCAATGCCAAAATATAAAATACCAAAATCAGCGCAGGAAATTCCTATTGAATTTATATACAAAGAGGCAGCCTATGGAATAAGCACAATAGACCCTACTTCTAACGTCATGAACAGGTACTATCCTGGATTAAGAGGGAGTAATCAGTTAATTATATACACTCCTGATTTCGGATTAAGAACAGGAACAAACGAATTCGGTTCAGAAGCTATTGTAATAGACAATACAGTAGTTCAAATAAATGGTGCAGATTCAATTATTCCTATGGATGGTTTTGTTATAAGTGGCCACGGGGCTGCAAAAAAATGGATAAATGAAAATATATCAATAGGTTCTAAAATTTATATTGACCCTGAAAATAAAAAAATCAAAGTTTTCTATACCCCTGACAGCCTTATATTTGCTGCAAAAGAGAAAATTAAAGAGGCTAACGCTCTTATGCAATATTATAGAGAGCGTGATATTTTATACGATGACAAAAAAGCAGTTGTTTACATAAACCGCTCAAAAGAGTTGATGCGTAAAGCCGAAAAAGATCAAGATAACGCTCAAATCTATATCAATGATGCAATGGATGCAGCTAATATGGCCATCAAGAATGCTATACCATATCAGCCCAAAGAACTAAAAGGCATTTGGGTAAGACCTACTGAAAAAACACCTGAAGAAATCATCAAAACAATAGATAGAATTCAAAGTGCGGGAATTACAAATATATTTTTAGAAACTTATTTCCATGCAAAAACAATATATCCTAGCGAAGTTCTAAACAGTTACGGAATAACAAACCAAAGAGAAGAATTTACAGGATTTGACCCTTTGAGGATTTGGGTAGATGAGTGCAAAAAGAGAAATATCAAAATTAACATCTGGTTTGAAACCTTCTATGTTGGAAACAACAACCCTAAAGATAACCCAAGACATATTTTGAGCGTATACCCTGACTGGGCAAATACAACCAAAGCAGGCGTAAACTCCGAAACTCCTGTTGCCTCACTATCAGAGCACAACGGTTATTTTATAGACCCTGCTAACCCTGAAGTCCAAGATTATCTTATTAGAGTAATTAGAGAAATCATTTGCAAATACCATCCTGATGGTATAAATCTTGACTACATAAGATATCCGCAATCTGTTGAGCCAAAATATTCCAACTACGATATGACAAACTGGGGCTATACAAAATACGCAAGAAATGAATTTGCAAGCCTTTACCAAGTTGATCCTATTGATATAAAATACAACACTCCAAACTGGTATATATGGGCGCAATTCAGACAAAATAAAATAACAAACTTCGTAAAGACAGTTAAAGAAATTACCTCAGCTGAAAACATCACTCTTACAACTGTTGTATTCCCTGATAGACAAAAAAGTCTTGATACAAAAATGCAAGATTGGAAGACATGGTCTTTGAACAACTATGTCAACGGATTAACTCCTTTGATACTTACGAGTGATAAAAATACAGCAGCTTCTATGATGAAAGACATAAAAGATAACACACTTCCTTGCACAAAGGTTTATCCTGGGCTATTTGTAACCTTTATGGGCGGTGCTTTTGACGATTTGCTTATGCAAATTCAAGAATCAAGAAAAGTTGGAGCAGACGGCGTTGTACTGTTTGATTACGCTCACTTAGATAGTAAATATTTAGATACTCTTCAGGCTAGAGTTTTCAATCCTGCCTCAGAAGTGGTACAATCAGATTCACAATATAAATATCAACCTGAATGCAGCACAAAATCAATTCCTAAGAAAAAGAAGAAAAGAAAAAGTTTTCTGTATAATTAAGAGGTTTCTATGACAAAAATTCGTTTTACAAAGATGCAAGGTCTTGGCAATGACTTTATAATATTAGACTTTGAAGAATATAAAAAAGTTAATATAGAAAAATCAGAGCTCGCTAAAAAACTATGCGACAGAAATTTTGGCATTGGAGCTGATGGACTTATCATAATAAACCCTGAGACCAAAAATACAGATATAGGTTGGTTTTTCTACAATTCTGACGGTACTATCGCCCAGATGTGCGGAAACGGAATAAGATGCTTTGCGAAATATGTTTATGAAAAGAAAATCATAGACAAGAAAATTTTTACCGTCGAAACAGAAGCTGGGACTATAATCCCTGAAATCATCGACGAAAACACTGTTAAAGTTAATATGGGAAATCCGATTTTAGAACCTAAAAAGATACCTGTTTTATCACAAAATAATTTAAATTTTGAGATTTTAGCAGATGATAAAATCTTTAAAGCAAACGCGGTAAGTATGGGAAATCCACACTGCATAATATTTACCGATGAGGATACAAAAAAACTGGCACTAAAATACGGAAGACACATTGAAACACATAAGATGTTCCCTGAAAAAACAAATGTAGAGTTTGTTAAAATACTTTCAAGAAGCGAAATTAATATAGACGTATGGGAAAGAGGATGTGGGATTACTCTTGCTTGCGGAACTGGAGCCTGTGCAACGGTTACAGCCGGTATTTTAAATGACCTCTTAGATAAAAAAGTTAATGTTAATTTGCCCGGAGGCTCTCTCACCATTGAATGGGAAGGCGATATTAAAAACCCTCAAAAAGATATCTATATGTATGGTAGAGCTGACTATTCTTTTACGGGCGAAATTGAAGTATAATAACTTCTATGCAAAATATTTTAGAAGTAAAAAACTTAACACTTGCTTTTAACCTTAAAAACGGTATGTTTAATGCTCTCCAAGGAGTAAATTTCGACCTGAAAGAAAAAGAAACTCTTGCAATTGTAGGAGAATCAGGCTGCGGAAAAACACTGACCGCAATGTCTGTTTTAAGGCTTATACCTAACACAGCAACGATAACCGAGGGTGAAATTTTATATAAAGGACAAGACCTTCTAAAACTTGACGAGAACAAAATGCAAAAAATAAGGGGAAAGCATATTGCACTAATCCCGCAAGATCCGATGACTTCGCTCAACCCTCTGTACACAATAGAAAATCAGATGCTTGAAGTAATTGAACTTCATCAAAGTATAAGAGGGCAAGAAGCAATAGAAAAAGCCATTGAAGCCTTAGAAAAAGTTAAAATACCAAATCCAAAAGAAAGATTAAACAGCTACCCGCATGAATTCTCAGGCGGCATGCGCCAGAGGGTTATCATTGCAATGGCTTTAGCCTGCAACGCAGATATTATCATTGCTGATGAACCGACAACAGCTCTTGATGTTACCGTTCAGGCACAAATTATGGAGCTATTAAAAGAAATAAAAGAAAAATATAATACCTCGATTATTCTTATATCGCATGATTTAGGCTTGGTTGCCGAAAACTCTGATAAAATCGCTGTAATGTACGCTGGTTCTATCGTTGAATATTCAACAAGTAAAGAACTTTTTAAAAAACCTAAACATCCTTACACAAAAGCCCTTTTAAAAGCATTACCAGATATAAATACAAATAAACTTGAAACTATGCAAGGCCAACCACCTTCAATTCAAGATAAGATAATGGGTTGTCCGTTTTCTCCAAGGTGCGAAAGCGTAATGAAAATTTGCAGAGAAAAAAATCCGCCACTAATCGATATCGAAAGCAAAAGCAAAGTAAAATGTTTTCTTTTTAATTAATATGCCTTACCTACAACTGCATTGTGGGCTTTGAATTCAAGGGTGCTATCAAGATCTTCAAGTTCAATATCTTGTCTGTATTTTGCCTTTAGTGCAAGTGTTATCAAATAGTCAGTAAAATGAGGGTTTTTAGGGAGCAGAGAGCCATGAAGATATGTTCCAAAAACATTTACTTTTCGTGCGCCTTCATACAAATCCTTGCCGTTGTTGCCATTTCCAACAATAACTTTCCCTATTGGAACCGTACCTTCTTCTAAATATGTTAGCCCTGAGTGATTTTCAAACCCCACAAGAGTTTTAGGCTCAACAAAATCTGATTCTATCGTAACATTTCCAATAAATCTATTATTTCCAGCAACCGTATAAGCATCTAAAAGCTCAATGCCCATAAGTTTTTCAGCATCATGAGGTTGATAATACTTTCCAAAAAGCTGATATCCCCCGCAGATTGAAAGAAAAACTTTTCCCAAATCTCTTGCCTTAACAAGCTGTTCTCTTCGCTTCTGAAGCTCGTGAGCAACCTCTATCTGCTGTTTATCTTGCCCTCCGCCAATAAAGAAAAAATCGATATTATCAATATCAATATCATCATCAATATTGATATTAACAAGATTAGTTTTTATTCCCCTCAACTCACATCTGTTTTTAAAGGCTACAATATTCCCAAAATCCCCGTATATATTGAGAAGTTTAGGATATAAATGAGCTATTGTAAGTTCTAAATTAGAGTTTTGCATTTTTCACTATATCTATAACTTTACTTGCTGCCTCTTCAGGTGTAATAGTTGACATCTCGCCCGTTTGACGAACTTTAAACTCAACAAGACCTTGCTCAATTGTTTTTCCAACGGTAATGCGGAATGGAATCCCAATTAATTCTGCATCTTTGAATTTAACACCAGGTCTTTCGTCTCTATCGTCAATCAAAGGCTCAAGCCCGGCATCTTTAAACTGTTTATAAAGGCTTTCTGCAACTTCCATTTGCTTTTCATCTTTAGTGCTGACAGGAATTACAACAACTTGATAAGGAGCAAGTGCCAAAGGCCAGCATATTCCAAAGTCATCATGATGACGTTCAACAGCGGCTGATGCCGTTCTTGAAATACCTATACCGTAACATCCCATAATAAAAGGCTTTTCTCTACCGTCAACATCTGTAAACGTAGCATTCATAGCTTTTGAGTATTTTGTACCTAGTTTAAAGATATTACCAACCTCAATTCCTTTTGTGACTTTTAATTTTTCGCCACATTCAGGACAGATATCATTTTGCTCTACAAGCCTTATGTCTTCAATCATTTCAGGTAAATCTACATCAACTTCCCAATTTGAGCCTATCATATGTTTATCTGTTTCATTACAGCCTATTACAAAGTTTTTAAGATCTTTTACGGTTTTATCTGCAACTATTTTAACGCCTTGGAGCTCTTTTGGCCCAATAAATCCAATAGCAGCTGAAAGGCCATTATTTTCCATAATTTTTTCAATTTCATCCGGTCTTGCAATTCTTATTTCATTTCCTGCAAAAACATTCATAAGTTTTGTTTCTTCAACTGTTTTGTCGCCCCGGATAAGTGCCAAGACGTATTCGCCATCGATAACATATACCAATGCTTTACAAATAACTGTCGGAGGAACCTCTAAATACTCTGCAAGCTCATCAATAGTTTTTGTGTTTGGAGTGTCGATAATTGTACAAGAATCAAAATTACCAACGGTATTCGCCTTAGGAAGTTTTGATACTGCATGGTTTGAATTTGCAGCATAACTGCATTTTTCGCAGTAGAAAACATCGTTTTCGCCTGCATTATTTTCAGCATCCTCGTTTACTAATACCATAAATTCGTGAGAAACGCTTCCGCCTATTGCGCCTGAATCTGATTGAACCATCTTGGTTTCAAGCCCGCATCTTTCAAAAATATTGCGGTATGCCTGAGCCATAATTTCGTAGGAAACATCAAGTCCTTTTTCATCAACGTCAAAGCTATAAGCATCTTTCATTATAAATTCACGGCCTCTGAGCAAGCCAAATCTAGGTCTTACTTCATCTCTGAATTTTGATTGAATTTGATATAAATTAACAGGTAATTGTTTATAAGAGCGAATGCCCTCTTTTGCAATAGAGGTAACAACTTCTTCGTGTGTTGGTCCAAGGCACATATCTCTACCATGCCTGTCTTTCATACGCATAAGTTCTTTACCGTATACTTGCCATCTGCCTGATTCATCCCAGAGTTCTTTAGGCTGAACAAAAGGCATAAGAATTTCTTGAGCGCCGGCTGCATCCATTTCTTCTCTTACAATCTTCTCAACTTTTTTTAGTACTTTCCACATAAGAGGAAGGTAATTGTAGATTCCGCTTGTAAGTTTTCTAATATAGCCAGCTCTAACAAGGAGCTTATGGCTTGCTACTTCAGCATCAGCTGGAAACTCTCTTAGAGTTTGAACAAAAAGTTTTGACATTCTCATAATTTTTACGCCTATATTTAATTTATAATCTTTGCTTAAATTTTAGCACAAACTATGACCCCATAAAACA
Organism: Cyanobacteria bacterium OH_CDB_20; assembly: GCA_023415935.1. Taxonomy (GTDB): domain Bacteria; phylum Cyanobacteriota; class Vampirovibrionia; order Gastranaerophilales; family Gastranaerophilaceae; genus JAEZIX01. The sequence goes on along the minus strand of JAEZIX010000010.1, from coordinate 9,767 downwards.
CCTTGTAGTAATTTTATGAGGAGAAATAATTCAAAAATTTCAAAAGGATTACTCTTTGTCTCTATAACTTATAGCTTCATAGCTTTTGATTTCTTCTATTGTTTCAGGAAGAATCTGCTCAAAAATATCTACAAGCTGAGGATCAAATTGCTTGCCAGAAAGGGCTTTTAACTTTTCTAATGCCTCATAAGGTTCGAGTGCATTTCTGTATGCTCTTGAAGAAAGCATTCCGTCAAAAGCGTCTGCTACTGCAATAACCCTTGAGCCCAATGGTATTTCTTCGCCTTTTAATCCAAAAGGATAGCCATTTCCGTCAAAATGTTCATGGTGATATTTTATAATTTCTACAACATCTTTCAGTTGTTTAATGTCTTCAAGTATTCTAACCCCGTGCTTTACGTGTTTTTTAATTTCTTCAAACTCATCTGAGGTTAGCTTTTCAACTTTATACAGAATTTCATCTGAAACACCAATCATACCAATATCATGAAGCAATCCTGCAAGTTCAATTTTGTTTGCAAGATCAGAATCAAGAATATTCATCTTGTTGACCATTTTCATAGTATAAAATGTAACACGCCTGCTTCTACCCAAAGTAAAAGAGTCTTTTGCATCCAAGGCCTCAATAATCGCCTTAATAGTTCCTGAAAATAAATCTTTCAAGTCAGTAATAAGCATCTCATTGTCTTTTTTAAGCTGCAAATATTCAAGCGAATTTGCAACAGTAAGTAAAAGCTCATCAGGACCATATGGTTTTTTAATGTATCTGTATATTTTTGCGTAATTAATCGCATCAATTAGGATACTTGCATCAGTATATGCAGTAACCAAAAGCCTCATTGTATCAGGATAATCGTCATATACCCTTTTCAAAAGCTCAACGCCGTCCATCTCTGGCATTTTGTGATCAGAAAGAACCAAATCAACAGGCGTATCTTTCAATATTTCAAGCGCGTGCAATGGGGAAGTTGTTTTATAAATCTCATATTTCCCTCTTAACGTTCTGTATAAAAGCGCTAAATTATCTTCTTCATCATCAACAATTAATATTCTGTATAAATCCATATCACTCTACTATTCTATTATTACAATCTCATCACTGTTTTCTTTAACTAAAGCCGGCTTTTTCTCAACAAGCAGTGCCGCTTCTTTTTCCCTTGTTATAGGAAGTTTAATGCTAAACTTAGTCCCTTTTCCCACTTCAGATTCTACTTTTATCTCACCATTATGATTTTTTATAACTTTGTAACTGATTGACATTCCAAGCCCTGTGCCTTGACCTACAGGTTTTGTTGTAAAAAACGGATTGAAAATCTTTGCGATTACATCTTCAGGCATACCTTTTCCGTTATCTTCAAACTCGATTTCAACATTATTATCTACCGTTTTTATTCTAATCCAGATATCACCCTTGTGGTCTTTATCATCTTCATCAACGCTTCCTGATATTGCATATGCGGCATTATCAAGAATGTTCATAAATACCTGGTTCAATTGACCGCCGTATGCCTCAATTCTCGGGAGATTGTCCTGATATTCTTTGTGAACATTTATATTATATTTCAATTTGTTGTGAAGTATGTTTAAAGTAGTATCGATTTCCTTTGGTAAATCAACATTACTTAATGCAATTTCTTCCATCCTTGAGAAGTTTTTCAAATCAAGGATAATGTTCTTTGTTCTTTCTGTGCCTTCTTTACAGCTTCTAATCAAATCAGGCAAATCTGATTTTATAAATGCGTAATCAAGTTCTGATTTCAATCCCTTGATCTCTTTGAGGTGTTCTTCGGAAAGTTCATTTTCATATTTTGAAAACTCATCAATTATTCTAACCAAATCATTAGAATAGTTTGAAAGATGGCTTAAATTGCCATATATAAAGTTAATAGGGTTATTTATCTCATGCATAATACCGGCAACAAGTTCACCTAAAGATTTCATCTTCTCTGAATGAACCATCATAGCCTGAGTGCTTTGGAGCTCCTCATAGGCATCTTCTAACTGTCTGGTTCTTTCCTGCACTTTAGCTTCCAAAGAACTATACAACCTTTGAAGTGTATCTACCATTGAATTATATGAACTTATAAGTTCATTAATCTCAGCATAAGAAGTCAATTCAACTCTGTTAGACAAGTCCCCTTTTTCAAATTCACTGGTTGCTTTTATCAAAGAATCTAAAGGATTAGTAACTTTACCCGAAAGAACAAGCGCTAGTAAGAAACCTACAAATAAAAACGAAATAGCAAAATAAGTCGAATGTTTTGTTACATCTGCGTACGTTTCTTTAAAAATAGTATCCTTATAAAAACCAAGATATATTGAATACTTGTCATCATTACTTTTAAGATATTCTGATACCCCAAAAACACTATTTCTACTGCTTATTTCTCCATTTTTAGTTAACTTGTATGTTTTTTTAGAAACTGTAGAATAAACAATTTTTCCGGTTGATTTTTCAGCAATAATTACGTATGCAATAACTCTGTTAGTTATCATATGCTGAACCATCTTAGTTACGTTGGCATAATCACCGCTTTTTACATCCTCGTTCAGCGCATCAATAATTGTTGCGGCCAAAGATAATCTAAAAGAGTCTGATTGGTCATTATACTTGTAATTCAACGTATTTAATGAAGACTTTATAAAAAATGACATTAAAAATACTATTGCAAATATAACAAGACAGGTTGAAAATGCAAACTCAAAACTTAATCTTCTTTCTTTTGAGGTGAATAAACCTTTAAGGTCTTTATACAATTTATATATTGCACTATTTTTTAACTTTTGCATAATCTAATATCTTACCTATAAAATACCCGAATAAACCCAGCAAAGCTGAAGCAGGGAGAACTCTTGTAAAGAAAGAATACTTTAAAAGAGAATAATCAAAGCAGTAAACATGCACAAAAAACACTGTTCCCAGAACTAAAACAGAAAGACTAGCAATAAAAGTAGCTACATCTTTTGAATACATTCGCTTTTCTCACTTATTTATTTTGGTTTTCCATTTGCTTTTTAAAGCAATATTGCACTAATGCTATTCTATCAATATTCTTAAGTAACATAAATCGACCGGATACTGTATATCCAAGCATATTATCGGATTCAATTCTTATAGGATGAAACAAGCAATTTACCGAAACGTTAACGTCAAGATTAACGCTTATTTTATAATCTTTTGTTAATAAAAGCTGTTCTGTTGAAGACAGTTTGAGGCCTCCAGCACTAATATCTATAATTTTAGAAGGTATTGGAGTTGTTTCATCATAAAGCTCTATCGCCTTATCCAAATCAACCCTTGTATATTCTCTTCTTTGCAAAAATTTGTGTGATATTGGGTATAAAACTTTTATTCCGTCTTCTGAAATTTCTTTTATTATTGACTCGAAATATAATAAACCCTGAGGCGTTAAAGAAAAGAATTCAATATGTTCTTGAGGTTTTAAACCTTCTTCTGTTTCAGGTTTGATTGTAAAATAATCAAGAGCAATATCTTCAACGGTAACAACCGTAGCGCCTTCCGGATCTGTTGGTATTATTCTAAATTTTGCATTTTTCGAAATATAATTTTTCATAAATTACCTTTGCACTCCTGCTTTTGCCGTAAACTGAACAACACCTACAGATTTTGCTTTTGTATTGTTGCTGATTTCATTATACGACATAACTGAGATTTGAGGATAGGTTCTTTCAATTAATCTTCTAAAAGGCAATCTCACCGGTGAAGAACATAAAATTACCGGCTGAGAACCGTGGTTTGTAATAGCTTTTTCAAGTTCAAGGTTCAAAGAATCCAAAAGTCTTTTTGTAAAATCAGGTGCAAGCATTAGATTTTGACCATCAGGACTTATACCTTGAACAATTGTATTTTCAATATCAGGCGATAATGTAATAACAAGCAAATCACCTGTATCAGAGAGATTTTGCCTGCATATACTTCTAGCTAAAGCCTGACGTACCTGTTCTGTAAGGAAATCAGGATTTTTACTTAATCTGCCCTGCAAACTTGTAGTTTCAAGAATGGTTTTTAAATCTCTTACTGAAAGTCTTTCTTTTAAAAGGTTTTGCATAACTTGCTGAACTTCAGCAGTTGAAATCTCTTTCATCAAATCGTTTACATACTCTTCTGACACTTCTTTTTTAAGATTATCAATAAGCTGTTGAACGTCCGCTCTTGAGAGAATTTCTGAAGCATTTTTCTTAATAACTTCAGTAATATGAGTAGAAACAACAGCAGAAGGGCTGACAACAGTATAGCCTTGAGCTTCAACTAATTCTTTATCTTTATCTTCAACCCAAATTGCAGGAAGACCAAACGCAGGTTCTACGGCATGAATTCCCTGAATATTAGGATTTTCTTCTCCTCCCATTGAATTCATGGCTAAGAATCTATCAACATAAATCTCGCCTGATTCTAAAGCAACACCTTTAAGTTTAATCTGGTAATTATTTGGCGCAAGCTGCAAGTTATCACGCACCCTTATAGAAGGAAGAACAATACCAAGCTCTAGCGCTGTCTGTCTTCTTATTTGGGCAATTCTCTCAAGCAAGTCGCCACCCTTTTCAACATCTAAAAGAGGTACAAGCCTGTAACCTATTTCTATCTCAATAGCTTCAACTGTAAGAAGCTCCATAACACTTTCTCTGGTTGCTTTTTTACGTTTTTTAGCAATTTTATCAAGTTTTTGTTTTTCTTCATCATCTTGTTTTTGTTTTTCATCGGCAACTTTTTTATCAGCTATTTCCTTGGATTTCTTATAGCCGAGATATCCAACTACTGCAGCGACTCCAAGAAAAGGAATTGTTGGCATACCCGGAACTATTCCTAAAAGCCCTAGCAACCCTGATACAACTCCTAAAACAATAGGATTAGAGAACATTTCCCTTTTGATATCATCACTTAAGGAAGTATCTTGACCGGCTGCTCTTGAAATTATCAAACCTGTTGCAAAAGATATAAGAAGTGCAGGAATTTGAGAAACAAGACCGTCTCCAACAGTAAGCAATGTGTAAGTACCGGCAGCAGTCATGACATCCATTTTTAACTGCCAAACACCTATAACCAACCCTGCAGCAATATTAATAACTGTAATAATGATACCTGCTGTTGCATCACCTTTTACAAACTTCGAAGCACCATCCATTGTACCGTAGAAATCTGCTTCTCTTTCAAGTTTTCTTCTTCTCGCTTTTGCCTGTTCTTCGTTTATCAATCCAGAGTTTAAATCCGCATCAATACTCAATTGTTTACCCGGCATACTATCCAATGTAAACCTTGCAGATACTTCAGCGACACGGCTTGCACCACCTGTAATTACCATAAAGTTAATAATTACAAGTATTATAAAAAGAATAAAACCTACAACGTAGTTACCGCCTACAACGAACTCACCAAACGAGTGTATTACTTCTCCTGCTTCACCATAAAGCAGAATTAATCTTGTTGAACTTACATTTAGACCCAATCTAAAAATCGTTGCAATCAAAAGGATCACAGGAAATGATGAATAATCCAAAGGCTCTTTTGTAAACAAACAAACAAGCATTATCATTATTGAGAGTGAAATATTTATTGTTAATAAAAAGTCCAAAAGCTGAGGAGGCAAAGGAAGTACCATCATACAAATAATGATAACAAGCCCTACCGCTAGGACTACGTCATTATTTTTTAGTATACTTGCCAAGTTAAAATTCATTAATTAAACCCCAGTCTTATTTCTATTATATACGTAAGCGAGAACTTCGGCTACTGCTACATATAAATCTGCCGGAATCACACCATCCACGGGAACAAGCTTATATAAAGATCTTGCAAGAGGTTTATTTTCAACAATAGGAACCTTATTTTCCTGGGCAATCTCTTTTATTTTAAAAGCAATATAGTCAACACCTTTGGCTACAACAATTGGCGCTGCAGAAACTTTTCTATCATATTTTATCGCAACAGCATAATGTGTAGGGTTTGTAACAACAACATCTGCCGTAGGTACCTGCGCCATCATCTTTTGTCTCATCATCTTCATTTGTGCAGATTTAATTCTTGCTTTGATTTTAGGATCCCCTTCAACATTTTTATATTCATCTTTTATCTCTTGTTTAGTCATTTTAATTGACTTTTCATACTCATAGTCCTGATATTTTTTATCTAAAAAGCCCAGTATCAACATAACTGCGCACATGTTTATAAGCATGTTAACCAATATACTGCTTAGTACGGCAAGCGAAGTCTGTACATCCATACCAATCAAAGCGAAGAGCTCTTCTTTTCTTGAATTAATTACTGAATAGCCGCAGCTTCCGACAATAATAACTTTCAAAATATTTTTTGTCAGTTCGACAAGATTTTTGACCGCAAACGGGTTGAAAATTCTCTTTAAACCTTGAAGAATTGCAGTAGGTTTAAGCCTGTCAAGAGTAGGCTTTATCCTCTCAGATGCAAATACAAATCCGACCTGCATTCTTACAACAAGAAGAGCGAGCACCATTAATATAACTAAAAACGGCACAACTATTATACCAGTTATTTGAGCATAAGGAGCCAAAAAGCCCATCAAATCTTTGGTATCAGATATTGCAATATTGAAATCACTGAAGGCATAGTACATAACTCTTTCCATATCAGCCATGATTTTAGGCGACATCATTATGACAAGCCCTATTGAGACAGAAAGCATCAACGCAGAAGTAAAATCCTGTGTTTTGGGTATGTTTCCTTTCTTCCGCTCATCATCCCGTCGTTTGGGGGTGGCGCTTTCTGTTTTTTCTTCGTTTGCCATTTTTCCCCTTACATAAACATCTTAACTATACTTGCCATATAGGTTTGAATTACCTGTACAATATAATCTTCAACGTGAAGCATAAACATCATCATTAAAAATAAACCGAGATATATTTTTATTGGAAGAGAAACCATAAAGATATTCATCTGCGGTATCATTTTTGAAAGCACTCCCAGTAAAACCTCAAGAACAAACAGAACGCAAAAAACAGGCATTACAAGTCCTACCGCAACTTCAAACATCTTAGAAGAAAGATATAAAACCTGCTCAACCATTTGAGGAGCAATCACGAGATTAAGACCCGGCGGTATTTTCATAAAACTTTGATAAACAATTGCAAAAAGCCAGTGATGCGCGTCTATTGCAAAAAACACGACCATCGTAAGCAAAACATAAAATTCACTTATGATAGGCACTTGCGATTGCGTTGTCGGGTCAAACACGTTACTCATTGCAAGTCCTGATTGCATTGCAATAATTTGTCCGCCCATTTGAACAGCGCCGATAATCAAACTCGCAAGAAAACCAATTAGCGCTCCTATTGCAAACTCTTTTGCAAGAACCAAAGTCATCTCGATCATATCCGTAGGAGCTGTAAAATGGGTTTTTGCAACTACCATTGGATAAATTACAAAAGCAACAAGCGTAACAAGCCAAACTTTTATTTGATTAGGAATAGGATATGTTGAAAAAAACGGTGCAGTCGTAATCATGCCTGAAAGCCTTGTTATTATAATAACAAAGCCAATAATATTTTTTACTGATAAGAGTTGTAATAAATCCATTTCTTAAATCAATAATCCCATCTAAATCATACCTTTTATTTGATTAAACCATTCAGTAACGCTGTGTATAAAAGTATTCATCATCCACGGCAGAGTTAGAATAAGGGTCAAAATACCCGCGATAATTTTAGGTACAAAGGTAAGAGTTGACTCTTGTATCTGAGTAACCGACTGAAAAATACTTATTGTAAGCCCCACCACCACACTTACAAGAAGCACTGGCGCTGAGAGCTCCAATATTAAAAATAAAACACTCTGTAATAAAGTTAAAAACTGTGACTGGTCCATCCTATACTTCCTTTACACCATAAAACTTTCCAAAAGCGACTTGGTTATTAGGTACCAGCCGTCTATAAGTACAAACAATATTATCTTGAAAGGCATTGCAACAACTGTTGGCGGCAAGAATACCATACCCATCGAAACAAGAATACTTGCGACAATAATATCAATAACTAGGAACGGCAAGAATATAACAAAACCGATTGTAAATGCAACTTTTAATTCACTTAAAACAAACGAAGGCAAGATAATATATGTCGGAACATCCTTCCAGTTCTTAGGTTTCTCGATTTTTGCCATATTCATAAAGAGCGCAATCTCTTTTTCATTAGTATGTTTAATCATAAATTCACGCATCGGTTGAATCGTTTTTTCAAGTGCAACCTGTTGCGTTATCTGGTTTTTAAGATATGGCTGCACCGCATCATTATTGATTTTGTTAAAAGTAGGAGCCATAACAAAGAATGTCAAAATTAACGCAAGCCCTGCTAGAACCTGATTGGGAGGAAGAGATGATGTACCAATTGCTTGCCTCGTAAGAGCAAGAACAATAATTATTCTTATAAACGCTGTTGTCATGATTAAAATACTTGGAGCTAATGCCAGTATTGTAAGCATAACAAGGATTTGTACACCCTGTGTAAACTCCTGTGGAGTATTAGCGTTAGTCATTCCTATTGATATTGTCGGAAAAGCAGCTGCTGCGTGAGCAGAATGCGGCATTATCATTGTTATAAAGAATGCAAATACAAGTCCCATAAGACTTTTATGCAAAAGTTTCATTAATTTAAACCTCCTCAATTTAGGGTCTTTTTCTGCGTGTTTAGACACAGATACTCATTAATATCATATAAGCAGTTTGTTTTTTTTTCCAATTCTTAATCAAACTTCATGATGTAGCAAATAGGTGGCTATTCTGTATAATGTAAAAATGAATAAAATTGATGTAAGCATAATTATACCTGCATATGAAGAGGCTGAAAATTTAAAAGAAATTTTGCCAAAACTTTCTGCAATAATGAAAAACAGTGGCTATTCCTATGAAATATTAGTTATAGACACAATTGAAGCCACTGATAACACTGAAGAAATTTGCCTTAAAAACAATGTAACTTATATTAAAAGGCAAGAAGGAAATAACTACTGCAATGCGGTAGAAACTGGCATAAAATCCACAAATGGCATAAAAACAATTTTTATGGACGCAGACGGCTCCCACAGCCCTGAATTTTTATTAGAGCTTTTGAAATACAAAGATGATTTTGATGTTGTAATCGCCTCAAGGTACATTGATGGCGGAAAAACAGACAACAATTTTATTCTGAAAATTTTATCCCAAACATTAAATAAGACATACGGATTCTTCCTAGGTCTAAACTGTAAGGATATTTCAAACAGTCTAAAACTTTATGACACAAAACAACTAAAAGAACTTAATCTTAAATGCGAAAATTTTGACATCATAGAAGAAATCTTATTCAAACTTAACAAACACAATAAAAACTTTAAAATAAAAGAAATTCCGTACTACTTCAAAAACAGAAAACACGGAAAAACAAAAAGAAACCTTATCTCATTTACTTTAAGCTATATTTATACTCTTATAAAATTAAAATTCAGTGATTAATATCGAGATTTTTTTCACATTCAATTTTTTTTATAATATAATTTTATTGGTAGCAACTTGGGTTAGGACATGCTACTAAAATAGAGTATAAACATTGTAATTAATAAAAGGAGGTCCCATGGATCACATTCAATTGACACACGAAATCGAAAACCAATGTTGTGTAGCTCGCGGCGTTAAAGGAAGCCCTGCTCCTATTCCACAAGAAGGAAAATGGACAAAATGTAAAGAAATTAAAGACATTTCAGGTCTTACACACGGATGCGGATGCTGCGCTCCTCAACAAGGTACTTG